>JBFKOL010000521.1:0-1562 GCA_041628815.1 Saprospiraceae bacterium | reverse complement strand
TTATGTTGGCGGAGGTGTCAGATATTCTGATTTTACAGATACGATTGAAGATGTAGATACCATAGATTACTACTACGGGTCTTATGGTGTCTTTGACATCGAATACACAGGTGTCAAGCCCAAATTGGGTCTTCAGTTGGGTTTTACATTTTAAAGTGCTCATCCCCATGATTGAGCCTTCGGTATATTCTGCATTTAGTGCCCTTAATCTGTGTACATGACAATTTCGTCGTCATCAATGTCAGGCTGAAAAGGAGAAGCTTCCTGGTGAATCCTGATGGCCGCATATCCATAGTAAATACCTATGATAAGAGAAATAAATGCTCCGGCCCAAATGCCTGGTACAAAAGATAAGAAAAGGAAAAAATCATAGATCCCATGCATCAGTATAGCTGCCAATACACCTATAAAGCTGAATTTGAAATCATTCTTTTTGATCATACATGATTTCCCAAGGAAAAAGCCCATAACAACACCAAATGCCGCATGTGCAGGTACAGCAGTGAACATCCTGACAATAGCTGTGCCTACCCCACCTTCGAATACATAAAAGACATTTTCCGTCATGGCAAAACCCATTCCGATCATAACCGAGTAAACAATCCCGTCAAACGGTTCGTTGAAATATTGACTCCTGAATAGAAATGCTCTCAGAAAAAAGAACTTACTGCCTTCTTCAACACAAGCAACGAGTACAAAAGCGTGAAAGGCAGCACTCACAACCGTGTCATCAGAAACTCTGATATGATCGTAGAGTATGTAATCGATGCCATAAGTGATAACCAGGCTGATGACCCCAAGACCAAGGCTAAATAGAACAAGTGGAAGTGGTTCAGGCTCGTGAATATCCTGGTAATAGATAAAAAAAACTATGATCAATCCCGGGGCAAACGAAAGGAGCACTAATATGATATCCATTACAGAAAAGACCATGGAGATCGGATTATCTCAGAAGTTTTAAAGAAATCATCCATTCGCCGTATCTTTCACGCCTATCGAGATCCCATGCATTGGCATATCCCAGAGAAAGGGTTACAGGCAATAATGAGAACATGACCATACGGGTATCGATTTGCAGTCCCAGGTTTGCAAATTTGTTAGAGCCCGTCAAATTATCATTTGTCATCAAGCCCGATGCGAAGAAAGACAACTGTGACCAATTTGCATAGAAATTAAAAGTTCCCAATTTACGATAGCGAAGAGGCGGGAGAACCACTTCCGCCATACTCTTTACAAATTCCTTCGCGACGATGACTTTCGGCGCATCAAATTCCAGCCCCGGGAATGCAAAGGTATAGCGGTATTGCCTGGACGCCGAATAATCGATATAGTTGTTTCCAAATGATGCAAAACTGTACCGTGTAAATGGATTGAAGTCATCAGAATAGGAGTACCCAGCAGAATTCCGCAGCCATAGGGACATATGTTTGCCTGGTAGTTGAATGCCATAATCGAAACTGCCAATGATACTCGGAAACAAGTTGCCTTTGGTGTATGCTGTGGATGTTCTCAGGCTCGTCCTAATACCCTTTTCTCCATCCACTGCGCCAAGCGAGCTCTTG
>JBFKOL010000520.1:0-1632 GCA_041628815.1 Saprospiraceae bacterium | reverse complement strand
TTTTGTAAAAACACAGACCAGTTATGCAAAAAATAAAAGTATCCAGCGAACCCAGAACTTCATTTGGAAAGGGTGGGGCACGTGAAATTCGCAGATCCAAGAGAATTCCTGCAGTTTTGTATGGGGGAGATAAAATCCATCATTTTTCGGTCACGCATAACGAAATCAAGAATTTGGTCTATACACCGGATTTCAAAGCTGCTGACATTGAATTAGACGGCAAGACATATGCGGGATTTATCAAGGAAATCCAGTTTCATCCGGTAACAGAGGAGATTGTGCATGTAGATTTTCTGTCACTTACACCAGGTAAAAAAGTCAACGTGGAAATTCCTGTGCGTTTTAAAGGCGTTTCACCAGGCGTTAAAAATGGAGGCATCTTTGTCCAGCAGATGCGCAAGGTCAAAGTCAAAACCACTCCGGAATCACTGGTCGATGAATTGTTCATAGATATTTCAGAGCTGAAATTGGGACATGCCGTAAGGGTCAAGGACATCGAGATTGGACCGGATATGGAGATTATGAATAATTTGAATATTCCGGTGGCGAATGTTGAAACACCAAGAGCTCTGAAGAGCGCAGAAGCCAAGCAGGCATTGGAAGAAGGCGAGGAAGGAGAGGCTGAAGGCGAACGAGAAGAGACTGAATCCGACGATTAATCAATCACTGTTTTGCACGATATCCGTGCCAAAGAAAAAAGCCCGGGAATGGCCCAGGCTGTTTTTCAAATCTATTAACTAACCTAACTTTTTTTCTCTGGAGATTCTTTTCTTAAAGAACGGCACAAAATCATTTTCGCTGCTTGTATTTGCGATTTTATCAATTTTAATTTCATGTGCACCATCAAGGAATCTTTCAAATACTGGCGAAAGTTCTGTTCGACATTCTGTTGCCAGCAATGCCCTATCGCTCATAGGTTCAAAATATAGGTATGGAGGTAAAAGCCCTAAGGGCTTTGATTGTTCTGGATTTACTGCCTATGTCTTTGGTTTGTCTTCTTTCAAGCTTGACGCAAGTTCTCAACTTCAGGCCAGACAAGGCAAGCAAACCAGTCTGGCAGAGGCCAGAAAAGGTGATTTGCTGTTTTTCAGGAGAAACGGACGGATCAACCACGTCGCTATCATCATCGAAAATGGTCGAAGTCGCCTTGAAGTTGTTCATGCCACGACATCAAGGGGTGTGATTCGTGAAGACATATTGCACTCAGCATACTGGAACCCGAAAATCGCATTTGCAAGAACTGTATTCAATTAAATATATTTAAAATGGTGATCCTGAATTATTTAAAGAAAATCCTTTCATTCTTTTATAAGCGAAAAAACATGATGATAAATTTGGTTTTATTTGGTCCCCCGGGATCTGGTAAAGGCACACAGGCTGCAAAATTGGTTAAAAAATATGGACTGACCCATATTTCCACAGGGGATCTTTTCAGGTACGAAATAGGTCATAATACACCCTTGGGCATTAAAGCAAAACAGTTCATGGATGATGGTATCCTCGTCGAAATGCTCTTCGTTACCGACCGCGTAACGGTCGATGAGGCGGTGAGTATTCCACATCATGACGCCGAGGCTGATCGCAATGGCGTCGGCCTTGTCGAAGTCGCTTGTGAAAAACGGTAATTGAGGC
>JBFKOL010000519.1:0-1709 GCA_041628815.1 Saprospiraceae bacterium | reverse complement strand
TTTCAATCCGAAAACTTTCACGTGATATTCTGGACACTCTACGCTTATATGCCAAAGATGCCATCAATGATCTCGTCGCCTCAGATCAGAACGCCCAAAAAGTGTATGCCTCCTACAGCCAATTTCAAAAAAACATCAGTCGTTGGTCAGACAACTCCGAGCGCATGTATTTTGAAGGAATCCAGTCCTAGAACAGAAAATATACCAATTCAGGGAAAAAGATGACGAGTAAAAGAAAAAACACCTGGATGATGAGGAAGGGAAGTATGCCCCTGTAAATCTGCCATGTCGTCACACCTTCAGGAACCACTCCTTTGAGATAAAAAAGTGAAAACCCAAACGGTGGCGTTAGAAACGAAGTCTGAAGATTTAAGGCCAATAAAATGCCAATCCATATCAGGTCAATGTCGTAAACAACAAAAATAGGCGCCACAACGGGAACAATGATAAAGATGATCTCAATAAAATCGATAAAGAACCCGGCGATGAAAACCACAAGCATGACAAATAGGAGGAAGACATTGGGCGACAGATCAGATTCCGAAATCGCATCGATCAAGTAGGTGTCTCCACCCATTTCCCTGAATACAAATGAAAATGTCGTCGCTCCCAAAAGGATGAGAAAGACCATCGTTGTCAGGTGGGTCGTCTCCACACTGACCTCCTTGAGGACATTGAGGCTGAATCGTCCCTGGATCATGGTCAGTATTGTCGCTCCCAGTGCCCCTACAGCTGCAGCCTCAGTAGGTGATGCGATCCCGATAAATATGGACCCAAGAACAGCGGTGATCAAAAGCATCGGGAAGACAAATGCCTTGACGACCTTTGCCACGAAGTTGTGCTTCCTGAATGTCTCGATTTCTGATGACGATATGGAAGGAGCCTTCCCCGGATTCAGGAAAGAAAATATAGCAATATACACGATATAAGCCATCACCAGGAGAAGCCCAGGTATGACCGCTGCTTTGAACAGATCGCCGACAGAAACATTGAGCACACTACCCAATAAAACAAGGACGACTGAAGGCGGTATGATCTGCCCAAGAGTGCCGGATGAAGCGATCGTGCCTGTTGCCAACTCTGCCTGGTACCCACGCCTGAGCATGGTTGGAAGACTGATGAGACCCATCGTGATCACTGTGGCACCAACAATACCGGTAGATGCGGCGAGAAGAGCGCCCACTATGACGACAGAGATGGCAAGTCCTCCTTTCATTTGGCCGAACAACATGGCCATAGTCTCAAGAAGGCTTTCCGCAAGGCCTGATTTTTCGAGCATTATACCCATAAACACGAACAATGGCACTGCCATTAAAACATAATTGCTCATGACGCCCATGATCCTTGATGGCAAGGCTGAAAAACTTGATGGGTCAAGGAAACAAATGGCATAAATTACCGATATGCCCGCCAGTGTAAATGCCACCGGGAAACCGTAAAGTATAAGGATAAGAACGCTGATGAATAATATGATGGCAATAATCTCAACCGACATCGTCTACATTTTCCGGCTTAGTTCAGAATACTGCCTTAATATCATGGCCAATCCCTGGAGAAAAAGCAATAAAAATCCCAATGGGATAGCAGCTTTGATCACATATCTTCCAGGCAAACCCCCTGGATCAGGGGATGATTCTCCAATGACGAATGCGCTTTGCGCATAATCATAGCCGGTATAAATAACGATAATACACCATGGAAGAAGGAAG
>JBFKOL010000518.1:0-1828 GCA_041628815.1 Saprospiraceae bacterium | reverse complement strand
CCGCATTTGGCTGAATTGCTAATATAAGAGCTGCGAAGTAACTGAATACAGTTAATGCACAATTGTCTCGCGATAGTTGATAAATTAACAAGATCGTCCAAATACAATGTGAATATTTTGAAACTATTTAAACGTTTTTATCGAGTCTATATAATGCTTGCAGTTGAGTCCAAAGAAACGCCTTCTTGCCAGGCATCATTTACATAATATGATGATTATATCCATGTCACATGAGCGACCAAACTTTTAATACAGTAAGTAATGATCCCGTCACCATGGTATATTCAATTCCATTACCTCATCTTGGTAAAACTGCTTTAAAGACTCCACAAGTTCTTTTGAAATAGACTTTTCGATACTACCCAGGTTTTGTTGGAGTTGAGCGATGGAAGTATTACCTGGAATGACGGTCGATACCGCATCATGGGCCAGGCAGAAGGCAATGGCCGTTTGGGGCAGATCTCGCTCTTCGCCTATGATATGCTGCACTTTTTCTACCAATCTGTACCTGGTAGAAATATCGGATCGGGACCATCGACTCCTGATACCGTGAAAAGCGCTTTGCTCATTGTATTTCCCGGAAAGCCAACCGGAATCCAGCGGAATTTTGACAATGATGCCCACCTGTTTTTCTTGAGCCATGGGGAATGCCCTAGCTGCATCCTGGTGAAGGATGTTAAAGAAAGCTTCGATCACCTCGGACTGTGTGGTTTCCATCAACAATTTCATTTCATCGTACGTATCCAGAGAGGCACCATAAGCCTTGATCTTTCCTTCTTCTTTCAATTGGTCCAGGATATCGTAATGTGGGTTCTTGTTCCCATCGAGGCATTCGAAAGGCGGGTTGTGTATGATCAACGAATCGACGTAGTCTGTCTGGAGTCTTTTCAGGCTTCCTTCCAACGAATTGCGGATGTATCCTGCATTGTAATTCGTATCTCCCGAGTCGGTGTGACCGAACTTGGTATTCATCACGACTTTTTCCCTGTCAACATGCCGAAGTGCTTTGCCCAACCTTGTTTCGCTGGTGCCATTTCCGTAGTTCGGTGCCGTATCAAAAAAATTGATCCCGTAATCAAGTGCTTTACGGACCATGTCTATGGCATCCTTCTCGGACATAGATTTCCAATCTGAACTTTCACCCAGTTGCCACGCTCCTAGGCCAATTTCTGAAACGAATGGGGTATCTTTTGTGTATCGGTTGAATTTCATTTACGAAGCGATGATGGGTTCTTGAATGTTACTGCCACCTTTTATGAAAATGAGTTGTTCAGAATAAGGGTTGCTAATGAACGGGTCCTTTGAAATAGGGGTCTGACATGGCAGTCTTAAATGCTCGGAGAGCCTCCGGTGAAGAATTGACGCGCCAGTCCAACTCCTTGTTGATATTGAACCATGTAAAGATCTTCAGCCTGGGGTATTCGGTTTTGATCTTTTGGAAGGCATCGGCAATCCATGCCGCTTTGTCAAAACCGTCCTTGGTGAATTCACCGGTTCCGAATTCAGCGATCATCATGGGTTGGTCTCCGAGAACGGCACAATCGTCGTAGAGTTCCCTGAAACAATTGTCAAAGTCGCGTAGAGGGCGTTCTCCACCCCATGGGTCGACAGGGTAGAAGTTGTAACCGTCAAGACCAATCCAGTCAACATATGCATCGCCCGGCCAGTAGTTGGAGACACGATTCCAGGGTTCTTCCGACCTGTCCGTCGAAGGACCGTGGGGCACCCACAACCATTTGACGTTGTCAGCTCCAATGGCCCTGAACCGGTCGACCACGTATTTCCAGACAGCCACGACTTTCTCAGGGCCGCCACTGACTCCTCCGTT
>JBFKOL010000517.1:0-1856 GCA_041628815.1 Saprospiraceae bacterium | reverse complement strand
GGGTGCATGCCCAGGTTTTTAAGTGTGTCAAAACCTTTGACAAAAGAAAATGCGATGCCTTCCAGGGCAGCACGATACAAGTGGGCTGTATGATGGCGGTTAAACTGTATGCCGATCATGTGTGCTCCGATATCCCTGTTCAGGAGCATGCGTTCAGCGCCATTTCCGAAAGGCAGGATACGCAGGCCATCGCTGCCGATTGGAATAGAGGATGCGGCCTTTTCCATGTCATCATATGAAAGTCCAGACCTGCCGACTTGATGGTTTAGCCAGGCATATTGGATGCCGGCGCCATTGATGCACAGGAGCAAACCGAGCCGGGGATATGAAGATGTATGATTGACGTGAGCAAATGTATTGATCCTGGATTGATCATCGCTGATCAGCTTGTCTGTAATGCCGTAAAGAACGCCTGAAGTGCCCCCTGTGCCCGCCACTTGTCCCGGGTGGATGACACCAAGGGCCATAGCATTGTTGGGTTGATCGCCGGACCGGTAAGTGACGGGGGTGTTTTGTTTTAAGCCGAGCAGGTCTGCCGAAGCCCGGGTTAACATTCCCTGCCTTTCAAAGGTTTCGCAAATTCCAGGAACTTGATCCGGATGGATCCCAAAATGATTTAGCACCGGGAGAGCAATATCGTCAGTTTTGAAATCCCAAAGGATGCCCTCAGACAATCCTGATATGGTGGTCCGGATCTCGCCCGTCATTTTCATGGCAATATAGTCACCGGGCAGCATGAATTTATAGGCCTTGTCCAATATGGCAGGTTCATTGTCAATGACCCATTTCATCTTGGAGGCGGTAAAATTACCCGGGGCATTGAGGCAATGGCCAAAGCAGTATTCCGGTGACAGTGCTTCAAGCGCCTGTTCCCCAACACCCACTGCCCGGCTGTCGCACCAAATGATCGAAGGTCTCAACACGGTGTGAGATTTATCCACAATGACCAGGCCGTGCATTTGGTAGGCGATGCCAATTGCGGCAATTTTATCAGGCCGGGTCTGTGTTGAAAAGAGCAAGGACTTTGTCGCATGAATGACAGCTTTCCACCACATTTCCGGATCCTGTTCGGCCCACCCCGAATTATGACTCATAATGGGCATTTCCTCATTGGGAAATTGTTCGATACCTACCACCTCCCGTGTGTCAACCGTGACCAGGGCGACTTTTATCGACGAACTTCCGATATCATATCCGAGTAGATACATGTGCTTTATACAGTTTTGACCAATGCTCCGAAAAGGCATTGGGCCAGTACACATTGTAATTGCTCAATACAAGATAGACAAAAGCAATGCACCCTTCATCGGTTATGGTCCGAATTCTGTATTCTCCCGGTTTGGAGTAGGGTTGGTTACCGACCGTATAGGGATCTCCTTTTAATATTGATGCCTGTATTGAGACAGTGATGGTCGTAGTCTTTTCAGGAGTGAGGTGGACAATGCTGTCATACCCTTCAACGGATTTTATAATGCCGGGGTAAATTCCGGGATCTGTCAGTCTTCTGTCTCCAAGCCGGTAATGTTCTTCTTCACAAAGTGAGAGAGACAGAACAATCCATAATATGAAAATGGGACAATTCGGCATTGGAAAAATAGTTCGCCCTATGGCAGGGATATCAGATCATCAATGCGTTGAAAATAAGGATAAAATAAAATGTATGGTGATGGTATCGAGGATGTCTGGTGGATAGCTTTAGAATTTCATTAAAATAATTTTAAAATATTTTACTTGAATATTAACTTTTTGAGGTCGAATTTCGTTCTTGTCAAAATGGATTGCTCAAATTAATGAAGGAAATTATTTTAGCATGTTGGATCGTTATTTTTACGATCAGTCACCTGCAAGGACAGGTG
>JBFKOL010000516.1:0-1873 GCA_041628815.1 Saprospiraceae bacterium | reverse complement strand
ATTGAGTCCCATACGCAGGGGAATTGTTCATATGCAGGGTACAGCTTACGTGGGGAACCACATCGTTTCAGAAGGAGAACTCACCGCGCAAATCATAGATAGAACCACTTTGAAATGAGTTTTAGTCCGTTGGCCCTGGTTCATCCCGACGCTTCTTTGGGGAATAATGTCAGGATTGAACCATTTGCATCGGTAGGAGAAAATGTTATAATCGGCGATAATACCTGGATTGCGTCGCACGCAATTATAATGCCCGGGACAAGGATAGGCAACGCATGTAAAATTTATCCCGGTGCCGTAATCGGGGGAGCACCGCAGGACTTGAAATACGAGGGTGAAGAGACCCTGGTACAACTAGAAGACGGAGTCACGGTAAGGGAATATTGCACGGTCAACAGGGGTACTGCTGCTACAGGAAAGACCTTTATAGGAAAAAATGTATTGATCATGGCGTATTCCCATGTGGCACACGACTGCTATATCGAGCGTGGTGCTGTTGTAGCCAACGCAGTTCATATGGCAGGTCATGTAAGCATCGGCCATCATGCCATTGTCGGAGGAATGTCTGCCATCCATCAGTTCGTCAGGGTCGGTGATTTCAGCTTCATTGGTGGAGGAACACTCGTGAGAAAAGACGTTCCGCCTTTTGTTAAAGCAGCTAGAGAGCCTCTTGCTTACACGGGTATCAACTCTGTAGGTTTGAAACGCAATGGTTTCGATCTGGAGGCAATCAATCGGATCAAAGATGTATACCGCATTTTGTTTGTGAGACATGACAACATTAAATATGCGATAGCTGAAATAGAGGCATCCTTACCCGAAAGCAGCGAAAAAGATCAAATCCTTGAATTTGTAAATACTTCCATACGAGGTCTGATAAGGGGTTTCAAAACTACCGTTGTTTAATGAGGGTAACGCTAAACAAGATCTCAAAGCGTTATACCGAACGCTGGATAATCAGGAATTGCTCCATAGGATTCCAAAGCGATCATGTATATGGCCTCATCGGTCCGAATGGATCTGGCAAGTCAACGCTTCTCAAGATAATAGCTGGATACCTTACCCCTACAAAAGGTAAAATTCGCTATGAATTGAATGGCAAGGTCATCCACCGTGATGATATCTATCGTCAGCTTTCCATGTCGGCGCCTTATGTCACCATGCAAAAACAGCTTACCATGCAAGAAATGATCACATTCATTTCCAAATTCAAAGCCTTAAGGGGTGGTATGGCACCCACCGAATTTTTACAGCATCTGGACATTGATGTATCCTTCAACATGAGCCTCGGTAATCTCTCTTCAGGACAGTTCCAGAAGTATGGCCTAGCCACTGCATTATTGGTAGAATCTTCGTTACTTCTCCTCGATGAGCCAGGGTCTTATTTAGATGGAGAAGCGAAAAGGTGGTTTCAGGAGTTGTTGGAGCAAAATAAAAAAGGCCGCACCATAATAATAGCTTCCAACGATGATTCGGACCTTCAGCAAGCCACTGAAATAGTTGACATCAGGGAATGTTGGTAATGAATGCCGAAAGACGATGCAAAAGGCAATGCCATCGATGCATTTGAGGCAGATCTTGAGAGCATGTAGTCAATCTTTAGGTGATGGGATTTTTTCAGGTCAAGTTAATAAATAACGAGAATCGCCTATTGAGAGATAGATCAGGACTTCAGGTCCAACGATGTGCGAATATTCTTTAATTTTTCACGGAGCGAGACCAGTTTTGACTTCAATTGATTGTCAATAGATGAGGCCTTTTTGCTTGGTTTCTTTAACTCCTTCCTGGCTCCTTCGATTGTGAAACCCCTGGTTTTTAAAAGGTCGTAAACAATTTCTATTTTTTCAATGTCCTCTTTGGTATATCTCCGTAT
>JBFKOL010000515.1:0-1951 GCA_041628815.1 Saprospiraceae bacterium | reverse complement strand
CTGCGCGATGGAGAACAGGTGCCAGGATGCAAACTGGACCGGGATCAGAAATTGCGTTTGGCTGCAAGGCTGGAAGAACTAGGCGTGGATGTGTTGGAAGCTGGATTCCCCATATCGAGTCCCGGCGACTTCCGCTCGGTGGAGGAGATCAGCAAGTTGCTGAAAACAACGACAGTCTGTGGTCTGTCAAGGGCCGTTGAAAAGGATATCAGGGTAGCAGCTGACGCATTGAAATTTGCCAAGAAACCCCGGATACATACAGGCATTGGGACGTCGGATTCACACGTATTTGACAAATTGAGAACGACGCGTGCCAAGATCCTCGAGCGCGCTGAGGGAGCGGTTAAACTCGCGAAATCCCTTGTGGAAGATGTCGAGTTTTACGCCGAAGATGCAGGTCGGACAGATAATGAATTCCTTGCCAAGGTGATACAGGTCGCAGTAAATGCCGGCGCCACCGTTCTGAATATCCCTGATACCACGGGATATTGTCTCCCGGAGGAGTATGGAGCAAAGATCAGGTACCTTCTGGAGAATGTAAAAGGCATTCACAAGGCAACAGTATCCTGTCATTGCCATAACGACCTGGGCCTGGCCACTGCCAATTCCATAGCAGGTGTAATGAATGGTGCATTGCAGGTGGAATGTACGGTAAATGGGATAGGTGAAAGAGCGGGTAATACATCGATGGAGGAAGTGGTCATGATCTTGAAGCACCGCCTTGGCCATCGCTTTGAAACGGGCATACGCACACAGTTGCTCAACCCCGTGAGCCGAGAGGTGGCACACGAAATGGGCATGAGCGTCCAGGCCAACAAAGCCATAGTAGGTGAAAATGCATTCGCACACTCTTCAGGGATACACCAGGACGGCGTCATAAAGAGTCGCGAAACCTATGAGATCATTGATCCCAGAGAAGTCGGAGTAGACCATTCTTCTATTGTATTGACGGCGAGAAGTGGACGCGCTGCACTTGCATTCCGATTCAAGCAGATGGGCATCAATCTTACCAAACGCGAACTGGACTCGGCCTATCAAAGTTTTTTGGAAATCGCCGACAGGAAAAAACAGGTCGAAAACGATGACCTTGCCATTATCTGGAACTCTATCCAAATGCCTGTAACCTGAAAAAATCCTCTTCCTGGATCCAAAACACCATTGAAGAAAGAATTAGAACTTATTAAGAGTCATGGGAAGCACATTGTTTGACAAAATTTGGGATACCCACAGGGTACATGAAGTAGAAGGAGCAGAGGTCATTTATATCGATCACCAATTTCTTCACGAAGTCACCAGTCCTCAGGCATTTGACGGACTGCGCCAAAGAAATTTACCGGTCTTCCGGCGAGAGAAAAATCTCGCCACTGCCGACCACAACGTACCTACCTGGAACCAGCATTTGCCCATTAGAGAACCACTTTCGCGTCGTCAGGTGCAAAAACTTACTGAGAATTGCCAGGAATTTGGTGTCGAACTCTTTGGCCTGGGACATCAAAACCAGGGTATTGTGCACATCATAGGGCCCGAGCTGGGCTATACGCGACCTGGGATGACCATTGTCTGTGGAGACAGCCATACTTCGACGCACGGCGCATTTGGAAGCATAGCATTTGGGATCGGCACCTCCCAGGTTGAGCAGGTGCTGGCATCACAATGTCTCGTCCTGAAAAAGCCCAAAAACATGAGAATTACGGTTGAAGGAGAACTAGGTAAAGGGGTGTTTTCCAAAGACATCATCCTTTATATCATCTCCAAATTGGGTACCGGTGGGGCGACGGGACACTTTGTAGAGTATGCCGGATCCGCTATCAGAAATCTTTCGATGGAAGCAAGGATGACCATTTGTAACATGAGTATTGAAATGGGTGCCCGTGGCGGACTGATAGCCCCTGACGATACGACGATCCGCTATGTCAGTGACCGATACCGTGGCGATCGTTCACGACTTCCT
>JBFKOL010000514.1:0-1956 GCA_041628815.1 Saprospiraceae bacterium | reverse complement strand
TGACAGGCCGTACCAATGGTTTTGTATAGATATGCCGCGTGTCAAGCAGTTTGTGCGCCTCTTTCGAGATCTCCTTTTTCCCGAGGATATGGAAGAAATAGGCTTTTGTCATTTGACCAGGGCGCAACAGACCTCCTTTGTGTGCCTGGTGTGTCAGCCAGATGTTGTAAACGATGCATAACCCAAGGAACATGCTTACAGGTATTCTCCAATATTTACGTTTGAATACTGCTTCGTAAAATGCCGCCATCGGGAAGGCCAATATGGGATAACACTGGACCATAGCGCGCTGACCAAGAGCCCCGCCGTACCACCAGATATCCCATGCAAAGGCGATGTAAATGAACATGACTGTGAATGCAAAGCAAGCTAGAAAAAGATGCCTGTAATTCTTATAGAGGTGATAAAAACCCATGAGTGCGAAGATCATGACCGGCGAATAGGTCAGCCAGCCGCTTTTGTAGCTGAACAATCCATCCATGATGTGCGGTTTCAACCAACTGAAGCCCTGGTCCTGGTAGCTGTATACAAACCAGTCACCAGAGACATATTTCCAGTACCCGAGTTGCAAGAAACCGATTGCGCTTGTTGTTATGATAGCCAGCAACATCTTCCACCAGTGTTTTTTGAAGAGATACAAACGTCCGATCATGTCCAGTCCAAAGCCCGGCCGGATGTTCCAAAGAACGGGAATAAGCAAGGCAATAATTTCTGTCGGCCGGGTCAGCGCGTTTAAGCCCACCAGAAGGCCAATGAGAAAAGCCTTGCCCCATCCGGGTTTTCGATAAAAGCGGATGGTGAAGAAAATCAAAAGGCAATAATTTGTGAATAAAGTGCTGTGGGTCATGGCCGAACTGATGGCCCCGTATTCGAGGAAATTAGAACCCAGAACGACCGACAGGACTGATAGGGCGGTACCAGTATCATTAAAGTAATCGCGGAGGATGATTATTAAAAAATAGAGACCAAAGAGCGCGTAAAGCAGGGAGCCTGTGCCAATCGCAAATTGGTAGGGTGTGGAAAATCCGTCAGCAGGGTGGATGCTGCTGTTGGAAGCGATGATGTGCCCCAGGAAAAACCATGGAGCGAGGTGTATGGCTTGTCCCAGTGAATATTTCATCACCCTGTTCCCGCTTTCGTGGCGGAAGACCTGCTGGGGATCCGGCGTGGGTTGGTATTGGTCAATAATTTTTTCAAGGAAGCCGACCTGTTTGATGTCATTGTAGATAAATGCGGCCGGCAAATAGAGGTAGTAGCCGGAGACATCCCAACTGATTGCAGCCTCAGTTTTATTCTGCTTCCACTTCGGATAATATAGCACTCCCGCTGCAAGAATGGCCGCGGCGGTGATTAAAAAGAGGAAGGGCGTGAAGTTGCGCATAGCAGATTTGCCCCTTTTCAGGGATGGATGAATAATTCTAAATCAAATATGTATGGATTAAAATAATAACTATTTATACATTTGCGGGAAATAATAAAAATATTTGACGTATGAAAAATTTATTACTTCTCGTTTGTTTATTTCTCGCATATTCAGGATTTTCTCAAATCAGGACTCCGGCTGCCAGTCCATCTGTTAAGTTGATGCAGACCGTTGGCCTGACTGATGTCACCGTGGAGTATTCCGCCCCGGGTGTTAAGGACAGGGCTATCTTCGGTGATCTCGTGCCTTACGGTGAATGGTGGCGAACAGGTGCCAATGCACCGACAAGCATTGAATTTGGCGATGATGTGACTGTCAATGGCAGTGCTTTGAAAGAAGGCAAATATGTCATCCTTACAAAGCCCGGCATGGAAAAATGGACTGTGAACTTCTACACACATGAAGGCGGCAGTTGGTCCGGGTACAGGGAAAAAGAGGCTGCACTTTCGGTCATGGCTCCCGTCACAAAAATGGCATGCAAGGCTGAAACATTCACAATTGCATTCCAGGGTTTGAAAAATGATGGCGCAACC
>JBFKOL010000513.1:0-1974 GCA_041628815.1 Saprospiraceae bacterium | reverse complement strand
GGGCACAGGTAGATCTCATTCCCGAAAGATTTGATTTCGACGCTGACCTGGTTTACGATGCTGAAATCAAATCTCCGGAGGACTTTCTCGGTTATAAATTGGGGGAATCCTTCACCCTCTATGCCCATGTAGTGCAATATTTCCTGTATCTGGCAGAACGGTCTGACAGGATGACCATCAATCATTATGGCACTACCTATGAAGGGAGAAAATTGTACAACGTTGTTATTACTTCTCCTAAAAACCATGCACAGATCGAGGATATAAGAAGACGCAATCTCAAACTTGGTGACCCACGGTCTGTCTCTGCCGGTGAGGCCGAAGCCATTATCCGCGAAAAGCCAGTGTTCGTATCCTATTCGTACAATATTCATGGCAATGAGGCCTCGAGTACCGAAGCTGCCATGCAGGTGTCCTATCGCTATGTGGCAGCACAGGATGATCAGACCATGAAGGTACTGGACAATGCAATATTGATATTTTATATCTGCATCAACCCCGATGGCAGGGACAGGTTTGTCTATTGGTTTGAATCAGTCAAAAGATCGATTCCAGCAGCTGAACCCAGGGATATGGAACACCTTGAACCATGGCCGGGAGGAAGAACCAACCATTACTGGTTTGATCTCAATAGGGACTGGATTTGGGGTGTTCATCCCGAATCTCGCGGCCATACGGCAGAATATTTGAAGTGGCAGCCGCAGCTACATACCGACTATCATGAACAAGGATACAATAGCAATTACTTTACGATGCCAGGTACGACACCGCGTAACAAGCTTCTTCCCGACAATTATGAAGCCTATTCAGATACTATTGGAAGGGCAAACATCGCCGCTCTTAATGCCAACAAGGTCAACTATTTTACGCGTGAGGCCTTCGACTTCTTCTATCCCGGTTATGGATCATCGTGGCCCAGTGTGATGAATGCCATTGGCATGCTGACCGAGCAGGGAGGTGGTGCCAGCCGTGCCATAGAGACAGATGACGGATATATACTCACGCTTCGGCAGCGAATATGGGATCATTATACGACATCGGTAGCGACGATCGACAAGGCTGTGGAGAAAAAGTTGATGTTCAACCGTTATTTCTATGAGGCAGCCGACCACCGTAACTCCAAATCACCAACCAAGGCCTATTTGATAGAGGACGGCGATATGTACACCGATGATGTCATTCAGATGCTTCTTCGCAACGAAGTAGAGGTAGAGCGCCTGGCTTCTGCGGCTGATCTCAGCGAAGTACTGGAATACAGATCGGGCAGGCATATATCGAAACGTTTCCCGGAGGGAACCTACATCATAAAGACTGATCAACCGCGCCACCTCTTCATACATTCAGTCCTTTCTCCCCAGCTATTTATCGAGGACTCCGTGATGTACGATATGTCAACGTGGTCGGCACCTCTTGCCTATAATTTAGAGGGATACTCAACAGAAGAAAACATCATTGTCGATGTGGCAAGGGTAACGGTCATTGAGCCGGAAAAGGGAAAAGTGATCGATCCGGAAGCAAAGTATGCCTACCTCATAGACTGGAATCAGCGCAACGCTCCGCGTGCTTTGTCAATGCTGTGGGATAAACATTACCGGGTAAGGGTTGCCCAGGAAGGTTTCAGTGATGGCAGCCGTGACTATGGTCCGGGCACCATTATCGTCTTGCTGGGCAGAAACCTCGACAAAAGTTCCTCCTGGCAAATTGATATGAAAGAAATAGCAGAAAAAACTGGTGTCATCATTAACGGTGCTCACACGGGCAGGATGGAGTCAGGTCGAGACCTTGCTTCCAGGCAAAGTCATCCGCTCAAGGCACCGAAGGTGGCGTTGCTAGTGGATCGTCCTTTTTCTTCTTACACGTGTGGTCAGATATATTTTCTTTTTGACCAGGAGACGAAGTTTCCCATTCAGAGAATTCCCGCCAATATGCTCAACCAGTCCGCTCTGCCAAAATTTGGCAGCCGTTACGGTACCG
>JBFKOL010000512.1:0-1984 GCA_041628815.1 Saprospiraceae bacterium | reverse complement strand
GAGTTGTACGGACTGCCCTGCACCTTCTGTAGTCCCTCCTGGCCAGACAACCTATAGGGTGGTTGTTGAGGACCAGGACGGTTGCCTGGCCGAAGATACCTATACACTATTCACTAGCCTGACCAGGCCTTTGTATGCCCCGACAGCGGTAATGCCGACCAGCAGCAGGGGTAACGACAGGTTTCGCATTTACCTCAACGTAGCCGCGGAGTTGATAGAATCACTATCTGTGTATGACCGCTGGGGCAACCAGTTCTACCACGTAGAAAATGTTTTGCCCGACGACCTGTTGGCTCTGGGCTGGGACGGCAGGCACAATGGGGTAAAGGTGCAGTCCGGTGTTTATGTATGGGCTGCAAAGATCAGGTTTATAGATGGTGAAGTGCTTAACTTTGCAGGTGAGTTTACGCTGTTTCAATAAATGATGGTATCTAAGTTGGATCGATTTCTTTTAGCCCTGGTACTCCTTATAGGTTCGGTTTCTTGTTCGGACCGGGGGCCTATCGGCGACCCCTCAGTGGACCCTGACAAAGAGATAGCGCTCGATGTCACGATGATCTATTCCGATTCAGCCATCATCAAATTCGTGATATCCAGCCCTGTCCTTGAAAAGTACGATGATCAGGGGGTTGTCGTCGAAGAGTTTCCAAAAGGGCTGCGCATAGATTTTTATGACGATCAGAAGCGCGTCAATTCTTGGGTATCAGCAAAATATGCCCTGAGGAGAGCATCAGAAGGAACCATGGTCTTGCGCGACAGCGTCGTATTGCAGAACGAGACCGGTGACCGCCTCGAGACCAGTGCGTTGACCTGGAACGAATTGGAAAAGACCATCACAACGAAAAAGTTTATGCGGATGATCCAAGGCACCACGAGGGATACACTTTTCGGTACAGGCTTTAAAGCCAACATTGACTTCACCAATTTTCAGATTACCAATTTCAGCGGTCGCAAGAAGTACAGCGAACTTTCAGAAGGATTGTGACCCGGCAATTGATTAACTTTAACAGTAGAATTCGAATCCTTTGGTATTAATACTCGCCATTTTATTTACTCTGCTCCTGTCGGCTTTCTTTTCCGGATCTGAAATTGCCTTCATTTCTGCCAACAAGTTGGGTATAGAAATCAAAAGGGAAGACGGCTCCTCGCGTGGACAGATTCTTGGTAAATTTTACGACAGGCCACAGGACTTTTTAGGCTCCATGCTCGTAGGGAATAACATTGCCCTGGTCATTTTCACGTATTTCATGACCGAGTTGTTGTCTCCACTGTACCAAGAATACCTGGGTTCGGAGGTAGTGCTGCTCTTGACCAATACGATCATCATAACATTGGTGGTACTCGTCTTCGGAGAATTTGTCCCCAAGACCATATTCAGGCTGTTTGCCAATGAAGCACTTTACTTCCTGGCTTATCCGCTCAAATTTTTCAAGGTCGTCCTGAAGCTGCCTACATGGTTTATGATCAAACTGACCAACCTCATGATTGGTATCTTCATTAAATCACCGGACAAAAAAGTGTCCGAAGCACTCACGCGTGTCGATTTGCAGCACTTTGTGGAAGATACCCTGTCCGATTTTAACGAAGATATTGATACGGCGATATTTACCAATGCACTGCATCTCAACCAGCTAAAGGTCAGGGACTGTATGGTTCCACGGCCGGAGATCATCCATTTTGAAAAAAACGAATCCATAGAAAACGTCATACAATTGTTTAGGGACAGCAAGGTTTCGCGCATCCTGGTGACCGATGGTGATGTGGACAATGTTATCGGCTACCTGCATCATCAACAGCTACTGGACAATCCCAGTGATTTGCAGGAACTGTTCTGGGACATCATGTTCGTACCCGAGGCAATGAATGTGCGGAACCTGATGATGAGATTCATCAATGATGGATCGACCATAGCGTGTGTAGTGGATGAGTTTGGTGGCACCGCGGGCATCATTACTTTGGAAGATATTCTCGAAGAGATTTTTGG
>JBFKOL010000511.1:0-2009 GCA_041628815.1 Saprospiraceae bacterium | reverse complement strand
GACTATAAAAGATGATGTGATTGGGGTGGTTTTGGACCACAAGTCCAAACCACAACCAGTAGCCAACTGTAAAAACGACGTAATAAAAGAGAAGTCTTCTTGTAGCCCTGTCCATGAACGCTCCGCCGATAATTTATATTAGAATTTTTTGATAACAGGGACATCTCGAGTCCACCGTCTCGCCATACAATTCAAAGTATTTAACATCCGGGAATAATCCCAGTTCATTGGCATAAACATATATATTGCTCAGGTAGGATTGTGTGCCGTTAATCGTTGTAATGACGCGATGCCTGCCGTCATTGTCTTGGGCAAGGAAAAACCTGAGAGCCTTGTAGGAAACCATGATGATCTCGAATGTATTGGCATCGATTTGTTCTGTTGTATAGCCAAAGGCCAGTTTGTTTTGGATAAAATTCAATTCTTCCTGAACACCTCCGTCAGAATACTGAACCCAATAAACCCGCATGGGATAGTGGGGGTTGACTCGTCCATTGGGATATTTGTTGAGCTCGTAGACGACTGTATTCTTGTTCAGGTTACGTTGGATATAAAAAAGCAGGCATTCAATTTCATTAGGCACGGGATAATCTTCCGGGAGGCCTTTTTCTCCGATATAATCGTATTGCGATTTGGAAAGATCAGTTGTCATGTGTTTTTTATGGCGACCTAAAGGTAAGCCAAAACTCAAAGTCTGCAAATCATTTACTCACGAATTCGCCGTATTGTCGTGACTGGATTCAAGTGTTTTTTTAGCATAGGTCAATCGCCTCAGCGCTGTAATGTTTGCGGATATGGCCAGGAAAAAGACCGGCCAGCTGAATACGGATATAGGCTCGAAAAAAGGTACAGGGAGCCAATCGACTTCGTAGGTGTAATCGCCCCCAGCAAAATATGAAAACACTCCGCAGGCAATAGCTGCAAATGACACCAGGACAATGCGTTCAGGACGTTGCATCAGTCCTACACTGGCATTAATGCCGAGTCCTTCTGCACGCGCGCGAGTGTAGCTCACCATAATAGAGCCGATCATGGCAATAAAGCAGAATATGGATGTCAGGAGATAGTCCTGGGTGACGAGGTAGTAGCAAAAGCCGAAAAACATCACCAGTTCGCTGTACCGGTCTATAACGGAATCAAAGAGTGCACCGGACGGTTTCGCCTGTTGGCTCACTCTGGCCAGTCGGCCGTCCAGCATGTCCATCAACCCCCCCAATAGAATAATGATCCCGGCGTAGGCGATGTATTTATGGTTGTTCCGTTCGCCGTATTCGGCACCGTATATGAGGACTACCGTAGAAAGTACATTGAGGGAAAAACCGACCACTGTGACCATGTTTGGCGTAACGCCAGCCTTCATCAACAGGTTGACCAGCGGCGAGAACAAATAATAAGTGAAATCCTTTATACCATTCTTCAATTTTTCCATAATTCTGGACTAAGATACTTAACTTGATCTTATATGCATCCTCAATGCATTTTTTCGTATTGTTTATTATCTTACAAGCCTATGAAACGAACCAAAATTGCCGGCCTGGGATATTATGTCCCCGAACGGGTTGTAAGGAATGATGAACTCTCAAAAATCATGGATACTTCGGATGAATGGATACAGGAGCGGACGGGTATTCGTGAACGGAGGTATGGTCAAAAGCACCAAGAAACAACGACTACGATGGGTGCACGTGCTGCCGAAATCGCCATTGAGCGTGCGGGCATCACAAAGGAAGATGTCGACTTTATCATCTTTGCCACACTAAGCCCTGATTATTTTTTCCCTGGGTGTGGTGTTCTATTGCAGCGCGAGTTGGGCATCACAAAAACCGAGGTCGGTGCCCTGGACATCAGGAATCAATGCTCCGGCTTCATTTACGGGCTTTCGGTGGCAGACCAGTTTGTCAAAACCGGTATGTACAAAAATGTCCTGCTCGTGGGTGCGGAAATGCACTCGATGGGGCTGGACTTCTCGACGCGTGGCAGGAATGTGACGGTGATCTTCGGCGATGGGG
>JBFKOL010000510.1:0-2041 GCA_041628815.1 Saprospiraceae bacterium | reverse complement strand
GGATTTCGAAAAGTTCAAACTCGACCCTATACCACAAAATTTCACTTATTCCATGGTTCCGCTGGATTATGAAAAATTGAAAAGTGATCAGGAATATCTGTTCTTTTTGAGGAGTTTAAAGAACCAATACTTCTGGTACAGGGAGAGGGCGGTAGACGTTTATCCGGCTCTTGTAACCAATTTAATCGAATCTGTTGAAGATGAGTTGGCTGCATTGGAAAACTCTGGTAGGAATTAATTCAAAATATCCATTGGTTGCATAGTTTGTGGCAGTTACTAGAAATCTTGATTTACAAACCTCGCTATGATATTTTTAGAAATTTAGAATCAATTTTTCATTTGATAATTCCTGGTGTAGCTTTTCAGCCCTGTGTTCCCTTAATCTATCTTGAGTGACGTCATCTATTCGAAAATTGGCCGAATCCAGGTCGCAGGAAGTAGACCCGTTTTTGACAGTACGTCAACCAGGCAGGTGCCAATTATTGGTGTGAATACCTTAATTTCAAGTTGCACCTGATGTACACGTAGTTTCAACGTGATGAATAAACCCTTTAACAAAAAATTAGCCGCTATTATGTTCACCGACATAGTGGGTTATACCCGGATTATGTCAGCTGATGCTAAGCAAGCTTTAAAAATACTGCGAAGAAATAGGGCGATTCATATTAAGAACATTGACAAACATAGAGGCTGGCTGATTAAAGAAATGGGCGATGGTATTATGGCTCATTTTGAAAGGCCGATTGAAGCCACATTTTGCGCCAGGGATATTCAGCTGGACGCAAGATCATTGTTGTGTAAGCTTAGAATTGGTGTTCACTACGGTGAGGTTACCATAGAAAACAATGACGTCTTTGGTGATGGTGTAAACATTGCTGCGAGACTGCAATCTATTGCAGATCCAGGGGGTGTTTTTATATCCGAAAATGTATATGAAGCCATAGAAAAAGATTGCGATATACTTTTCGATGAAGTCGGGGAAATTATCCTTAAGAATGTCAGGAAGCCGATAGCCGCTTTCTCCATTGCTGATAAAGATTTTCCAAAGACATCGAGGCGCCGTAAAAAAGAGCTGATGGGTTCAGAAAAGGTTGAGGCCATTGCTGTTTTACCGTTTCAAAGTTTATCGGGAGATGCTGATCAGCAATATCTTGTTGACGGCATGCACGATGCCCTGATCACTGAATTATCCCATATTAAGTCGCTTCGAGTCATTTCACGGACTTCAACTCTTCGATACAGGGAATCGACATTATCCATGTCTCAGATCGGAGAAGAGTTGGGAGTAGATGCGGTTGTAGAGGCTACCGTTTTAAAGCACGAAGACAAAGTTAGAATACAGGTTCAGTTGATTAAAATCATAAAAGTCGAGGAGCATCTATGGGCGCAATCCTATGATCGCGAATTGAAGGATGTATTGGCCATGTATCACGAAGTAGTCAAGGATATTACCGGCAAGATAGGGGCCAAATTGACCCCTGCGGAATCTGCACAGCTTGATCAAGCAGACAAGGTTAATCCAGGCGCTTACGAAGCCTATCTGAAGGGCATGTTTTATTGGGGCAAATTAAGAAGAAAGGACCTGGAAAAATCGCTGGAGTACTTTTCTGAGGCTGTCAATATAGATCCCAAGTTTGCCCCCGCCTATATTGGGATGGCCGCAGTCTGGGGGGGAAGGACCCAAATGGGTTTTGTGAATCCACAAGTGGCAATGCCTCACATTTACAGAAATATGTACAAATCCATTGATTTGGATGAGAACCTGTCTGATTCCTATTTTTTCAGGGCAACGCTGAGTGTCTGGACCGATTGGGATTGGGAGAAAGGATACAAATCTTTCGAAAGGGCTCTCAAAATCAATCCGAATCTGGCTATAGCAAAGGCCTACTTCGCACATTTGTTGATCATCTTGGGTAAAAAAGATGAAGCGATCGAAGAAATTGAATCAGCTATTCAACTGGACCCATTTAATGTTCTGTTCCAGTCCTTGTATGGGATGGTATTGAATTATGCAAGAAGATATCAGCGCGCCAAAGCCATT
>JBFKOL010000509.1:0-2053 GCA_041628815.1 Saprospiraceae bacterium | reverse complement strand
CTCTTCTGCATGGTCGCCGTCGTTCTCAAAATAGGTCCTGCGGTCCATGGCCTTGAACCAATGACAGGACGACAAGAACATTTTGGGAAATTGCACGCCCAACTCGCGAAGCATCGTCTTGAACAGGTTGCCGCCATGGCTATTGAAAACGAGTAATTTCCGGATACCTTGTCGGTTCAGTACTTCGATGACATCATGCAATATTGCCTGTTGAGTGCTTGGATGCATATTGATGTCCAGTTTAATGTCAGTTTGACCTGTATTAACGCCAAACGGAATGGTGGGCAATACTACAATCCGTGCACCCTTTTCATAGGCCTTTCTGGCAGCTTCAGCCGCGATGAAATCCGCCTCATAGATATCCGTACCATAGGGTAAGTGATAGTTGTGTGCTTCACAAGCCCCCCAAGGCAATATGGCGAGTTCGATTTTTCGGGAACGGATGTCTTTCCAGTTGCATTCTGCCAGAATGTAAGGACGCATAGGTCTTTAGTTTAATTCGTTAAATTAGTTTTATTTGTTTACCTCGTTTTGAATGATTCCACCCGTTCCTAAAAGCCTTTTCAAAGGTAGCACTCTTTACTCGTAGCTTTATCGGAATAGCTAAGGGTCTTATCGATTTATTAGATCACCATCCTATTTTCCCGGTTGTAATGTTCCTAAAAAACATATACCCACATTATGCGATCAAAGTGATTCATTTTCTTCAAATGGTATGGCCTACCTACTTTACTTCCCCTTTTTGGTAGGGTTTGGAAATGGACATAAGATTATTTTTGATGAGACTTTGTGATTTTGATCAATCATGATGTAAATATTCTTTGTACTTTCATCGTTCACTCCGTTCGCCGATATTTAAGATTTTTCACTCTTTCCTAATAAGACAAGAGCCAAGACGATAAAATTTACGTACATATGCTGAGATACAATGAGGATCTCCGCTCTTTGGGGTTTTTATGCCTGGCTGCCCTGCTCCTGCCCACGCTCTGGATTTACGGCGGTCAAATACCAAAGGGTATCTGGATCATGCTTTATGCATTACAACTGTTGATGGCAGTAGTCATCTCCACAATCGTACACAATCATCAACACCTTGCAATCTGGAAATACAGATGGATGAATGTCGCTATGGACAACGTATTGACCGTATTTTACGGATTCCCTGTTTTCGCCTGGGTACCCACGCACAACTCCAACCACCATGTTCATATAAATAAAGAACCGGATTATACGAAAACATACATGGCTTCGGAGAAGAACAATCTCTTAACGTTGCTGACCTATCCTTCAATGAGTGGCATGCTTCAGCTTAAAGCTGTAGGCCTCTACCTGAAGAAACTGGGAAAAACAAATAGGAGTAAATTCTTTATTCACCTGCTGCAAATTTTCAGTCTGATACTATGGGTTGGTGCAGCACTTGTTCTGGACTGGCAAAAAGCCATCATCTATGTCATTATTCCTCAACAAGTTTCCCTGTTTACCGTCATGGTATTTAATTACATTCAACATGTCCATGCAGACGAAGAGTCAGAATACAACCATTCGAGGAATATGACCGGAAAAATATTGAACTTTCTTCTTCTCAATAACGGATACCATACGGCTCACCATCTTACTCCCGGTGTGCACTGGAGTAGATTGAAAGCTAAACACAAAAAAGTAGAAAGGCATATTGACCCCAGCCTAAATGAAAACAACTTTGCTTGGTTTGTAATAAGGGTTTATTTTCTCGCGCCATTCTTCCCTGCCTTCAGGACAGAAAACATGCGGTTGAATAGGTTAGAACGATCGGGAAGTAAATAATTTTGAGTGTAACCTCTTATTTGACAACAAAGATTAAACCCTGTATAAACAATTAGGTCGACCGTAACAAATATGAGTTCATAATAATTGCCACAGGAAAGTTAGACCAGATCGATTAAAATTATTTCAAATGACATATTTCCAACTATGAAAGTTTCAGATTTTATCACCATAAAGGATCCCAAGGCGGGTAGTAAATACAGAAAGAACAAGGCTCCAATAGGTCATTTTGTCGAAGACTATATTAATG
>JBFKOL010000508.1:0-2056 GCA_041628815.1 Saprospiraceae bacterium | reverse complement strand
ATGCACACTAAAAGGAAGATCTGAAGCTTTCTCCCAGGTACTGGTTTTTGGATCAAAGACTTCTACTATACTTACATTGATCTCATTCTGCATTCCACCGATCACATAGATCTTGTGATCCATCACTACAGCAGCCAAACGATCCCGTTTGGATGGCATATTTTCAATCGTTTGCCATGCCTCTTTTTCGATGTCATAGACCTCTATGTCACTCAACGATTCGTTTGCCAGTGACACGCCTCCCATTAAATATATGCGATTGTCGAGGTAAGCTGCACCAGGAAAATACCGGGTTATAGATGGACTTGCCAATGTTTCCCATTGACCTGTCAAGGGATCATAGCGCTCTAAAGGCGGAGGTTGTCCTCCCATACCGGTTCCTCCTACGACATATATGTGCGTTTCCGAAGCCACGGCAGCATGATATTGATGCCCTACAGGCATATCTGGCAATGCAACCCAACAGGAAGAGGTTTCTTGGGAAAATGAATGGTAGTGAGAAAAAATCAAGACAAGGGCCGCGCACAAGATGACCCATGAATTTTTGATCTTGTAGGATGAACTTGCCTTGGAGATCATTTGCAGGGGTCTTATTTCCTAGTTGTTGCGTTCGGTTGTGGCATATAAGATACGTGAGATCAGAATGGTAATCAAATACGTCCGGAGAGGTTTTCTCTATCTCATTCTTTTTTGCGTAGACCTTTAAAGAATTCTACAAAAAATAGATAATTAAGAATCATTTTGGACGATTCACCGGACAACAATGATCAACAATTATCAATCGCTGACAAATGATTTGGGCATGTAAACGGTAAATAGCTGGCATTTTTATTTACAGTTGAAATGTGCAGGTCGCGAAAAAGAATGAATTACTTCCATTTACGCCATCAATTATTTTACATGACTTTTAATTGATAAAATGTCAATTTCAAAATTTTAGTTTGGCTGCGGTATTCAGGTTTTACCAACCACTCAAGAAACCTGCCATCCAATAAAACTTAGTAGCTCTTCGACTTTAACCGGCTTATCTTAATAAGACTATGTTCTTTTGAACTGCTTGATCTATTGTTTTGAATGAATATTTGCTTATACGGCAATTATTTGAACAGCAATTATGATCTGTGCTTGGAAGGACAATTAATTGGTTCAATGAGATAAGATCGAATGGGTCAAACTAAAGTGTTGGCACCAAGTAGTCCTCACCTAAAAAATGTATTAACCATGAAATTGAATACTACTTTTCAAATGGTTTCGACCTTCATCCTCATATTATTTGCGGATTCCATCTATGCTAATGAGGGTGATAATGCAATCTTCATCTGTGAAGATGTGATATTGGCGATAAGCAGTTGCACGGACTTCGCTGAAGCGGATTATTTACTGGAAGTATTACCATCATGTACCGCATCTGGAATTCCATTTGGTCCCGGAGTTGAAATATGGGATGCAGAAGGTAATCCCGTGCCCAATCCAATTCCCAACGATCCGAATTATATATGTCAAACTCTTGATGTGTTAAATATTTGCTTGGGAGATACATGCAGGTCTACCATTACCATTACGGTGTACGAAGGACCTCGAATTACGACCGTGCCTATTGATGTTATTTCGGCTCAAAACTATTTGCTGGATAACATTCCCAGACCACGAGTAGAATATGCAGGTTGTATTGGGTCGGAGGGAGCGACATTAAGTTATGAAGATGAAACCGTCGGCACTTGTGAAGTTCCTCTTGTTCATCGTACATGGCGTGCGGTAGATAAATGTGGAAATGTGTCAGAATCATCACAAATCTTTGGTATTAATACAAATATGTCATGTCGGATAATAGGATCACCGAGGATGCCTATAGGTATTGAGTCCTTGATAAAAAGTAAGATCACCCCGGGAGGTTTACCTCCGTATTCATTCAACTGGTCAGTAATTGGTGATGGTTGGAATATTAGAGGAGGCAAGACAAATCCGGCAGAAGCGTTTCTACTTCCAACTGGCCCGGCACCGAGCCAAGCCCGAGTCATGCTTGAGATGACCGATCAATTCGGATGTCAGAATAGTT
>JBFKOL010000507.1:0-2059 GCA_041628815.1 Saprospiraceae bacterium | reverse complement strand
GAGTAGATCTCTGTCTCCTTTTGCCCGCTGGAACGACTTAACATAAGCGGCTTTATCGATCTCTTTTAGGTAAATGGTAAGTGCCCGTTCAATGATCTTGTTTTTGGGCAGCCTCAATTCCTCAGCAAGCTTGCTGAGACGATCCAATAGGTCTTTGGGTAAAGAAGAGGTATAGGTAGGCATTTATCCTGGAATTGTATTTATATATGATAAATATAATAAGTAAATAGGTACTGATTTAATAATTCAGAATTATGAATGAACCATTAACCGCACTTCGTAGGTTGTACCTACGAAGCATTATCTACCGAAAACCTGATTCGCGATTTTTGTATTCTAACCAGTAATTCATTTTGACCTCTGTTGTCTTGGAAGTGGCTAATATTTTGTAGCCTTCCAGTTAATTATTTATGCCATTGAACCGACGTAGTAAACGACAAAATCCACGAAACCGAATGATGTACATATAGACCCATTAATGTGATGGATGAATATGGTCCAGAAACTGACCCATTGGGCTTCATTAAAGAAGGGAAATCAGCATCAGTTGACCAGGATGGTTTTGCTGGTTTTAATGTCCGCGGCAAGATCGGCAAGTGATTTATCGATCAGCATGCCTTTGAACCTGTCTTTAATCTCTTTGTAATCATCGTGGAACGGGCACGGATTACTTTCTGTACACTGTCTCAGTCCAAGCCCACATGTGTCGAAAAATCGAAGACCGTCTATCACTTCTACAACTCGCATCAAAGACGTATTCTTGTTTTCTTCAGTCATGTAAAAACCACCGTTGGGACCCTTCGTCGAAGACACAATATTTTTAGGCACCAGGTCCTGAAGAATTTTCCTGAGGTAGGGAACAGGGATATCCAGGGCTTCTCCTATATGGATGATATTGATTTTCCGGAATATGCTGCTGTTGAGGGACAAGTATATAAGGGCTCGAATGGCATATTTACACTTCGTAGAGAGCATTGCGCAATATAACATATAGAGCGATGATATTCATCTATACAACCTGTTCACCATATCCATTTGGCTGACGTCGTGGTTATTAGAAGCAACAACGAAGCCTCCTATAGTACCAAGTTCATAGCGCTATTCACTTTTTAATGGCTCCACATCCTAACGATCATAGATCTTCTCGAGATGAGTGTATGGCTGTTTATTTTGAACAGATCTATGAAGAAACTTAAAGGTGAAACTCCTGTCTCAAAACATCGAACCCGCATGGTATGCCATCAAACTTGCAAGTTATGATGCCGTATAAAGCTCTCTTTTAGTCTTTTTCCGTTTTTGGGAATTGACTTCTTGAGTAGATGTTCGTTGTCCTTAAGATGATAGTGTCTCAGCGCATGTTCCTTCTGCCTGGGCGTACTGAAATTTGAGACTCTCTTGAGATATCCTATGATGCGGGTGGCATGTTCTACTTCTTGTGATTTACACTGGCTACACAGCGGCAAAGTGGCTTTATCAATAAAATTACATTCTTTACAGATGGTACACCTTATGTTGAAGCAATAATAATTGCATCCCGTTTTCGCAGTCAGACGAATCAACTTAATGAATGCTGATTTATTGGGATTTGTCTCAAGATTGAGGTGCAGGGCAGACCCTCCATCCAGGTACTGAATGATTTCCTTGCCGTGCAATATGGCTTTGTCGATCAGGTTGATCGATTCATCTTCAACAGGGTAGAAATACGAATTATAACATTCCCGATGATATTGCAGACCGTCTTTCCGGTCCCATTTTGCATTCTTGGCACCTAAGTTTTCGGCGGGCACCATTTCGGTATTGAAAAGACACCCAAACTGCCCGCGAGCGGCTCTGTTTGCGTCGTAAATCTTTTTTAGCAAATCAGCGACGAAATTTTTATAGACCCCATTGTTTCCGGGTTCAATTCCGACACTCTCTGCTGCTTCCACCAACCCATTTACACCCACGGTTAAAAATTGCTTCTTAAGAGATATAAATCCTGCGTCATATACAGGCAGTAATCCTGCTTTCTTAAAATCTAAAATAATTTCTCTGAAAGCGTACAGGTATTGATGTACCT
>JBFKOL010000506.1:0-2063 GCA_041628815.1 Saprospiraceae bacterium | reverse complement strand
ACAACGTTGTCCAACAGATCGATCCGGCCATCTCCTATAAATCTTTCCGCGAATCATTTGTTGCCCCTCCAAAGTGCACAGATCTGAAGGACTATTTGACGCGGGCGGTCAAAGGATATCAGCTTATGCAGACTGAAAAGCAGATTCATTTAGTCGTAAAGGATTTATTTCAGCAACTCGAAAAGGATGCGGTTATTTATACAGAGATACGCTTCGCACCTCTGCAGCATCTTGAAAAAGGGCTTTCGGCCAAAAAAGTGGTTCGGTCGGTCATCAAAGCTGTGGAGGAAGGAGTTGAGAGGACTGGTGTAGAAGCGAACATCATTCTTTGTACGCTTCGTCACTATTCCGAGGTTCAGTCCCTTGAGACGATTACCCTCGTTGATTTTTTTAAAGGTACCCGTGTGACAGGATTCGATATTGCTGCAGACGAAGCGGGCTATCCAATCGATTCTCACATTCGCGCATTTCAATATGCAATGGATAATGGCATTTCTTGCACGGCACATGCAGGTGAAGCCAAGGGTGCCGACAGCGTATGGGAAACGCTCGAATATTTCAGACCTTCCAGAATCGGTCATGGCGTCAGGAGTACCGAAGATTCCCTCCTGATCGAATTCCTTAAAACGAAGGACATTCACCTGGAAGTTTGTCCCACGAGCAATGTACAGACCAATGTATTCCCCGAAATAACGGATCACGTAGTCGACCAGCTTTACCGCGCTGGTATTTCATTGAGTATCAATACTGATGCCCGCACCATATCTGACGTGACTCTGTACGATGAATACGAAAGGTTAGAGAAAGTATTTTCTTGGACGTCTGAACATTTCCGGAAATGCAACCTCGAAGCAGTAAGGCATGCCTTCACCAGTCAAGAGGTCAAGTCGCGCCTCATAAAGATCATTATGGAAGCCTATCCCGCACATCCATAATTATAGCACTTATCTAAATTAGGATTCTCATTGCGGTATAGGATTGAATTTCTGAATTATTTTGAAGCCAATGAACAAGTCCAAAAGAAGAGCGCACTGGGAGAACATTTATACCACACGGCTCCTGGAAGAAGTCAGCTGGTACCAGCCTGTGCCTGGCGTGTCTCTTAATTTTTTCGAGCGATACCACATTCCTTTCAATGCCAGAATCATGGATGCCGGAGGTGGGGATAGTCTCCTGGTCGACCACTTATTGGACAGGGGATATAGGGATATTACCGTACTGGATATCTCATCCAAGGCAATATCCCGGGCCAAGGAAAGGCTGGGGAAAAGGGCGGACCGGGTGACCTGGATTGTAGCGGACGTCGTAGACCATGTAGCCGCAAAGCCCTATGATTTCTGGCATGACAGGGCCGTTTTTCATTTTCTTACAGAAGAGAGTGATGTTGTATCATATGTGAACCGCCTTAATCATAACATCGTCTCTGGAGGTCATCTGGTGATCGGCACATTTGCCACGGACGGACCATCCAAATGTAGTGGCATCGATGTTCAACGCTACTCGGAACAATCACTTTCTGAAACCCTGCAACCGTATTTTCAGAAAAAGGAATGTGTTTCGCACCTTCACATGACCCCTGGGGGAAAAACGCAAAACTTTATTTTCTGTAGTTTTCTTCATCTAGGAGGATCGAAAAAATAATTCCCGGCACAAAATCCGGGATCAAGGGTTGGCCATCATTGAAGCATTGGGAAGAAAACAAAACAAGGATATAAACGCCAGGTCAATTGCGGGATATCGTATATTGATTCAAGTATGTCTACTATAAAAAGAAGGAAAGCCGTCAAAAAACTCATGAATCTTTTCGGAGGAATGTCTTTGCCTTTCACATCACCATCGTCAGTCCTGAAATCGACTATGATAAATTCACCTACCACCTTCGGCGTTCAGTTGTTCACCATTCCTTCAATGGTCGACCGCGACCTGGAGGGAACCCTCAAAATCATTGCTGAAATAGGCTATCGTCAGGTTGAGTTTTTTGGCCCTTACCCATTCCGCGACCCGACTACCCTATCTCGATGGGAAGGTCTGAAAAGTCAGCTTGGCCTGAACAACAATGCTTT
>JBFKOL010000505.1:0-2064 GCA_041628815.1 Saprospiraceae bacterium | reverse complement strand
CAATCCCGATCAGCAGGTGATCAATGAAATCAACAAGTATAAACGCGAACTCAATTTCCTCCGCAAGAACATCAAACCCGCCAGGGAGATGATCTTTTCCCTGGCCAAACTCGAGTCAAACTTTATATCCGAAAGCACCAGTGTCCATTTCAAGGAATTGCAGGACAACATCAGCCAGGCTACCGATATTTCAGACAACTACCGCGAAATCTTATCCGACCAATTGAATATTTACCATACCACCCTCAGCAGCAAGCTGAACGATGTCATGAAATTCCTTACGGTCTTTTCGGTCGTATTCATTCCCCTCACGTTCATCGCCGGCATCTATGGCACCAATTTCGACAACGTCCCGGAGTTGCATTACAAATACAGCTACTTCATCATGTGGGGTGTGATGGTCGTCGTGGCCATTTCTATGTTGATCTATTTTAAGAATAAAAAGTGGTTGTAAATAAGTCCCGAACCACACTGGAATGCGGGCAGATTTCTTTTATTCGTAAATTGAATTTTACAACATTATAAATCGACAGGTACCATAAATTAGGTAAACGACAAAGCCCAATCCAATAATCATTGAAATTTAACATGAAACACCGGATTTCCATTTCATTTTTACTCCTTATGACTTATTCTACCCTAATCACTGCGCAGGAAACGACAAAAGACCTATCAGCAATTATTGAAGCTATGGCCAAAGTAGGTTCGTCGTACGCGCCTTCCTTCTCACCCGATGCATCCGAAATTGCATTTATCTCAAACATAAGCGGTAGTCCCCAGTTGTGGAAAATTCCCAGTTCGGGTGGATGGCCGATTCAGCTGACCAATTTTGACGATCCTGTTTCCGATGCTGTTTGGTCTCCGAAGAACAACAAGATCGCGCTTCAGCTGGCTCCGGGTGGCGGCATGAACAGCCAGATCTACTTAATCAATTCAGATGGCACGGGCCTGCAACAATTAACTGCAGGAGGGAGCACGAATAATTGGCTTGGCGTATGGAGTCATGACGGGAACCATCTCGCTTTCTCCTCGAATCAAAAAAACCCGGCAGGTATGGACTGCTACCTTTACGACATGCAAAAGGGTATGCCTTCCTTTCTTACCTCCAATCAGGGTATTGGCAATATCACCGACATACATCACAACAATGAGGAGCTTCTGCTTTACCGCCTCAAAAGCAGGGGAAGCAATGACGTCTTTTTGCTCCGAAGAGATGGTACAGAAAAAATACTAACCAGGCACACCGGACCCGGATCGTTTTATGGAAAGTTCTCATCAAAAGGAAGAATATACATGGCATCCAACTTGGATAGGGACCTGATCGCATTCGGTGTTGTTGAGGGCACTGAAATCAGGATCATAAGCGAACGCAGGGATGCGGAATTGGAAAATTTCATCATCAACAAAGCCGGGACAATGGCGGTCCTTTCGTGGAATCAAGCCGGTAAAAATGAAGTAAGCCTCTTTGACCTCGAAAACGAAAAGGAAATAAGGATTTTGGAAATGCCCGTAGAATTGATAGGTCTTGGCCAGTTTTCCTACGATGACCGTCTTTTTGTATTTACCGGCAATGGCTCGACCGAACCTTCTAACATCTGGATATACGATCTTCAAAGGGATGAATCGAAAAAATTGACGAACAGCCCCCACGCCGGCGTCGACCTGAAAACATTGATAGCCCCTGAAAAGGTGACTTTCAACTCCTTTGATGGTCTCGAATTAAGCGGTTGGTTGTACAGGCCTTCTGCAGGCATTGCACCTTACCCTACAGTGATCAGCTTTCACGGAGGCCCTGAAGGTCAGTCCCGCCCATTTTTCAGCTATACATTCCAGGCCTTGCTAAGCCAGGGAATTGCCGTCTTCAGCCCCAATGTCAGGGGATCATCGGGATTTGGAAAAACCTTTGTCAATCTCGACAACGGTGCGCTTAGGGTCAACGGCATAAAGGATATCAAAGCTTGTTATGACTACGTCGTCAACTACGGGTATGCCGCCGCGGACAAGGTGGGTATCATGGGCGGTTCGTACGGCGGTTATATGGTGATGGCCGGTATAACCGAATAT
>JBFKOL010000504.1:0-2089 GCA_041628815.1 Saprospiraceae bacterium | reverse complement strand
TTTTGCAAACGCCTCCATTTCCTGAGCACACAAGCGGTCACAGTGTGATCTCTACTGCTGCGGCAGTCGTATTGACGAGATTGTTTGGCGATAATTTCTCTTTTAATGATGATGTGGAACTTGAATATGGCCTGCCAGTCCGGTCTTTCGACAGCTTCATGGCTGCTTCGGCCGAAGCAGCGATCAGCCGCCTGTATGGGGGCATCCATTACCGGCCTGCGATTGACTATGGCGTAGAGCAGGGTTTAAAGGTCGGGCAGTTTATCATTGACAACCTGGACATCAAAGTTTGAATTTTTTCTGATCATTATTTGGAAGCGGGGCAGGATTTCGCACGCTCGCAAAATTCGTTTTTTTGTTGATATAGTGTATTTTTACATGTGATAACCACCACATTTGGGGTACAAATGGGATTGGCGAAGATGATTTTTATTTGAATTAAGGAAATTTCCTTCGAAAAATCGACCTTTGTCAAATGGTTTACAGCATTGACCATAAATCCTGACACACCATTCTTTATCTTGGGAATGATAATGAGAATAATGGTGTAATACCCTGAATCACTCTATATTATATATTACGGGTTTACACCTAGGATCATTCCATGGGATGACCTTATTTTTACACAATGCTCTGAAGTGAGACATTAATTTCAAAATTTCGTTATGGTTCAAATATCACCTGGATGCTCTTGGACACTGCTTTATGTGTTTTTCATCACAGTCATCAATGCCCAGAATCAGCAAACTGTCATTCTCGGTATGGGCAACAACACAAACATCACTGTTGAATCAAGCCATGCCACAATCTCCGGAATTGATAGCCAGACTTTGCTGCAGGATGGATTTCTGCCTAACCTCAATGCCGCTTCCCGATTCCTGGGCCAGGCCACCCTGGGCTACAATATGGAGGATATAGAATACTGCGCGCAAACAGGCGTGGAGGACTGGATTGAAGAACAGGTAGCTCTGCCTCCTGCACTTTCTTTTTTGGACAAAGTGATTGAATACCACCAGTACCGGATGGATTCTCTCGGCGACCCCGATGCCGGTCCAGCCATACACATGTGGGATTACGCCTGGTGGCAATACCATGTGACTTCCAATGATGTTTTGAGACAACGCATAGCCTTTGCCCTGAGTGAGATCTTCGTCATCTCAAGGTTTTCCGGATTCGCCAATCAGCCCTATGCATTTGCGGACTTTTATGACATGTTCATGGATCATGCATTCGGCAATTACCGCGACCTCATGGAAGCAGTGACCTACCACCCGGCCATGGGCCTGTACCTCACATATATAAATAATCCCAAAACAGACACCATTGCCAACACTTACCCCGATGAGAATTATGCACGCGAATTGATGCAACTTTTTTCACTCGGGATCAACACGCTCAATATGGATGGCACAGTCCAGGTCGACACAAGCGGTCAACCCATCCCTGTTTACGACAATAACGATATCGCGGAATTCTCAAAGATCTTTACAGGTCTGACCTGGGGTGACAGGGATGTCTTCGGTAAGAACAATGCCCTGCATGACACAAGTTATGTTATGCCGATGCAAATGTTTAATGAGTATCATGAACCCGGAGAAAAACATCTTCTCAACAATACAACCGTCATCGACAGGAATCCAGTGGACGGCAATGCAGATGTCGATGATGCGCTGGATAATATATTCAATCATAATAATGTTCCGCCGTTTGTATCTACCTTACTGATTAAGCGCCTGGTAACATCCAATCCTTCACCTGGTTATGTTCAAAGGGTGGCCCAGGTGTTCGCTGATAACGGCAACGGCGTCCGGGGAGATCTCACTGCTGTTGTAAAAGCCATTCTACTGGATCCTGTTGCGCGCGATTGTGCCTCGGCAGAGAACATCACATTTGGCATGCTGCGTGAGCCCTTTATCAGGTATGTGCAGGTCAACAAGGCTTTTGATGTCAGCACCCTTAGCGGCAATCACAGGAATGCCATGGACTATGTCCAGGAATATGTCGGTCAAAAACCCAATACGTCCCCAAGTGTTTTCAATTTTTTTCAGCAAGATTTTCAGCCCATTGGCCCTGTTGAGCAACTCGACCT
>JBFKOL010000503.1:0-2102 GCA_041628815.1 Saprospiraceae bacterium | reverse complement strand
GGTCTCCTTGAAATTCACCTCATAAATTTTGCACAGCTGCCGGATCATATCCAATTGGATGGCACTTACCGCAAAAAAATCAGCGATAGGTATCGGAATAAAACCCGCTCCCATGGACCATATCATGTGGTTCTTGATGATCGAATTGGCGTGTGCTCTACGTGGATCTCTTTTCGTTTCAGTCATATAGAATCATTTTTCAATCAGGTAAATGTAAGAAATGGCTTTTTCGTTTCAAATTCTTCGTAAAATCGATAAAAACCCTAAATCAATATGCCAATACCGAAAGTGGCAACAAAAAACATGTTGAGAAACGCCATTTGCTTGAGATAGGGATCGAGATCCCGCGGTTCCGTAATATTTTGAATGGCCTTTCCATTGGCCACTACAAATGGAAGGACAAGAAGGAATAGAAATTGGGGCATTCCCGTGTAATTAATGAGGACATAGATGAGGGCTGAACCTAGACCCCCGGCCAATAGGATGCAGTGGTAAAGGGCTGCCCTGGCCCTGCCCAACCGGACAGGAATGGATTTTTTACCGGCTCGCCTGTCGGACTCGATATCTCTTATGTTATTGATATTCAACACCGCAACTGTAAAAAATCCACAACTCATGGCTGGCAAAACAACACTCCAGTCCACAGTGCCCGTCTGCAAATAATAGGTCCCCAGGACGGCAAGCAACCCAAAAAACAGGAAAACTGATATGTCACCTAACCCCATATATCCATAGGGCTTGCTGCCATTGGTGTAAAGGACTGCGGCGATCACAGCGAACAAACCCAGACCAATGAGGATAAAAAAACCTGTGGCGGTTAGCTGTGCAGCCAGCAACAGCCATATGCCTGATACCGTGGAGAGTATTGCCAGGATGTACATGGCTTTTCTCATGGCAGCTTCAGGAATTTTACCGGCCTGGACCATTCTTTGAGGACCCTGGCGTCCCGTCTTGTCAGCCCCGTGACGTGAGTCACCGAGATCGTTCGCAATGTTGGACAGGATTTGCAGAAGAAGGGCTGTCAACACTGTTAAGGACAACACCGGCCAGTTGATCGCTTGCCTGGCCGCAGCCAGGACTCCACCCATGGCAATACTGGCCACAGCCAGAGGAAGTGTTCTCAATCGTATCGCTTCAATCCAATTTTTCAAGTCGAAATTGTTTCTTCACACTATACAATAAATGTAAAGACAAATGGTTTAAAGTCACTATAACCACGCTATTCTATTCCTGTCACTATCCGTATTCCTTCCGAATGTGCAGAAAATTCCGGCGCATACATTGACTGAATTGTTGCGAGGCCATGGCTGTAATTGCCCTGGTGAACCACGCGCAGGGGGTATTCAAAAACAAAATGGCCTTTGGGCAAATAATCGATAAAGAAATGCGTACCAAGGTCCTTTGTGCTTTCATAATAACCAAGCCCCCCCTGCCATTTGTACTGGCTCAAGACATTTTCAGGTTCAAGGCCCGCCCCCCGGCTGTCCTTCATGTGAATGAATTCCATCGGGCGATCGACATCAAGTTCAATCCGGACGATCAGGCGCTGGCCTGGTTTGAGCAAAGTGCCATTTTCAAATTTCTCAAGTTTTCGACCCTTGTCAGTCATCACTTCCCTGTACAGCATCCTTTGTACCTGCAGTGGTGTGTCTTCAAAAGATTTAACCTTGTCCATATCCTCAAAATATTGCCAATGCAGGGCACCCCAGGCCGGATTCTCATTGGGATTGCGCACTTTGACCACACTTTGCCTTATGGAGACCTCACTGCTTTTCCAGGACAGTTTACGATAACCCGTTCCGGCTTCAGCGGCAACAGTTTTTGTCAATGCCGGACTTTCGGGAAAATCAATGTTCAGTGGCTGAACTGAATGAAGCATAGATGCGGAATTGATCAGCAATGCATGGATGGCTGAAGCCGTCGCCTTGGTGGATTTCCATTGGTTCACCTGCTTGTGTCGCAAGAGCCATAATTTCAGTCCGTCAATCGATTCCCGGTCTGCATCCATCGTTTCGTACAGGGCGATCAGGGCCGCTTGCTTTTCAATATCCGGGTTGTACCAGTAATATCCTGCCATGTCATTCCAATAATATCCCACATTC
>JBFKOL010000502.1:0-2113 GCA_041628815.1 Saprospiraceae bacterium | reverse complement strand
TCTGTGCCAAAGGAGAGAGGCAACAGCATAGGGGTGCCAAATTTGTGATACTGGTAAAATGTTGTGTAGATGTAAGGGAGAAGTTTGTAACGCATATTGATAAATATCCGTACATAATCAGTGTATTCATCTCCGAAAGACCAGGGCTCCTGCTCACCGTGATCGCCTGACGAATGTGTCCTGAAAAAGGGATGAAAGATAGCTTGCTGCATCCACCTGACAAAGAGTTCTCCATTAGGCTGACCGATAAATCCACCAATGTCAGACCCGCAAAACGAAATACCGGAGATGCTCAGACGCATCGTCTGCTGGTGGGCGATCATCAGGTGTTCCCAGGTGGCGAGGTTATCGCCAGTCCAGACACAGGTAAACCGCTGTAAGCCGTTGTAACCTGAGCGCGTAATGACGAGGGGACGCAGCCCTTTTAAATACTTTTTTACACCGTCAAATGTCGCCCGCGCCATTTGCATACCATAAACATTGTGCGCCTTGCGGTGACTGCAAGGGTGCCCGTCGTAATCATGCCGGACATCCAATGGAAAGGTTTTGGTTTCAACTTCAAACAAGGCCGGTTCATTCATATCGTTCCAGACACCGGCAACACCTGTATCCTCGATGATCCCCTTAAACACTCCAGACCACCATTCCCTGACTTCAGGATGGGTATAATCAGGGAAATGACATTCTCCGGGCCACACTTTACCCTTGACATAAGGACCATCGGCCCGTCTGCAGAAATAGCCTCTTTCAAATGCCTCGTTGAATACATCGTAAGCCCTGTCAATCTTGATACCGGGATCAATGATCACCATAGTCCTGAAGCCGATGGAATCCAGGTAGGCGACAAGCCCCTTGGGATCAGGAAATCTTTCTTTGTCCCAGGTAAAACATCTGAACCCGTCCATGTAGTCTATGTCGAGGTAAATGGCATCGCACGGAATTTGAAGTGCGCGCATCTTATCGGCGATTTCGCGGACCTGGCTGTCAGGCTGATAGGACCATTTACATTGCTGGTATCCCAGGGCCCAGAGAGGCGGCATTTCTGGCCGGCCCGTGATCAGGGTATAGCTCTCGGCCGCGCGCCTGAGTGACGGACCATAAAAGAAGTAATAGTTCATATGGCCGCCATCAGACCAGAAACTTGTCACTGTCTTCCGCTCACTGGCAAAATCAAAAAAGCTTTTGAAAGTATTATCTAAAAATATACCATAGCCAATATTGCCATGCAGACCATAATACACATTGATATTTTTGTAGAGGGGGTCGGTATCAGCGTTGTAGCCATATTCATCTGTCCCCCAATTCTTGAAGCGCTTACCTCTTAAATTGAGGTTGACGGGCTTGTCGCCAAGTCCATAAAATGCCTCGCCGATCTGAACTTTTTTACTTTGTTTGACGATGTGCCCACCGTATTTTCTGAAATCTTCCCAATGGAAACCTTTTTCATCTTCATTGATGATCCGGTCGTTCTTATCCATGATCGTTATAAAGACAAAAACCTTGCGAACACAGACTTTCAGTTCTTTTGTCTCAAGGAAAATTGTTTCCGGATCATCGGTTATTTCCGGACCAGGGTTAGAGGGAGTATATTTTGGATCAACAGCATATGAAAAATCATCTTCCCATAATCCGTTTGTCGTATACCTGAACCGTAGAATATTTTCCTCGAGTACGTAAATCCTCAGAATGACGTAATTATCCGTGTGAATTTCGAGGTAGTTGTCTTTCCATATAAACCTGGTCGCATTGCCGGGATGATACTCGTAATTCTCAAAATGCGGTATCACTGTTGCCGCTTTTTTTGCATTGCTTGCTTCCATAATTTCCGGGATCAGGGCTTCAATCCTATGACCGACTTGTCTGGGATCGAAACGTTCTTTTTCAATATCACAATGCCGTCTTTGATACAGTAATTTTCCTCCTCACAATCCTCGAGCGAATCGTGCCCTATAATGGAGACAAAATTCCCAATCTTGACGTTCTTGTCCAAAATGGCATTTTCTATCCTGCAATCATTGCCAATGCCCAATAATTTCGCCTGGGATTCCTTGGAGATATCCTTCAATGACTGGTAATAGTCATTCCCCATGATGATAGATCTTCTTATAGTAGT
>JBFKOL010000501.1:0-2118 GCA_041628815.1 Saprospiraceae bacterium | reverse complement strand
GCCTACAACACTTCAGACACTTTTGATCTTGACTATTCAACGGACAACGGGAACACCTGGAATAGTATAACCAGCGGTGTCGCCGGCACCCAACGCCTCTGGTTGTGGAATGTGCCTTCGGTTACAACAGCTGAGGCTTTGATCAGGGTTACGCAAGGTGGTGACTCCGATGTTTCAGATGACACCTTTTCTATACTCGCTTCTCCGTCAGGTCTCATAGCTTCAGATTTTTGCCTGGGAGAAATCAATCTTAGTTGGAATATGTTGCCGGGTGCCGATGAGTACATAGTTTATCAGCTGGGTGAAAAATATATGGAAGAAATTGGACGTACAGACCTTACCGAACTTCACATTCATTCTTTGGAGGCAGGGGAGGAATATTGGTTTGCCGTGCGTGGCATCCATAGCAACGGTACCATGGGAAAAAGATCCAACGCCGTCCCTCACATCCCCGACCCTGCCGCTGAAAATTGCCGGAACACCATTAGAATAGAAAAAATTGCCTCGTCAAACCTGATCAATGCAGGTGACACAGTCATGTATACTTTGAAACTGTTCAGCTTTTACGACAATCCCATTACGAATGTCGTTGTGACCGATTCGCTGTCACCCTCATGGAACCTCATAGAAGGTTCGGTCACATGTGGTACGGTGACGAATGATGTCTTAACCATAGGACCGGTAACCGTGAATTCGGATGATTCATTGATCTGTTCTATCAAATTGCGAAGTGATCTTCTTTCTTCAACAGAATACCTGTTTACGGAAGATATCGAGTCAGGGGCTACCAACTGGAACCTTGAGAATATTCTGGGTGATTCAACGTGGTACATAAGCTCAGCAGCATCGCAATCACCGGAACATTCATGGTTTTCACCCAATTCGGCACAGGACAATTTTCAACGGATAACCCTTCAGCCGGTATCAGTGCCGGAAGGGGCACAACTCTCGTTTTTCCACAGCTACGACACGGAATTTGGCTGGGATGGCGGATTTGTTGAAATATCCACTGACAACGGCTCGTCCTGGACGGACCTGGGGCCATACTTTACCATGAACGGTTACAACAGTGTGCTCGGGTTCAGCAGCAATCCCAACATTGCCGGAAAGGGTGGTTTTAGCGGATCAAGTGGAGGTTTCATCCAATCCGTTGCGGATCTCTCTGCATTTGCAGGACAGAATGTTCTGACGAGATTTTCCTTCGGCGAAGACGACAACACGTCATCGGTAGGATGGTACCTTGATGACATAGAATTTTCGATTCCTTTCTTCCAGGAAAATAGAGCTTGTGTTCAATACGACCAAGGCATCAACGAATGTGCCCTGGTATCCAGCCTTGTGTTTCCCTGTCAAAACAATTGTGATCCCTGTACAGATGGTATCAGGAATAGAGACGAAACCGGTATAGACTGCGGAGGATCATTCTGTGGTATTTGTCCATGCACATCGGCTTTACCTGTACTGACCCTACAAAACGTAGTGTTGCCTCATGAAACCAATGAGAAGCTCGACCAGTCCATTATAATTCAAAACGGAGTTTCCATTGGTAACAATTCTTTGGTAGAATTGAGTGCCGGGGAGGACATATCCGTCTCGGGCCCGTTCACGGCAAACGCCTCCTCCTCGCTTGTCATGAGCATTGAGGATTGTCAAATGAACACCTTAAAGCCATCGGGACATACCGCTAAAAAATAGATAACATTCATAGAAGGCTTTAAAAGATTCTTCGAAATTATATCGATCAATCCACGCATAATTATATTATATTAATTACGTTCATATTTTCCTGGCTGCATTGGAATTAATGAATGTCCTATTGTGTTTTAAATATTTTAACACCATGAACATGTCAAAATTGAAGTCATTTTTGACCGTATTGGCGCTGGTTTTTACCATATCAATGATTTGGAGCCAGGAGCCATTCAAAGCGATTGTCTTGATCAACGGTGACCCATTCATTGTTGATCTGGCTGGAAATGGTTCCATTTTGGTCAGATATCAGCGGGTGCCCGATTACTTCTCATCGACAACCAGCGACTTAGCGATCATAGACCAGTATTCCCGTCAGGGGCTGATTGCAGAGCAAGGTCTGGATTTTTACAGAGAACAGATAGACTC
>JBFKOL010000500.1:0-2125 GCA_041628815.1 Saprospiraceae bacterium | reverse complement strand
CTTCGGTCTACAAAACCTACGCCAGGATTGTAGTTTTCTCCGGAAAATATGGTTCCCAGAGTATACCCAAAGCCTTGCCTCCGCCTACGCGCCAGCTCGATAGCCAATCGTCCATTTTGTAAGTTGGCCGCGTCTCCCTCGTCTTCCTGGCTGTCAAAAGTCTGTGCCCACTGCAAAGTAAGATAATCGTCACCGGATACCTGTACAAGTCCATCCAATCCATAGGCCAAATTGGTATTCCCATCCGCATCAAGGCGGCTGGTAAACATCGCACCCAAGTAGCTATTCACATTGAACAAGCGTTTTCTTACGCGAAAGACACTGAAGTTTTCGGACGGAAGTGAATTCCGCGACTGGGTTTGCATATTCAACAGTCCAAAATCCCAGTCACTGGATCTGCCTATCAACCTGACCCCTCCATAAATAGGCACCTGGTCGCCTTCATTGGTAAGACCGATGCGACGGCTGAAAAAAAGACGACTGATACCTCCGGTGCGGAAATCGAAGACCGCAGAGCGTTCTTGAAAGAACTGCCGTTTTTCAGGGAAAAATAAGGAAAACCGGGTCAGGTTGACCAACTGGTCATCGGCCTCTGCCTGCGCGAAGTCCGTATTAATGGTAAAGTCGGCTGTTAGGTTGTTGCTGATGGAAAACTTAATATCCCCACCTACATCCAATTGTGAATCGGTATTTTCGTCGTACGCATCGCCTCCTTCGTTCAGGACAAATTGCCGTGCATGGCCACCCAACACATAGGGCGATACGTAGAGCGTTTTATTGGGCCGGATCCCGGTGAATACAATCTTTCGTGCCAGGGAAGGACGCAGAAATGCCCAGTTGGTAATCGGCGGAACCGCAGGGAAGACAAGTCTTTCGTTTTTACGAGCAATCTTGCGCTGCACGGTAATACCCATGATGACCTGTCCTTCTATTTCCTGGAAGCGCAGGCTCGTGAAAGGGATTCGCATTTCTGCAAACCAACCCTGTTCGTTCGCCGTGCTCTCGGCATCCCAGAAAGTGTTAAATCCCTGTTAAAAAACCGGCCCTGCAAAACGGTACTTACCGTGGCATCATTGGCCACGTCCGCATCGTTGCGGATCCCGGTAGGTGTAGTCGTAAATATATAGCCGGTTTGGTTGTCATTATAGGTGTCCAGTAGGATTTCCAGGTGATCGGATCCGGCAATTTGGTCACGGTAGAGTGAGGTAGCACGAATGCCATTCGGATCGCGATCAAATGCCCGCATGGAGACATAAAAATATTTGTCGTCATATGCCAGGCGAATTTCCGTCTGCTCGGTAGGTGGAGCCCCTGCCATGGGTTCATACTGAACCATGGGAAGCGGAGCAATGACATCCCAGGCGGGTTCGTCCACCTTTCCGTCAAACTGCACGTCCTGGATACGCGTAATAGGCATCGGTGGTTCAGATTGACCTACCATCTGCACATGAGTGGCGCCCAGAATTAAAAAGACAATTGGTGCGTACCATTTCATGGTGTTCTAAGATAGGAAATAACCGATTTGATCTAATCATTATGTTTTGCCTTCGCCCAATTTTGTACGTATCGTTTAGTCAAAACTCTGCTCAACTTAATGTCCAGCAATCAGAATATCTTTCTAGTAATCATAGACCGAAGCAGAGATCGGGGGAATACCACCAACAGGAGTGTTGATCACTATGAAACCAAATCTTTCGAAAAATTGTAATTACCCATATATCTATTAGAGTTTCTGATGTCTTCAACTTTCGAATTCGACAAAAAGGTAATCCGGGAAAGCCACGTCCAACCCGTAATCGTGGAATTCTCCTCTCCCGGTTGCGGACCCTGTCTGTGGATGGAGCAAACACTGGTTGAAGTCGTACGTGAGATGTCCGGTAAGGTCCATTTTGTAAGTCTTCCCGTTTCCGATTGCCCGGGATGTACAGAGAAGTATAAGATCAGGTCCAATCCCACGACCATCTTCTTTTCCAAAGGTAAACCCACCGCCCAGCTCAAAGGAGCATTGCCCAAGATGGTGGTGAAGCAATGGATCGAGGATCAATTGGAATAAAGTTACCCATCCTTGACATCATCCACCACCAGGCCCTATGCAGACATGACTGTCATCTCATTACATGCACAT
>JBFKOL010000499.1:0-2126 GCA_041628815.1 Saprospiraceae bacterium | reverse complement strand
GGACAAAATTTGACAAATCTGGACAATTAAAGTCACTTTACCTTTTTTATAAATGATGACTTATAACTTGCCGACAGTTCCAAGCTGTCGGCAAGTTAAAGGGCATGCACGGGAGACCCTGAATTAGGAAAGACTTTGAGGTGTCAAAGATTGAGTACATAGTCCAAATAAAGTCTACCTTTTGCATACCTGACATCTATGACTACGAATCTCACGATAGTACCTATTAGGCCAGAATGTCATGAACAACTTTACCAAATTGATCGGTAAGCCGATACCTGCGCCCCTGGTGTCGGTAAGTTAGCCGGGTATGGTCAAAACCCATAAGGTGAAGAATCGTTGCCTGCAGGTCGTGAACATGCATGGGATCTGCAACGATATTGTATCCAAAATCATCCGTTGATCCATATAATGTCCCTGCTTTGATGCCTGCTCCCGCCATAAAAATGGTGAAACACTTAGGATGGTGATCGCGCCCGTAATTCGTCGGTGTCAGCTGCCCTTGCGTATAACTGGTTCTGCCGAACTCCCCGCCCCATATGACCAACGTGTCATCGAGCAATCCACGTTGTTTTAGATCTGTTATCAAGGCTGCGGTAGCCTGGTCTGTTTCCTTGCATTGCACCCTGATCATTGAGGGCAGGTTACCGTGCTGATCCCAACCTTGATGATAAAGTTGTACGCTGCGAACACCTCTTTCGATCAATCGTCGCGCTAATAGGGCATTGGCCGCATAGGTGCCTGGTTTGCGGCTGTCCGGACCATACATCTCATAAATATAGTCGGGCTCATCCTCTACACTCATTGTTTCGGGTACAGAAGTTTGCATGCGAAACGCCATTTCATACTGGTTCATACGTGCCGCAATGTCCGCATCACCAGTGTTTGCTATATTGATTTCTTCAAGTTGCCTGAGGTGATCGAGTTGCGTGCGTCTTTCTTCGCCCGTGACTCCTGGCGGGTTTTTCAGATAGAGGACAGGATGTTGGCCGGCCCTGAACTGTACGCCCTGGTGATGTGATGGGAGGAATCCATTTCCCCATAATCTTGAATAAAGCGGTTGACCATATTTGTCTTTAGTCACCAGTACGACAAAGTCCGGCAGGTTCTGATTCATACTGCCCAAACCATAGCTCAACCAAGCTCCCAGTGAAGGCCGACCAGGCAACTGCGACCCGGTCTGGATAAAAGTGGCGGCGGGATCGTGATTGATGGCTTCGGTATACATGGACTTCACAAAACAAAGATCATCGACGATTTTTGCCGTATGCGGCATTAATTCGCTGATCCAGGCACCACTCTTTCCGTGTTGTGCAAAACTGAAATGACTACCGGCAATGGGGAATGAGGCTTGACCAGATGTCATCCCGGTGAAGCGTTGTCCACGTACTACACTATCTGGAATTTCCTCGCCATTAAGTTGATTTAATAGCGGTTTATAGTCAAAAAGATCTTGCTGCGACGGTCCTCCGCTTTGAAAAAGATATATGATGTGCTTTGCTTTAGGGGTAAAGTGGGGAGTTTTGTCGGTCAAAGTATGCCTGGCATATAGCCCGGGGTCTACGAGACCTGCCAATGTTAGTGCCCCGATTCCAAGGCTCGTTTTTTTCAGGAAGTCCCTTCTTGAGAAGGATGAATGATAATTTCCGCAATGGCACATTTGCTTTATTGTTTACTATCGCAGCATGTAAGAATCGTCGTGATTAAGTATCGTGTTGGCTACCATGGTCAGGGCGGCGGTTTTCTCTTTATTTATGTCTTCGCGAAGCAAGTATTCACCAACGCTCAACAGCTCTTCAGCATGTCGGTCCTTATTCTTGAAGGCTGCATAATTTTTATCGTACAATGCTAATAAAACCTTTATTTCTTCCTCCATGGGATACCTGCCTGTCGCACACCGGAAGGCAAAACTTATCTGTTCGTTCAATGGACCTTTAACGGCAGTTTGCATCCTTTCTGCAAGAACCTTAGCGGCTTCCACAAACTGCGGATCATTCATGAGTACAAGAGATTGCAGAGGAGTATTTGTCTCTTCGCGCTTGACGGTACACACTTCGCGATTTGGGGCATCGAAGGTGGACATAAAAGGGTGCGGTGATGTTCTCTTGACGAAAGTGTAAAGGCTT
>JBFKOL010000498.1:0-2127 GCA_041628815.1 Saprospiraceae bacterium | reverse complement strand
GGTAAGTTATTACGACCTTGCCATACCTAAGGTATACCAAGAAAACAAAGATGACTATTTCGAATTTGAACAAGTTTTCTTGCCTTATGCGAGAGAGCACTTCGAGGATTGGCTATTTGGTAAAAAAGGGATACCACTTGATTACGGTGAACTGCAGCAAGATCACTATTTTCTGGTTTCGTTAAAGTTCAACCTTACCAATAAAAAAAATACGGCAAATGCTGGGTGGGATGCCTTGGAAGCAGCAAAGCGATGTCTTCGCCAATTGGAAGAGAATCTAAAAGTACATTAGGATGGATTATTCAAAGCAAGACGAAGAGACGATACTCTATTTGAACCATGAAGACAGCTCAAGACAAATCAAGGGTTTCCCATTTTTTGAATAAGGGGTTTATAAGGATAGAAAATTCCATTAATCCCGAGTATCTGCGATTATGTAGAGAATGGATTTGGGAAAGGACCGGAATTGTGCCGGGGGCTTTTTCAACCTATCCTGGTCCCGTTTTGCGTTTGGATTGCCCTGAAGAATTATCAGGCCAGGATCTATTCAAACCTGAAATGAACAGGATCTTCGATATGCTCACAGGAAAAGGACAGTGGCAGGCACGAAAAGATCCGGGAACCTTTGTCATCAGAATGCGGCACAAGGAAGATCCATTGGATACAGGATGGCATGTGGATGCATCTTTTCCGGGTGAAGATCCTTCGGATTACCTGAAATGGAGGATCAATGAAAAAACTGATGGAAGGGCGTTGCTCCTGTTGATACTTTTTACCGATGTAGGCCGAGATGATGCACCTACCTTGATCCGTGAGGGATCGCATCGTACGGTTGCTCAACTTTTACGGCCTTTTGGGCGTAACGGGATGTCATTTATGGATTTGTCCGAGAAACTCTCTGTGACTGAGGACTGTAGAGTTGTTTACGCGACTGGGGCTGCCGGGACAGTTTATTGCTGTCATCCTTTCCTTGTCCATGCAGCCCAGAAAATGAAAGGCAATGCACCGCGAATCATCTGTCAACCACCTGTACAGTGGAGCCATGAGACGGATGAACGCCGTGATCAAAGCCCTGTTATGGCGGTTATCGGTATGTAATCACTCGCTTCTTTGGCAGTCTTCTTGGAATGCAAACCTTCTAATTCTCACAAATTTGTTCTGTTTGTACAACTTTTGAACGCATTGGATTTTGTATCTTCTCTATCGATTTTTATGTCGATGTCCGAGGTAAATTAAGGATCTAGCGATATCGACCGGTTTTATTTTCACTTTACACAATCAAAACTTACTGTTATGCCAAAATTTGTAATCGAACGCGAAATCCCCGATGCTGGTAAATTGACCAAGGATCAACTCAAAGGAATCTCACAAACGTCATGTGGTGTCTTACAGGATATGGGACCACAAATACAATGGGTTCATAGCTATGTCACAAATGATAAAATTTATTGTGTATACATCGCACCCAACGAACAAATGGTCCGGGAACATGCGAAGAATGGAGGTTTTCCAGCCAATAGTGTTAGTAAAGTAGCACATGTCATAGATCCGATAACAGCAGAATGAGCGCTTCAGAAGGTGTTTGAGATAGATAGAAGCGGCACTGTTAAATGACTTTGTATGTCACACCTGAACTGCTGTTGACAAGAATCTGTCGTCTTACCTGTTCGTTGCGTCCGAGATGCTCGGGTAATATCACTGATTGACCCGAATTAAAGCATGTAATGAGTGACCTGGACAACGTATGGTCCGGGAGAAATTTTGAAGTATTGTGAAGTTTCAAAGCCTCAATCAGTAAAAAGAAAGATGTCGATACAGGTTAAGGACGCTACAGCCGCGACCGGTGATTGCCGATGTCGATTTGTAGCGAGACATATTGGGTTAAATATAACAAGATGTATTTGATATGGAATATGTAAATGACTGAAAAACAACATATTGTATTGATCGATTTCAGGTAATCATTTAAATTTAAAAATCTAGTATGGTAGGTAGAGCTACTTTATGGATGAAGAGTGCAGCCGTATTACAAATCCTCACTGCGTTGATTCATGCCACATCGTTTTTTGCAGAAATGGAGGCAACCAACAACACTGAAGCCCAGTTGATCGAAGCGCTGGCGACGGC
>JBFKOL010000497.1:0-2132 GCA_041628815.1 Saprospiraceae bacterium | reverse complement strand
GGACGAATACCTCATTTTCGGTATCTACATTGATCGCAATCACATCGCGAAGGTGTCGAACATAGGATTCGTCCGTATTTAGCTCATATCGGCCGCAGTAACCAACGTCCAGTCCTGATGTATTCCCATTATCGTCCGAATAGGTGAGAATGGCGCTCATATAGCCATCAGCACTGTACATGATCAATCCCTTCCTAAAAACATCTGTGACCTGATCGATACCGGTAGTATCTCTTTGGGTGACGTGATCCAATAACCACGTGCCGACAAATGGGTTGGTTGCGTTTTCAGTTGTGGCTGAGCTGGTACTGCCTTCTGTGTCTCTGTTGCACGAAAACATAAAGATTAAAACGAGAAATAGGGAGATCATCATTAAGCCTAGATCACGATTGAATTTTACGCTTGGGTTTTGCATTGGTCCCAAATATTGATTTTTATGAAAGTACAAAACAATAGTGAGGCCTGATAAAGCGGGCTCGCCGGAAGCTTCATATATAAGAACATTAATCGATCAGAAAACACATATGCCGAACACGGGCAAGGATCTATCCGGGCAGAATTACGGAAATAAACATCATTTCCTGCACGTCATTTTCAACTTAATCTGATTATCGGCCTTTGGTTAATGGCTGGCATCTCAAGGAACCAATGATCACTTGTTGCTTTGGATACGTTGCTTGTCAATTTCTGTAATGATATTCTCTGCCAATTTTACCGCAGCGTAGCTGTTTTCAGCTCTGAATTTAGCCGGTGCCACCAACTCCTGTATTCTTGTGATGACTTTTGGATCAGATATCAATTCAAGCGGATCGCCGAAAGTTTGCTCTCCGGCGATGATGAAATCGTATTGGTCTCTCAGGAAAGATTGCCATGAAGTCGAAACCCTTAAATTCCAATCACCATTATCACGCAGGTACGTATCACAAAAATTGTAGTAATCCGATATTGTTTTTTTTAACTCCTGATTTTTGATTTGTGAGAACAACCCCGTGCTTTTCATCTCCTCATAGACCGTTTGATTGGTATTTTGCGCCTGGAGAAAGACGGACAAAGAAAGAGACACATCGATGAATTCCCGGTTGAACGTGTCTGGGTATGCACCCGGCCATATCCTGTCATTTGGATAACCATCCTTGGCCAACGGTCTGCCGCCCAATTGTTCGTTACCAGTAATTTTCAAGAGATACTGAAAGGCGTTGTATCTGAATTCATTCATGCTGGCGGCCGATTTGTGTTTGTGTATATCTTCCTTGAGTGCTTCCGAAAGATTGTACAAGTACAGATCTACGTGTTTACGGGTCTTTTTGCCTTCGTTCCAGTTGTTGATTTGTAGGGCAATAAGGATGCCTATGACGACCAGGGCAATTTCTCCTACGGCATAAAGGATGTATTTCCGTGCGCTTCCGGATTCGATGAATGACCTGCGGAGTTTTCGGAGTAGTGTTAACATTGAAATAGTTGTTGGGTTGTTAAGCGCACATCTAGTGCTAACAAGATTGTGAAATTTAGTGTAATAACTTAGGACAATACACTCCTTTAATTCAATCTTAATTCAAAAACTGGGATGATAATGATAGTGAGAAAATCGTTAACATATAGCAGCCTACAAGCCCTTGAATCATTGCGAGGTGCCGGGCAATCCATTCATCGGTATCTCACCAAAACCCAATGTTGTAAATGTATTGATGGATAGATTTCCATGGGATGAGCTTATTGACTAATACGTACTCCTATGATACTTCTACGTATACTAAATATATCATGCGTACAATGAATTCCAAACTTACACTCAGCCTCGACAAAATAGTCATACAAGCAGCAAAGAAATATGCCAAAGAACATAAGACCAGTGTCAGTCGGTTGGCGGAACAGTATTTTCTAGACCTAATTCACTCGAAACCAAGGGAAAATTATCCCAAGGAATCACTGGATTTCATCGGGATCGCAAAAGTACAGACTTAGCTTAATAGGTAAAATAGCAGTTGGGACCACACCTAGTGTTGTCTCCAATCTTTACTATTTGATCAAGTCCAAGTCAACAGAAAAGATTGTGATTGTTTTCATTTTGGGAATAATGAAAATGGTCAATTTACTTCCGCATGAATTGATTGATTTCAAAAAAGCACTTGAAT
>JBFKOL010000496.1:0-2213 GCA_041628815.1 Saprospiraceae bacterium | reverse complement strand
TTCCTGGTATCGCTGATAGCGGTGGTCATCCAAATGGGCTGGAATTTGATCGTTGCCGGAGCCTCGGCGGCATTCGGTGCAATGGCCATCGTAATGACCATACTGGTAATTGTGGTCGCAGTTTTCCTGTACTATTATAGCAAACAGAGCCTTTCGAAAGGAATTCTGAGTTAGTGGCTGGTTTCCGCCAGATTCTACTTTACACCATTTTTGTATGATAGGTTTTTTCAGAAAAATCAGGAATAGGATGTTGGGGCTTGGCGAAATGGGTAAATATTTGGCCATCCAAGTTCTGATCTTTCTTTCCCTGTCTGTTTTAGCTTTTCATGGTTGCAGAACACATCACGAAGTAATTGATAAGAGGGATTCCAAAGAGCCATTCACTATCGAAAAGGTGATCTCAGATACGCTTTTTGACAGCATTCAGAAAGCGGTTTTGGTTCGCATTACAACCAACACTGTAATCAAACCCCAATGGAACCTGGCCTATTCTCAGACAGAAAGGATATTCACGAGCAGATTTGCTTTGGAAGGTGATGCCGATATAGCCATTAACGGAGGATTCTTTGACATGCAAAAGGGTGGGAGTGTTACCTATCTAGAAGTAGATGGTAAACCTGTGACAGACCGTTTTGAAGGACAGGCTAAAGGGAGTTCGAGTGCCATTTTAGATGGCGCTCTTGTAATTACCTCTGGTCACGAGTTAGAAGTCGAGTACGACAAGGGACCGGATTATTATGCCTTGTCCGACAACGAAAGGGCTGTATTGATAACAGGCCCTGTATTACTATTGAATGGAGATGTCATTCCTTTGCCCGAGACTCCTTTTGTCACGGACCGTCATCCGCGCAGTGCTGTCTGCATCGATAGAAATGATGATGTCATAATGTTCGCTATTGATGGACGTCGGCCTGAAGCTGAGGGAATGAGTCTCAATGAGCTACAGGCTTTCATGAAACGGAAAGGTTGTCACGATGCCATCAATCTCGACGGTGGGGGGTCCACCACTTTGTGGTCCAGGAAAGAAGGCATTCTCAATACACCGAGCGATCCCTTCGGCGAGAGACCGGTGGCTAATGCGATCTTTGTGAAGGTCCGGTAATATTTTCAATTTCTGAGGAACATTACCTTGCCTGTGGGAGGTCTCTGTCGACAATTGATGCCAATCGGTCGACAACGACTGCATCCGGGATCGAAGAATTTTTCTAAAATTGAGGCCGTATTTAGAAGCAGTGAGAAAGTTGTAATGTAAAGTAGTGCGCATGAAAATTGTTCCTTACCTGATGATGATTTATGGACTGGCCGCGATGTGGTCCTGTTCAGATTTGGCTCTACAGGGATCAGGTGAAAAACCGGATGAAAACCGTTTTGTGACGTCGATCCTCAGCCAACCCGGGTCGCTGGATGAACCTATGGCATTTACCTTTTTAAGCATCGAAGAAATGCTCATCGTAGAAAGAAAAGGTGGGGTAAAGTGGTTTAATGTCAGAACGCGCGAGATGTACAAGGTTGCACAGGTACGCGTAAACACGATCTATACCGATAAAGAGGGGCGCACCCGGGCGGCTGAAGAAGGCCTGATGGGTGTCATTGCTCACCCTTATTATTCAGATAATAAGTGGGTATTCCTTCACTACGCCGACCCTGAAGAACCGAAACACGTCCTCGCGCGATATGTCTATAAAGATGATTCGCTGTACCACGAAACCAAAAAAATCGTTCTCGAGTACCCTGTCCAAAGAGAGGTGTGTTGCCATACGGGTGGAGGAATGGTCTTCGATAATGATGGCAATTTATACCTGACAACCGGCAACAATACGGCCAATCCGCCGGCCGGAACTTCCAACTTGGATGAGCGGCCGGGATTTGAAAACGCAGATGACCAGCGTACCGCAGGCAATTCCAATGATTTTCGAGGCAAAATCATCAGGATTCATCCCGAACATGACGGGTCCTATACCATCCCGGAGGGCAATCTCTTTCCTGAAGGCATGGAAGGTACATTACCCGAAATTTACACGATGGGACATCGCAACCCATGGAGGATATCTATTGATAGCAAGACAGGATACATCTATTGGGGTGAAGTTGGACCTGATGCATCGGAAGATTCCGAGTTAGGTCCGCAAGGATATGACGAATTCAACCAGGCCAAGGGTCCTGGATTTTTCGGATGGCCTTATTTCATTGGTGACAATCAGGCCTATGCAGAC
>JBFKOL010000495.1:0-2215 GCA_041628815.1 Saprospiraceae bacterium | reverse complement strand
TACGGTGTGCCTCGAGGTATAGGCTATGAAGAGGTCGGTTTTGGATACAACAAGGCCATTATTTCTGGTCTACTTCGCGATAGCCTTGGCTTTGACGGGGTGGTGTGTACGGACTGGGGTATTACCTCGGACTCGTTTATAAAGAAAGCGGCTGCCTGGGGTGCACAATCATTGACGCTGCCCGAACGGGTAAAAAAGATCATGGATGCGGGTTGCGACATGATAGGTGGCGATGAAGTGCCAGACGTGATCGTAGAATTGGTAGAAAACGGCGGGCTGAGTGAATCCCGCATTGACCAGTCGGCGCGGCGTATTTTAAGGGATAAATTTGAACTGGGCTTATTCGACGATCCCTATCTCGACGAAAAAAGTCTCTCCGTTTTGAGAAACAAGGCCTTCGTCGATGCCGGCAGGGCAGCCCAGCGCAGGTCACTGGTACTGTTAAAAAACGAGTCGAACCTGCTACCGCTCCGTACGGATCAAAAGGTTTTTGCCATCGGTTTCGAAAAAGAATCCATACAATCACAGGGCACGTGGGTTGATGACCCCGATCAGGCGGATGTAGTCGTATTAAAACTTAGTACGCCCTATGATCCGCGATCGAGTAGTTTGATCGAACGATTCTTCCACCAGGGAAGACTGCATTTTAATGAAAAGGAAAAGCAGCGATACCTCGATCTGATGCGAGACAAACCTTCTGTCGTAGTAATGACCCTGGAAAGACCTACTGTTTTCCCGGAAATCAATGCCGAGGCGGAGGCAGTCATCGCCGATTTTTTCTGTGAGGACAGTATCATCGCCGAATTGCTTTTTGGCGAATTCAATCCGACAGGCCGGCTGCCGGTAGAAATACCTTCGTCACCGGAAGCCGTGGAAGAACAATTCGAGGATGTGCCCTATGATTCCAGGGATCCCCTGTACCGGTTTGGGTATGGATTGAATTATGAATAATCCATTATGGTGGACATCAACATGCGGTATGTGATGGGTTGTCTTTACACCTTACCATTCATCCCTGTCATGCTCATGGATGGGCGGAGAATACGAAAAGAAATACCGGACCTGCCCGAGGCAGGTGATCCCCGGGGAATGGTGAAGAAGGATGACCGAGCTATTTTACATATAGACATATTGGGAGAGAGCACCATGGCAGGGGTAGGGGTGAAACGGCATGAGCAAGGCTTTGCCGGCGCTTTTGCACGGACCTTATCGGATCTTTTAGGGACTTCTGTTTCATGGAAGGTTACGGCGCAAAGCGGGTACAATGCCCGTAAAGTGCGAACCATATTACTACCAACGCTCAGAGGCCAGAACCCGGACCTTTTGGTCATCGGCCTCGGCGGCAATGATGCATTCGAGTTGAATACTCCTTGGAAATGGAGAAAGGAAATTCGCAATCTGATAGGTGATATCAGGCAGGAGTGGCCGGATGTACCGGTAGTCTTTGCCAACATGCCGCCGATTCGCGACTTCCCGGCGTTTACGCCACGTATCCAGAAAGTTTTAGGCGGGCTGGTAGAGTTGCTTGGGAAGACGCTGGCGCTGGAAGTAAAAAAACACGACAATGTGTACTATCATTCACGGGTAATCCGCCTCAGCGACTGGATAATAACACTGAACAATCAATTACGGCCGCTTGATTTTTTCAGCGACGGCATACATCCTTCGCAGCTAACCTATGAAGTCTGGGCCAAAGATTTGAGCAACTTTGCTCATGCCCAAATTTTTCGAAAGACATAATGCCCCCTGCAATGCAACTTTCGCTACGACGACATATCCTTATCCATACATACATTCATTTTGGCAAATTCTGACATGACATAATTCAAACATTCATTCAATGCACTTCTGTTTCTGTAATTTAAAAGTGATCACGGCCCATCGGTTTCAATTGATTTTGGGTCTACCGATTTTGGTTTTGTTCGTTCTTTTTTCGGCCTGCAGGACAGCTTCCCGGGACACAACGGTCGAAGCTACACCGAGGCTTATCATCACAGAACCGCTCGAAATGCCCGGGCTCGACCGATCCAGGACGATCAGGATTTACCTGCCGCCAGGTTACCATGCTTCGGATGCTTCTTATCCGGTACTGTACTTGCATGACGGTCAGAACCTCTTCGAGGATTCGACTTCCTTTGCAGGTGAAATGGAAGTCGACGAGATCCTTGATTACCTGGCAGATTCCACCGGGTTCGAAATGATTGCGGTAGGCATC
>JBFKOL010000494.1:0-2222 GCA_041628815.1 Saprospiraceae bacterium | reverse complement strand
TGGCAACTTCCTTGGCAAGAAGAAATTCGGATTTTATTTCTTGCATTTTGCCTACTCATCCGAAGCCGAGAGGTTTATCTTTTACTCGCCCATGCTTCATTCGGGAGTTGAGAAGGGTGATCATGCGATAGTTCTGACAGACGGTGACTTCAATGTGATCTCGACGGACTTCCCGATCCACACCTTGTGCCAGACCATTAATATCCTGAGTTCATTTAAATTTTCCACGTTTGAGGATGAGGTGTATTACAATCCTCCACTGACCGGCAGAATTTATAAACTGGGATTTGACGGAATCCACGAAGAGGTTTTGTCTATTGATTACGAATACAAGCATGTCGAAGAGGATATTCGGGAAATCACAAAAAGGTCTATGGATGCAAACGCCATGGCGAAAGCCCTGAACAGGATGCCCATAAGGGGATTCGAAGCGGGGCGTGATCATATCGTCATCGACCGGATGATTGACAAACGCATTCGCCAGATAATATTTAATGTCCAGAACCGCGAAACCGTCGTCTTGCCGAGGCTGATCAAAATGCAAAACTTCACTGAGCCGTTCTGCTTTTCAGCACTCTCACCTTCAGCTGTTGTCGAAGGGAATACGAATATAAAGGTCTTCCCGGCAGAAAGCTTTCGCAGTATAATCCAGATGGCCAGTGAAAACGGCCGTGTTGAGGAGGATGTGCTGAAATTGTCTTCAGATCCGAAGTTTAAAGGATTCATTGTAGAGTGGACCTATGATTGGGATGCGCTAAAGGATGTTGCCATGGATACGGAGATATTGTTTAAAGGAGACCCCGGAGATCATGTGAAAGTTTTCCCAAATCCGACCACTGACAGGATTACGTTGCGATTTGACGAAGCCAAACTTATCCCGGAAGACGGGATGCTCGAACTGGTTTCGCCTCTTGGGGGCATTGTTGAAAGGCAGTCACTGGATATTGAGAAGACGACCTATAGCATGGACGTATCCTACTTGCCGAAAGGGTTATATCTTGTCAGGGTCATGCGTCATGATGGGAATATTCTTACCGTCAATAAAGTCCAGGTTTTCCAGGAGTAGACATTGTATTGTTTCACATAGATTTTTTGCGTTGTTATGGAGGGTCCTGGTCGCATCATGTGCCGGGATCCATTTTTTATGGAGGTCGAACAGCTTCTGCGCTTCCGCGATTCAAACCATACAGAACATAAAACACAGGTTATCAGTTATTTATGCTAAAATTTAGGGGTTTTCCCTGAACCCAAATTGGGGTTTTTCCACCATGATTTCCAACCCTCTTTTTCGTTTATTCAATAATATTTCCTAACTAAAATTAAATATGATGAAAAATCCAATAAAGAAAATTTCAATTCTGTTTGTTGCTTTATTTGCTTTGGCATGTGGGGACAACAACTCAGACATGCCATCCGATAACGAACAACTCCAGACCACTGGCACATTGGCCATAAAGGTGACAGACGCGCCTATTGACAACAGTGAAGTGGAAGCGTGCTTTGTCACGATCTCCGAGGTAAAGGTAGACGGACAAAAGGTGGAAGGCTTTAACAAAACCACGGTAGATGTTTTGGCTTACCAAAAAGGGGAAACCTACCTGCTCGGAGACTATAACCTCGAAGCGAAAGCCTATAGCGAGGTTGAGCTCATCCTGGATCATACCAGCGATGCTTCGGGTCAAAACCCGGGGTGCTATATCATGACATCTGATGGTGAAATACACAGCCTGGCTTCATCAGATGTGTCGGTGACAATAGACGGGGCATTTGAAGTCGAGGAAGATACGCATTCGGATATCGTGATTGACTTCGATCTGAGGAAATGCATTAAAAGCAATGAAAGCGCCGGGTCCCGGTACAGTTTTGTAACCAAAGCAGAAATGGAAAGCGGTATCCGCCTGTCCAGTTCATCTTCCGCCACAATTACCGGGAACTGTGACGAATTGCTTTTTGGCAGCGACAAGGTGATCGTCTATGCCTATGCCAAAGGGACGTACAACAAAGACACTGAAATCCAGGGCAGTGCCCAGAGCAGGGTTGCGTTCCACAATGCGGCCAACAGCGCGGCCTGTGATTCCAATGGCAATTTTGAAATGCATTTTCTCAATGAAGGCGACTACGAACTGCACTTCATGTCTTACGAGCAGAATGCAAAAGGCGAGTTCATCCTCAAAGGTGAGCTGGTCGTGGATGTTCTCAATGGACTGGACCTGCTGAATCTC
>JBFKOL010000493.1:0-2234 GCA_041628815.1 Saprospiraceae bacterium | reverse complement strand
AGACCCATCAAAAGTGATGGTGGGAACTGAAATAGAAAACGGTCGATTGTCCATACAGGTAAAGGACGAAGGCATTGGAATCGACGAGGTAGATCTCAATCGCATTTTTGACAGGTTCTGGCGGTCGAGCCATACCGAAGTTCGTCATCGCAAGGGGACCGGCCTGGGACTTTACATCGCCAAAGTCATTGCAGAAGCCCACAATGGGACTATTTCTGCCTGTGCCAACAGCCCTGATCCAGGAATGACGTTTGTATTTAACATTCCAATTCATCAGGTATGAAGACCCGTAGACCGGTGGTGTTGATTGTCGAGGATGAAAGCCACATTTCCGACTTGTTGCGCATCAATCTCTCCATGGAAGGATACGAGACCATCGTCACAGATAAAGGAGCTGATGCCATCCGCCTCATTCGCGAAAGAAGGGTGGACCTGGTTCTATTGGACGTCATGTTGCCCGATGGCAACGGTATCGATGTGTGCAGAAAGATAAGACACATAAGAAAAGATACCCCAATCCTCATGTTGTCGGCATTGGGACAGTCCTCGGATAAAATCAAGGGCCTAAAATCGGGAGCCGACGACTACATAGCCAAACCATTTAATCTTGAAGAACTCCTTCTACGCCTCGACAAATTGCTTGACCGCTACATGTCTTCAAACGAACGCATCCCAGGTGGGGAGCAGTTGATGGTTGGCAACTGCACTTTTCACCTGGATAAGTTTGAAGTCTTCGATGGAGATCAAAATTATTCTTTGACACCCAAAGAAGCGGAATTGATCAGGTATATGTATGAACGCAGAAATCAAGTCCTCAGCCGCCAGAAAATTCTTGAAGAAGTTTGGGGGTATGATGTATATCCTAATACGCGAACCATCGATAATATGATTTCTTCTTTTCGCAAGTACGTCAGAGACGATTCTGTCAGTCCTACCTATTTCAAAACAGTACGAGGCGTCGGATACATGCTGTCAATGTAGATCTCCCAAGTTTATCTTTTTGTCGTGCCCTTGAAGGGTAGCGGCAATCGTAGCCAGAGGAGGTGCCAGAAAAACTCCTATAACGGGAATAGCCAACAGAAAAATGTAAGGTACCCCATTACCTGTCACCATGGGCCTATGGTCTTTCATGAAGTCTATCGTGCCCTTGTAGGTAAAATGTCTTTCTGCCCAGAAGTCAAAGTTTCCGAATCCCGCAAAATAAGCTTGAATCAGATAAATAGCCGGAGTGGTCACCACGGCAAAAGGTGCAAACAGGCTGGCTACAAGGAGCAGTATCGTAAGTAACATTTCTCTCAAAATGTTCCTTAAAGCTATCCGGGTGCCTCTCAGAAAATCCCCCAGAATCACACCTAAACTCATGCCTCGGTCGTGGTAATCTTCCGAAATGATTTTCTCAACTTTTTCCGATAAATAGCTCATCAGGGGTGCGGAAAGGATCAGGACTATGTATTTAAATACAACAAAAAACGAAGCGCTCATAAAAACAATGGAGATCACATCGGTAACCGTGCCAATATCCCACGGAACCAGTGAAAGCATCCAGTGCGAAACCGAATCGTAAGAAGCCCATATCAAAGCTGCCATAAAAATCATGGCCACAATGCCAATCAGGCCGGAATAAAAGAAATATCTAACCAACCCGTGGGAACGGACAAATGACATTGCTTCAAAGTAGGACGTAATTCCCTTGACAAAATCAGAAATCAATCTTAGCTTTTCTACAAAGTTAAATGGTACTTGGTGTAGCAGCAGGCATTTTCTACTTTCAGAAGCTTTTCATCGACCAATGCTGTCAGCTGGCCTTTGCCTTTTTTCTCTTGGTTTTGAAGAGTTCGCGTACCTGTTTTTCGGTAAGAAAGCCTAAATCTTGGAATGTCGCCGATACGAATTTCTTGATGTCCTGATAGTCTTTGCTCCTTTTAACCGTAAAATGTTTGAGAAGCCTTTTGATGTAAGTCATTGATATGTTCTTGACGTCCTGGTTGAATTTTTCATTGGCGAAAATATTCATGTAGACAACGAACGTCTTGTTCAGTTCAAAGTAATCTCCGAAATCAGTAACTGCCAGGTTTGCCATGAACATCCTGAACTTATCGAAAATTGCATTTCGCAGACACTTGTTCTGGAGAGAAAGGCCTTTGTTCTGGTTATAGTACTTCCTGACTGATTCGATGGCCTCAGGATTGATGTATCCTATCTCATTCACTCGTTGGATAACACTGAGCAATTCT
>JBFKOL010000492.1:0-2265 GCA_041628815.1 Saprospiraceae bacterium | reverse complement strand
TCTTGTTGATATCACGCTTTACTAATAGGGATCTGTGCTGCTGTCGATGGCACAAAGGAGTAAAAATACTCCCGCCGTAATGGCCTTCGACACATTGCCTTTCGGCAATTTCCTTCACTATCGTTCAGTCATCTTCACTAGCGCTCAGTCACGTTGCGCCCGCCTGCGGACGGGCAGGCCTGCCCGCTGCCATAGTTCACTTGTACAAGCGCAGGCGGGGCTTATCCTGCGCATTTACCGTTTTAAAAAGGAGTGTTCCTTAGAAATATAGGCTTTAGGGTTTTTTCGCCTGTAAAAAGCAGGATGGAGAAGCAGGTATTTTTCTTTTCCGAATCGGTTAAAGTATAAACCTTAGAGCCCGAAACGGCGATTAATTCCCGCCATATTCAGCAGCACGAGCTTTTGGCGGTCAAAAGTTTAAGAAGAATCATGTTGGCCGATTCCCCGGACAACAATGATTCATAATTATTTTTCTACATCGACATACTGCCTTTCCTGAAGTCCGTACTGCCAATCAAAGCATTGACGAGATAAGGCCTGCCATTGTCCATGGATTGGATGGCTCTTTGAACGGAAGTGTTGAAGATATCCAGGTTTTCGACTTTTTCTCCTCCCGCTCCAAATGCCATCACCACTTTTTCATAGTCCGATCTGGGAAGCGAAGAGGCTGTATCCCTGCCAAGGATGTGCACCTGGTCGCGTGCTATTTGCTCCCATGAGCCGTTGTTGCCAATAATACCGCAGACTTTTAGACCGAATTTGCGGAACGTATCAAACTCCATCAGGCTATAGGCTGCGCTGCCATCGCCATAGATAATCCATATGTAGTGATCCGGGTAAGTCAATGCTGCCCCCAGGGCAAATCCCCCTCCGCTACCCAGCGTCCCAAAAACACCGGGATCCAACCACTTCAAAGGGCCTCTGGGTTTCAGCACATAAGCGGCACTGGCTGCAAAATCACCGCCATCTACCACAATGACCGATTTTTCTGGTAGCAAGGCCTCCAACGATTGCAGTAAAGCAATGGGGTTGGTAAATTCAGTATGCTGTTCACCTGTTTTCTTGATTTCTGTTTCTCTCCCTGCTTCCCGCTTTTGAAGAGTCTCCTTCCATACTGACCACTTCCCCTTTTTATATTTCAACGTTTCTGAAAGACGAATGAAGAAGTCGGCTGGATCTGCTTGTATCTTTTGACTGGCTTTCAGGTTCTTCTCCAGGTCGGTTCGATTTAGGCTGATGGCAATTTTGGTGGCACTTCTGCGAAAATGGTTTCCGTAGTTCAGTCTGAAATCACAGGGCACCCCTGCGAGGATCACGCAATCACTCTCCTTGAGCGCCTTAGTCCTTTTGTGGTAAAGTTGAGCTGCACTTTTTGGGCCTAGTAATCCACGCGACATTCCACTGAGATAAACAGGAATATTCAGTTTTTCGACTGCTTTGGAGAGCGCATCTACCTTTTTGGTATTTTTGGTCGCACCGCTTCCGAGCAGCAGGACCGGGCGTTCGGCAGCAAGCATTTTCTGGCCGACTTGTTGAACCACCGATTCACTGGCATTCGGATATACGGTCCGGTATCCCGATAACCCTTTTTTTGAATAGGTCGCTCCCCCAAATAATCGATTGACATGACGCTTGATGTACCAGTTGACCAATCTGGCTTGAAAGGACGTGCTGCGCGACAACTGGCTGTCGTACAATTCCCTAACCATCTGCTCATCGTATAGCAGATCCATAGGCACCTCCACAAATACGGGTCCGGGAAATCCATTTACCGCTTCTTTCAATGCCTTTTCGATGATGGGTTGGATCTCTTTTCTTCGGTTGATCCTTGCCGAAAATTTTACCATTGAACGGACAATAGACAACTGATCTATATCCTGGAGAGCACCCCGGTCTTTTAACAACGTAGCCGCTGCACCCCCGATAAGTAGGACGGGACTTTCGGCCATCTGCGCGTTCTTCAGTGCAGTGATGGTATTTGTCACTCCCGGTCCTGCCGTCACCACAGCCACACCGGGCACACCAGACATCCTCGCCATGGCGTCTGCTGCAAAGACGGCAGTAGCCTCATGTCTGACATCGATGATTCGGATGCCGGATTTTTCGGCTTCCACGTAGATAGGCGCTATGTGGCCTCCGCTGAGGGTGAAAAGGTTTTCAATGCCCCAGTCATGCAGTATTTGGGTTATGATTTGTCCACCGTTCATACATTTGTTTTGGTATCAATATTCTCGGTATTAATTACATTCTCCTATCCGTGGCCTG
>JBFKOL010000491.1:0-2277 GCA_041628815.1 Saprospiraceae bacterium | reverse complement strand
CTGCCGCCCTACGAGGTGCTCGACCCCATATTAGAACGCTATGTTGAGCAGGATTGGTGCGTGGCCGAGATCATTGCCGATGTTGCCGAATTTAAGCTAATTGCCAGCCACTCGATCGAGCGACATGCGCTTCCCAGTTCCAGTCTTTTGAAGACGTTTCCGGCCAAGCTGGATCGAGACAGAGGTTATACTGTGAAAAGTGCAGTTTGAACACAAAGAGAGAGGCAACCTCTTGCATAGCGGTTGACTCGGTGACCGTGGTTGTAACGCCCTGTGCAGAAATTTGTGGCGATGGCATCGACAATGATCTTGATAAGTTGATCGATGAAGCGGATGAAGACTGTTATGTTTGTACAGGTGGTCTATTGACTAATGGGGGATTCGAAAGCGGGTTGGCTCTTTGGACCACTGCAGGGGCTGTTGCGGTGGATGCCGATGCGGTAATAGGAAGTAATGCCGCCACCATTGGTGATGTGGATGTAGGGTTTATAAAAAGAAATGTATTTGCCACGGCAGGAGAGACCTTCAACTTAAAGTTTTATGCAAAAAACACCGGAAATGCGAACGTCACTACGGGATTGAGATTTATCGATACTTCCAATAACGTGATCAATTTTGATTTCGAGCGACCCGTTGAAAATTCATCCTATGATTTTTACGAAATCACGGCTACCGCTCCGGCCAATGTATCAATGATTCAGGTTTTTGTTGAAAAAGGCACGGGTACTGGCAATGTCTATGTCGATGAGTTTTGCCTGACGATGATTAATGATATCTGCGGTGGAGGCGGAGAACCCAATTTTGACAACGACCCAATCTGCGACCGATTCGACTTGGATGACGACAACGACGGTATTAAGGATGTTGATGAGTTCAAATGTTCCACAGAGCCTGTTCTTGCCGCGGAATGGACCCATAATTACACGCCTGGAGATTCGGGCGTCAACTTCCTATCGGGTCGGGTAGACTCCATCATCGATGAATATATAGCTACGGGATTAATGGGTTACGAGATCAATGGCTACCTGGGCTTTGCAGATTTGGACCAGGACAATTTGACGACAGCCATGTTTGACAACGATTACCTGGAATATGGCTTTGCTACTGCAGATACCAGTAAGGCTATGTATTTGAGTCATTTTGAGATGACCAAACACGGTGACAATATAGAGGCTAAATCTTACAATTTTGGGTATGATTTTTCAGTGCTGATATCCGATGATAATTTCACCACATCCACCTTGATCGAAGATCTGTTCACGGTTGATCCGGCAATACATCCGGATAGTACCTTACTGAAAATAGGGGCTGACGACAACCAATACCTGCTTCTGCCTTCTAAAACCTACAAGGTTCGGATTTATTTCTACAACAAGATAACAACAAGCCGTGTTGATGCGTGGTTTGATGATTTCCGCATATTCGTGAAGTTGTGCAACGAAGCGGTGGATCGCGATGCTGACGGAATAGTCAACCGTAACGACCTGGACAGTGACAATGACGGTATCCTCGACAGCTATGAAGCGGGTCACGGAGCTGCGGATGCGGACAGCGATGGTATCATCGACGGGGCAGATACGGGTTCAGGGCGAAACGGGCTGTTCAACGGCGTTGAAACCTTTGACCAATCCGGTATATACAATTTCACGCTCAGCGACAGCGAGGGAACTCCTGACGGGATCTATGATTTTTTCGAGCTGGACAGCGACGGAGATACCTGTTTCGACGCTTTTGAAGCCCATGCAACGGATCCCGATGAAGATGGCATAGCCGGCACAGGTGTGCCGGTGGTAGATACCATGGGTCGCGTAACCACGATCATCTATTCCCAACCCGTCAACAACCGCTGGCAGGATCCCGCGATCAATGAGTGCATCCTGTGCAAGACCGCGATCATCAACCCCCAGATCATGTTTTATAAGCGCAACTGACACAGATATGCGACTCCTTCCGGAGTCGTAAAGTGGGTACTACAGAAGGGCACTCGTGCAAGAAATATATGACCTCTCCGAGGTCACGTTCCAGTGGGCCCACATCCCAGTACCCACAAGACTATTCCTAGCCCTGATCTCAGTTTTTATCAAGCCCGACTCCGGCAGGAGTCAAATATCTATAATATCCGAACAAGTGCCGGACTCCGGCAGGAGTCCCATACCTGTAAGATGACCGAGTAAATGCCGGACTCCGGTGAGGAGTCCCATATCTGTAAGATGTCCGAACCAATGCTGGACTCCGGCAGGAGTCCCATACCTGTAAGATGACCGAGTAAATGCCCGG
>JBFKOL010000490.1:0-2298 GCA_041628815.1 Saprospiraceae bacterium | reverse complement strand
TTCATTTTTTGAGACGACATTCCCAAGAGTAATAAGAAAGGAGGGTATTGCATAACCCTCAAAGACCCAGGAGGAAATAATCAATGGCGACAGTGTCAATCAATTGGGGAGACAATGATTTCTCCATTTTTGATAACCACAAAAACTTCGTTCATGGCTGAAATTTCTTCTAACGGATTTCCTCTAATGACAATGATATCAGCCTTTTTTCCAATTTCAAGTGTCCCTCGTTCATCTTCTAATCCACATGCAATTGCCGCCATTGATCAATATATACTTTCACTCCTTGTGGTCAAAGGGATCGTTTTTGATCACAATAGGAAACAGCAGCAACAATCCGAGAATTTATCCATGAGTCGCCCCATGTATAAAGACATGGTTGTCCGGGGTCAGATTCGTTTTCGAAGTATTCGAACAACGGGACCAATTCACTGCCGCTTCCGGTTCCATTGTATCATCGGTGGCGTAATACATGGCTCATTAATCCAGGGATTCATGTACAGCATGAGAACTCATAGAGAAAGCAAGGACGAATGAGAAAGAAAAGAAAGAACGAACATCTACGGTGCCAGTGCCCCTTTAAAATCCATGCTGTTTACTAACTTATAGGTGTTCATTCATCTTAACCATTTATGGAGCAGGCGATTCTCTTCATATTAGCAACAGCCCCCTGCGCGGGGATTGGGCTTTTTATCTACCTGAAGAATGCCCATAGTCCAGGTTCTTATGCTTTGACCCTAAAGGCAATCGGTTATGGTCTACTGAGTTTCCTACTGGCTATGGTCGTCGGGCATGTCCTGTCACGGGTGACGAATATTGATCCGGGTAATACTGTTCATCTGATTATCCGGGCCGTGGTCTTCGTCGGTCTAATGGAAGAAGGATGTAAGTTCTTGTTTCTAAGAGGCGTAGTCTACAGAAGCCCTCATTTCTCACAAGCCATAGACGGGATTTACTATGCGGTGCAGATTGGTATGGGCTTTGCCCTGGGTGAAAACATGCTTTATTTGTTCGGCGGGGATGCCAGTGCACTTATGGTCAGGATGGTCAGTGCCGTTCCGGCCCATGGAATGTTTGCCGTATTAATGGGATTTTTTGTAGGTGAGGCGAAAGTGTTTCCATCCAGCGCCGGTTTATATTCTGCGTTGGGTTTGGGTTTTGCGACCCTCGCACACGGATATTACGACAACTTTCTTTTCTTTTCCGATCTCCCAGGCCTCTGGTGGCACTCCGCACTGGCACTTGTCGTGATGGGCGCCATTACATTCTATGCATTCAGGAGAAGAGAATTAGAGCATGAAGAAGACTGACTCAATAACGGTAGATTCGATGGCTTCGAATGAAACCTGTTTTTGGTTATCTTGCTGTAAACATCACACATGCCCGCCCGCGTCATAAAAAAGGAATATGATCATCTCGCCATAGCAACCATGTTCAAAGTTTCGGGGAGAAACCAACTTCAATTGATCACCATTGCGGACAACAAGGCCAACATGATGACGGCGATCTGTGTCTCCCTCATCTTCTTGATTATAATCTTGTTCAGCTCGGGATTTTCGATGGGTGGATCAGCTGTGATAGAGCGGGTGGAGGTCGTGGTCCCGTTGGGCATTTTGTTGGCGCTTTGCTGTGTTTCCGCCGTTTGCTCTATACTTGCACTCAAACCAAAGATCATACGAGGGGATAAAGAGGGTAGAAGCGCATTGTTTTTCCGTAATTATTACAAAAAGACCCTCGAGGAGTACAAAAAAAACATGCTTGAAGTGATGAACTCAGGGGAGACAGTCTATGACCAAATGTTGACCGATATGTACCACAATGGTTTGGTGTTAGAAAGAAAATACGCTTTGCTCAGCTATGCCTACAGCATCTTTCTGTTGGCCATTGTGCTGAGTGTTTCTTCTTATGTCATCACCACCGTGATGTGATATGCGGCTTGGTAATTCATCTTGCAAAATTGGTAAGAACGGGCTCCCTGATTCAAGGCAGACATTCATTGTTTTCCGGGAAATCGGCCAACAAGATTCTCTTAAAACCTTGGATCGCCCCTACCTGTCGATGAGGAAATCAATCTCAAAATTCCAAGTCCACCCAAACCGGCAGGTGATCGCTGGCTTGCGTGCTTTCGGGCTTCCCGGCAGCGGAGAGAATCAAGCCACGGCTAAATATGTGATCCAGGGTAAATTTTGCGAGACCACTGAACTTTTGCCAGGTAGGTCCGACTTCTTCACTGGCCCATATGAAGCCCTCCTCGCCATACAAGTTTACGAGATATTCAATGTCGACGGATTTGTCCGT
>JBFKOL010000489.1:0-2319 GCA_041628815.1 Saprospiraceae bacterium | reverse complement strand
ATGGTGAATGAATTTTTGGGATTCCTGCCCAATATTGTGGCAGCGCTACTGATCGGTTTTATTGGTTATCTCATCGCTAATTTTGTGGGGGAATTGATTGGCGTAGGAGGCTCAGTGGTGAACAATTTTTCTGAACGCCTTGGTATAACTTCTGAAAACTCATCCATTGATCTCGTAACGATCATAAAAAAGTTGGTTTTTATCCTGATATTCATACCCTTTCTGGTAGCAGCCTTCGATGCCTTGAGCATCAGTGCTATATCTCAACCCGCTACCGAGATGCTGAGTGCATTCATCGGAGCCATCCCCAATATTTTTGCAGCCGCTCTGATCATAGCAGTATTCTTTATACTGGGTAAATTTCTCGTGGGTTTGTTGCGAGAAGTGCTTGTCGGTCTGGGCACGGATAATTTGGCCGAAGCCCTGAACATTAAAAGTATAGTTGGCATCCATAGCATTTCGGGACTGATAGCCAATATTGCTTTCTTCTTTATCATGTTCTTCGGGATCATCACGGGAATTGAAAAACTGGGTTTTACCCAACTGACCAACGTACTAACCGAAGTATTGGGCTTATCCGGAAGGATATTTTTCGGATTGTTTATCCTCGTTTTAGGAAACTACCTGGCACAACTTTTATACAATACTTTATCCAAAGGAAAAGAGGGTGACTTCGTGGCCAATATATCCCGAATTGCCACCTTAGGATTGTTCATTGGCATCGCACTGAATGCAATGGGTATAGCCGATAATATTGTCAATCTTGCCTTTGGTCTTACACTGGGTGCAGTAGCCGTTGCTGTGGCGCTGTCATTTGGATTAGGAGGGCGTGAAGCTGCAGGCAAACAGATGGAATATATCCTCGGCAAATTTCGAGGAAACCATTAGGCCGGGAGCAGGAAGACATTTTGTTTTTAATAGTCTTGTTCAAATTATGAACAAGACTATTATTTTATACTTAACGTAGGCTTTTGGCACGCTTGCAAGACCATAAAAAGAACAGAAAAAGATCTACCTGAATCCACAGATAATTCACAGGTGTCTGGCAATGTCAAAGAGAATGGGTGTTGACACGATATACTCCCGATGAGTTACCGGCGATCTGTGCCTGGTAGCAGGGGCACCCGTACGTTTCGCTTTTATACTTTGATAAGAAACATAAGTGTACATCTAAAAGACAAGCCTCCCTGGTTGTCAAACCTTTCTGAGCCTACCATCAACGACCTTGTTGACTACAGTCATTGATTTACGAAAATAGAACTCTTAATATCCTGCTAAAGATGTATTGTCATCGCGAAATACTTTTGGGGAATATTGTTTTTTACCTTTCTGTTCACAATGGGTGCGCTATCCGGACAAGACCCGGTGATCGTTCTTAAAGGCGATACGGTGCGGGTGGAATACCAATGTGCGGATGATGTTCAGAAGATGCAAAAGACAATCGTGGAAGGCTCAGTGATTTCCTTTAGAGAAAATCTTCTTCATGTCAACAAACTGGGATCCGAAGTGCATGAATTGATTCCATGGGAATGCACGCAACGGTGGTGGACAGGCAGGACTGAAATAGTAAAGAAGCTGAATTCGTCGGATTTCATCATCGACGGAATTGTGGGTGCTGCTGTCGGGGCAGGTATTGGAAGTGCCCTGGGTGCCACCAAGGAATTCTGCCCCCTGGTGCCTGACTGTGGGGGCTCGGCACAAGCCATAGGGACCCTGGTAGGAGCATCGTTGGGTTATGTTGCCGGAGGAATGATTGGTGCACTGTTTAATACAAGATCCAGCGAGTTGAAATGGTCGGCACAAAAGAACAGGCGTATCCAATTCGAGGTTGGCATACAAGATGGCATGGTGGGGATTTCGATGACCTTTACATGGAACAAGTAAAAATGAATGGTCTCGCTGCACTGAGATTTTAATATTTTAAACTGTCTATTTCTCACTGAAGAATATTATTAATAACGAGAACTGAAGCCCAATTGTCTTGTGTACCATACCTTCCGAGTAAGAATTCTTATGAGCTCATCGGCAAATTGCACAGATCAGGAATAACCAATTTAGAGAGGGTGTAATACAATGCGATGTAGTCTTTAAAGAATTCCGTAATTGATTATTCTGTTGACATCTACTGCCTTGATAAGTTATATCTCCGAATTGATTCAAATAGATTTATTAGGCATATGGTCAAAAGGACAAAACGACACAATGTATCCCAAGGTAGATAGAAAAGTGTTGTATGGTAATAATTTCCTTTACACCTTTCACGACGATTGAGACATCATTATGTCAACAATTTCAACTACCTTAAGAGGTGAACTATAT
>JBFKOL010000488.1:0-2322 GCA_041628815.1 Saprospiraceae bacterium | reverse complement strand
CTCCATTCTGGCAGACCTACTGTTTTGATATTTTCGTACATGGTCTCCGCAATGACCTGGTTGAAGTGTCGCGGCCATGCAGAGCCAAGTACCCTTCGAGTCACTGTAGTATTGGTCATCAGCGCAGCACCTTCGGCCATCTTGTTGGCACGTTCGTAGACCTCCATAATTTTTGGGTAGGTCACGTGGCGGAAATAGTACCAGATCGATGCTTTCGAAGGAACCACATTGGGTTGATCGCCTCCGTTATTGATGATAGAATGTGAGCGGTGCAATGGATCAAGGTGTTCGCGTTGGTACTGCCACCCGATATTCATCAACTCAACGGCATCAGCGGCACTTCTACCCCTCCATGGAGCACCGGCAGAGTGTGCCGCTTCTCCTTCAAATTCGTATTCTACCGAGATAAGTCCTGTCCCCCGCGCTTGGCTGTAGGACACCGAAAGGTTGTTCGAGACATGTGTGAAAATCGAAATGTCCACATTGTCAAAAAAACCATCCCGAGTATAATATGCTTTGGTACCCACCAGTTCTTCCGCCACCCCTGGCCAGAGCACCAAGGTGCCCTCTAGTCCCTCATCCATCATAATTTTCTGTACGTGCAACGCGGCAAGAATGTTGAGCGGAGAACCCGCATTGTGGCCTTCGCCATGTCCCGGTGCACCATCCACGATGGGATCGTGATAGGCGACGCCAGGCTTTTGTGAGGCTTTGGGAATACAATCTAAGTCGCTCCCCAGGGCTATGACCGGTTTACCCTCTCCCCAGCGTGCCATCCACGCGGTGGGGATGCCCGATATTCCATGTTCAATTTCGAATCCGTTCTCTTCTAAAATGTCAGTAAGATATTTGGAAGTTTCTTTTTCCTGGAACCCCAATTCCGAAAAGCTGAAAACCTTATCGACCATTACCTGGGCAAATTTGGCGTCGCTGTCTATATCCTTGGCTACCTGTAACTTTAGAGATTCCAGTCGATCGTCTTGTGCGTGAGAAGAAATTGAGATCATAAGGGAAATCGAAAAAAATCCGATGATGGTACAACGCGAAGATGATAGTCGATGATTCATGACAAGAAAATTTGAGAGATTGAGAACGTGCAAAATAAACAATCCAAACTGTTGGCCCTAACCACCAGCGCCCACAGTGTTTAATTCTCTTTATTTTCGCCAAAAAAATGGGAAATCTGATTGTTGAAGCCGGATCTACAAAGACCGACTGGGCTGTTATAAGGAACGGACGTGTGATGGAGAGAAACCAGACGACGGGTATGAATCCTGTCACGGACCCGGATTTCGGCAACAAACTCGCCGCTCTCTTGAAAACTGCAACCAGCCTTCATCCCATTTCGAGTGTATATTACTACGGCGCCGGATGCGTGGACGAGGAGGTGAACCTGGAGGTTCAAAGATTCATACGGTCAGGACTAAACGACATAATTGATGTTGAGGTATCTGATGATCTTCTCGGCGCCTGCCGGAGTGTGTCGGATGGTAGCGCCCAACTTGTTTGTATTTTAGGGACGGGATCCAACATTTGTTATTTTGACGGTGATCAGATCCAGGATCGCATAAGGAGCGCTGGGTATTTACTGGGTGACGAAGGGAGCGGTTTTCGCATAGGACAGGAAATTTACCTGCGATTGGTAAGAGGTCTGTTTTCGAGGGATGTGGTTGACGCCATAACAAAGGAGGCAAAGTTATCATCGAGAGATCTGGTTGTCGAGCTTTACAGCCAAAAGAATCCAAGGAGTTACCTGGCAGGATTTACAAGATGGTGGCACTTCCTTGAGCCTGAAGACAAGGAAGATATCGCGGCTGACATTTTTGGAAGACTCGTAGAAAGGATGATCTTACCACTTGCTTTAAGGAACCCGGTGCCCGTGGCATTTGTCGGTTCTGTGAGTTTTCATTTCAGCGCATATATTGAGAGATTGTTGAAGAAATATGATATTATCGCAACATGTTTTGAAAAATCGCCATTGGATGGTTTAATCAGATTCCACCATGAAAACGAATACTAACAATGAAATCAAAAGAATCGCCGTCTTCACCTCGGGTGGCGATGCACCGGGAATGAATGCTGCCATAAGGGCCGTGGTGCGGACAGCCACATACTATGACTTACATGTATATGGAATTTACGAAGGATACGAAGGTATGATAGAGGGGCGTATTCAAAGACTCGAAAATGGGGATGTAGCTAACATCATACAACGAGGTGGCACATTCTTAAAAACTGCCCGCAGCAAGGCCTTCATGACCAAAGAAGGCCGGCAAACGGCTTATGAATCGCTGCATGCTCACGATATTGATGCATGCATTG
>JBFKOL010000487.1:0-2338 GCA_041628815.1 Saprospiraceae bacterium | reverse complement strand
GGCTGGACAACTGACAACTGACAACCATGCCAGAGGCAGGCAGGCTGGACAACTGGCAACCATGCCAGAGGCAGGCAGGCTGGGCAACTGGCAACTGACAAAAAAACTTTTCCGATTTTTGTACAAAACGATGTTAACTGGGATTTATCAGAAGCGGGTGAGGTATGCAGAGACCGACAAGATGGGGTACCTCTATTATGGTCACTATGCCCAATACTATGAAATAGGCAGGGCGGAGTTGATTCGCGAGTTGGGCTTAAGCTACCACGACCTCGAAGAGGTGTATGGCGTGATGATGCCCGTCATGCGTTTGGAATGTAAATTCAGACTTCCGGCCTATTACGATGAACTTCTAGAGATTCGAACTACACTTCCCTTTATGCCGACGAGATACATCCAGTTTGACCAGGAAATCTACAATCCCAAAGGAACCTTGATTAATACGGGTACGGTTAAATTATTTTTTGTGAATATTGCATCCGGACAACGCATTTCCTGTCCCGAAGTGTTGCATAAAAAACTCTACCCGCATTTTGAAATTCATTGAAAGACCGGAAATTCTCGGTATAGATATCCGAAAACGGATTATCTCGTTGATAAGATGGTCCAAGCGAGTCTCTTTACCAGGATTCAGCAACGTTCCTATTTACAACGTAGTGACCTTTCTGTACCAAGAACTGAAAAAAGACGACTTGCCTACTCGGGCAAATTCGGTGGCCTTCAGCTTCTTCCTTTCCATTTTTCCTTTTGTGATTTTTTTGCTTCCCCTGCTGTCGCTCACACCCATTGCCGAAGGTTTCACCGATCAGCTGCAAAGGTCAATGGAAGGCGTATTTCCAGACCGCGCGAGTGAGTATTTTGTCGAAATGATCCAGGGCATACGGCGAGACGGCAGTTTTGGTCTGCAGAGTCTCGGTTTTGTTTTGTCCATCGTATTTGCATCATCCGGCATGTTGACATTGATGTATGGGTTTGACAAATCCTACGAGATCAGCTTCAAATCGAGGGGCTACTTTAAAAAACGACTGGTCGCACTCAATCTCACCTTGTTGTTCACCTTTATTCTCTTTATGTCCGTAATCCTGATCATCTATGGCAGGCAGGTATTGGCATGGTTGGCCGAACGATTTAACATGGCCGGGATGGAGACCACCCTGCTCGTTGGTTTTAGGTGGATCGTGGTCGTTCTGCTTTTCTATATTGTAATCACCGTCATCTATCGCTATGGGCCATCGATTTACCGTCCCCTCAAATGGATCAATCCGGGTGCCACCCTGGCCACGGTTTGCAGCCTCCTTGCCTCTGTACTGTTCTCCTATTTCATCAACAACTTCGACAGGTACAATGAAATCTACGGTTCCATTGGCGCATTGATCGTAGTGCTGATATGGTTCCAGATCAATGCATTCATCGTTCTGGCCGGTTTCGAATTAAACGCCAGCATCATCGTAAACAGGGATAAAATTCGCGGTGAGAACTACAGGGAGACGGAAGACGATATCATCGAAAAAGAGATGCCTAAAAAACAAGAATAGAGCCATTGAACGAAAATGTGCAAAGGCACCACCCCATTTTATCGCCCCTATCGTCAAATCAAAAAGAATCTTGTCAAAAAATAGCGGCTGTTATACTAAAAAGTAGTTTTCGTTCGTCAAAAAATGTGTCCTTAACCTTAAAAAATCGTATTTTAAGGTGTTAGATAATCTTTAAATTAACCACTATGACGCTCGTACTATGGCTTTTAGTCGGGATAGCAACCGGGGCTTTAGCCAAGGCGCTGATCCCTAAACTCGACAGGAACAATTGGATCTTCGCATTGCTGATAGCAGTTACAGGCGCAATGGCTGGAGGATTCGCTGCTGCAATTTCTGGAGTAAGCGACAGTTTTGTCATTAACCTCGTGATAGCTTTCATTGGTGCGGTAGTCGTTCTATTTTTTTACAGGCAATATCTCAGCGATGTTGTCAATCAAAATTGATGCATATACGATAAAGATCTACTCATTACAAAATTTTGTTGAACAAGTAACTCCGGAGAAAGGAACTCTTTTCTCCCGGGTTGCTGTTGTCATTTAGTAAAGAGAGTTACTATGAATTTAATCAGTTGGCTCCTTATCGGACTTATTGCCGGGACAGGTGCCAAGATGGTGACACCTCAAGAAGAAAAAGGAGGATGGGTTTCTTCTCTCGTAGTAGGGATCATCGGGTCTTTCGTCGGGGGTTTCCTGGCGGGATTGTTTGGGTTCTCCAACGACCGCCTCATTCCTAACCTGGTAATTGCATTTATCGGTGCTGTCATCGTGTTGTTCATCTACCACAAGTACCTGGCCGATAAAATG
>JBFKOL010000486.1:0-2347 GCA_041628815.1 Saprospiraceae bacterium | reverse complement strand
GGATTGTTTGACTATCCTCCTGCTTTTTTAATATCGGTATAACCCATCGTTTTCAAATGTTCAACACATTTGTTTCTTTGGTCACCCTGAAGTATGATCAACCCCTCCGTGACCGTACCACCTACACCACAAATTTTTTTCATCTCACGGGCCATGGTTTCTATGTACGACTTTTCTGCATCCAACCCTTTGACCACCGTAACGCTTTTTCCTTTTCTCCCCTTTTTTTCTAGATAAACCCTTATGGGAACATTCATCTTGGTGGTGTCCGGGTTCTCATTCGAGCTTTCATGTTCAACTTCTACATTGTCAGGATCACCCATGGCCTGAAATGCCTCCCACGTAACCGTTTTGAATTTCTTATTTGACATATGGCGTCAAAACTACCATTACTACGAATACACACCATACTAGAAATCAGCTTTTTAAACAACAACTTTGACTATGAGTATTTAATCTGAGAGGACTGTGACTTTTAGGATTTATACATTAAATAAATTGTTATATGTTAATTCTTTTAAATCAATATTATACATATATAATATAATTCAATGTGTTAATTTGCCGACAATTGGGAACCTATCGGCAAGTTAGCCAAAAAAAAATTTAGCAGAATTGAGCTTGACGCGAGAAGACCCTTTTTTGGTGGGTTTTGTCCGAGTCAGTCCTTCTTTGTAAGAATTTGTCATAAGTTGTTTCAAGAATATCTCGGCCAATACAAAAACCTTTTACATGCCTTCAAAAAAAGTAGAATTCACCAATCACCTGGGTTACCGGTTGAGCGCTAAAATAGACTTGCCCTTAAACAAGGGCCCTTATCCTTTTGCCCTATTCGCACATGTTTTTACGGGGAACAAAAGTTTATCTGCGGCCAGGTACATCAGCCGGGCTTTGACATTAAACGGCATTGCGGTCATGCGGTTTGATTTCACTGGGTTGGGTGAAAGCGAGGGAGACTTTGCCGACTCTAACTTCACATCCAACGTGGAAGATTTAGTGGCTGCAGCTGAATTTCTTGAGTCCAACTACCGTGCTCCTTCTGTGGTTGTAGGCCATTCGCTAGGTGGTGCAGCAGCGCTATTTGCGGCGAACCGCATTGACAGCATACAAGCCGTGGCAACGATCAACTCCCCTTCCTATCCCGAGCATGTATTGCATCTTTTGGAGGACAACCTTGAAGAAATTGATCGTAGAGGTTCTGCCCGTGTGAACATCGGGGGACGGCATTTTACCATCAAGAAGCAGTTTCTTGATGATCTGCGTGCGCATGACCACGAAAAGGTTATTCCCAAATTGAAAAAAGCCATTCTGGTGATGCATTCTCCTCAGGACAAGGTTGTTGGCATTGAGAATGCTGCACACCTTTATAAGCTTGCAAAGCATCCTAAAAGCTTTGTTTCGCTTGACGGGTCTGACCATTTACTGACAGAAAAAAAAGACGCCTTGTACGCCGGAGAAGTCATTGCCACCTGGGTGAGAAGATATATCGATTTTCCAGAGAGAGATATGCTCCAGACCTTCAAGGATGTCGTTGTGAAATTAGGGGACAGTGGTTATACAACGGAGATTATGGCCGGAGATCATGGGTTGGTGGCTGATGAGCCTCTTGAAGTGGGAGGATCGGATTTGGGTCCTTCCCCATATGAATTATTGAATGCGAGTCTTGGTGCCTGCACAGCCATGACCTTGCAGATGTATGCACGTCGTAAGAAGTGGCCGCTGGAGGAGGTAAAGGTGCACCTCTCTCACAGCAAGCATATTCATGCGGAAGACAGTAGATTGTTTGAAAACAAAAAGAGTAAGATCGACAGATTTGAGCGGGTAATAGAGATAAGGGGAAATCTCTCTGAAGATCAGCGGGCCAGGCTTTTAGACATAGCCAATAAATGCCCTGTCCACCGTACACTTCATGCACCTAAGCAATTCGCTACCCGGCTTCTCGAAGATGAAAACTGGGCTGAGCAGTTTCATACCTAAGGAGTCCTTTAAGGGTACCAGGACTATTTTGCGATGGTTTTTAATTGAGTACCTCGCGCAATGACATCAGTCAGTTGCATGTTGTTAAGAATGGCTATTTCCTCCATGTTTTCCTGTGCTATACCAAAACTTTGCAAGGCATCTGCCAGGGTCTGGTCACGACCTGCGGTTCGAATTTTTATTCGATCGGGGCGTACATTGATTTTGCTGGGATCGGTGAGCACATCAAAGTTGCCCATAGTATTCACGAATGTCCTGTAGTAATTGTTAAAATCGACAGCCAACGCCAGACCGTGAAATTTATAGATGAGGCCATTATACTGGATTAGATACGTTAAGATCCTGAGGTCTTTCTGTTGTTGGGTCTGTT
>JBFKOL010000485.1:0-2400 GCA_041628815.1 Saprospiraceae bacterium | reverse complement strand
CGATGAAGATGACATAAGTACTCAACATTTTCCAAGCCCTCATGGTGAGGCATTGGTGGATCATTTATTGCATACAAGTTAATCAATTCTGAGGCCACACACATTGTTGCAAGCACTAAACATTAGCGAAGATAAAGGGAATTCATAACCACCCGGATCAGAGCATATTTCAATCCTCACGATTTCGTGTCCCCTTTCACACCACAGAAGTGTATTCTCGCCTGTACTTCCCTGGGCTTACTTTCTTTTTCTCTTTGAACATCCGGTTAAAGTGGACAACATTGTTGAAACCAGATTCAAAAGCGATCTGTGCTATGGGCGTATTTGACTGGATAAGCATTCGGCACGCTTTTCCGATTTTCCAATCATTGACATAGTTGATAAACGTCTTGCCCGTTTGTTTCTTAAAATATCGACAGAAAGAAGTAGGAGACAGGTTGGTAATATCGGCCATCTCCTGAAGGGTAATTCCACGCTGATAATGATTGTGAATATACTTGCAGGCTTGATCAAAACGATTGTGCCCAGACAGGCTGTTTGTAGCCGAATATCCGGGACTGGCCAGGAGTTTGTATTTATTCTTTTTACCCAGCGTTTCAAGCAATTTCAAAAGTGATACGTATCTGTTCATACCATGGCTACGATGAACGTCCAAAACCAGGTTAATCAGTTGACGGTTAATTTTTGACTTAAATACAATGCCTCGGCGACTTCTGTCAATCAAAGCATTGATGATGGCAAACTCCTCTTTTTCCAGTAATGAGGGAGGAAATAGCGAGGGCATGAATTGAATGCCATAACACTCTATCCCTCTTTCGGATTGCTGCGAGACGTAAGTATGCGGAAGGTTCGAACCGAATATACTGATCTCCCCATCCCTGAACTCGTCGACATGATCTCCTACCAGCCTCTTGCCAAAACCCCGGATTATAAAATTAATTTCAATTTCAGGATGGTAGTGCCATATAAAATCGAAGCCCGCTTGGTCAAGCCGGTAGCTAAAAAATGCCGAGCTTGAATTGTTTATGTACTCTCGATTGGGAAGCATGACAACAAGGTACCGAACAACCTTTGATAAGCCAGTAACACAAGTGTTAAAAAAGGTAAATTAAGGGACAAAATTGGTAAAGATACGTATTGAAATAGAGGATAATTTTGAAGGGCAATATTCTTAAATTCATAACTAAGAATTGTATGAAAAACTATCTATGGAAATTATCTTTCCTCTTCCTGTTATTAGTGTCTTCTGCTGCCATCTATAGTCAAAAGACGGTGACAGGCACAGTAACAGACGGAGGATCAGGGGAAAGCCTGATCGGGGCCAACATTCTCGTCCAAGGAACGACCACCGGGACGGTAACAGATGTCTTTGGCAACTTTGAGATCAATGTACCATCAGGTGCCACCATCCTTGAAATCAGTTTTACTGGTTATGAGACACAAACTGTCGACATATCAGCCGGGGAGATCTTTGACATTGTCCTTAGGGCCGGGACTATCCTAGATGAACTCGTGGTCATTGGTTATGGAACGGTAAAAAGAGAAGATGCTACCGGATCCATTCAATCGGTGAGTTCTACAGATTTCAACAGAGGTGCCATTACGGGGCCACAGGAACTCCTTGCCGGCAAGGTCGCGGGTGTATCCATCAGCACGGGAGGTGATCCCGGAGGTGGCTCCTCAATAAGAATTCGAGGTGAGTCTTCACTTAGCGCCTCGAATGACCCTTTAATTGTTATAGACGGGGTGCCTCTAGACAACGGTGGTGTTGCAGGCGACCGGAATCCCTTAAACATCATCAACCCCAATGACATCGAAACTTTTACGGTCCTCAAAGATGCCTCTGCTTCCGCTATTTATGGAAACCGCGCTGCAGGAGGCGTCATACTTATTACAACAAAGAAAGGGGCCCTTGGGGAAGGCATCAAAGTCGGTTACACGGGCAACGTCTCTTTTGGTCAGAAATCGGGCACAATCGACGTATTAAGTGCCCAGGAATTCAGGAATTTGATTGAACAGCGCTTTGAAGATGGTCACCCCGCACGAAGCTTGCTGGGCAATGAAAATACGGACTGGCAGGAGGAGATCTATCAAACTGCCTTTGGACACGATCACAACATCAACTTTTCTGGTGGGGTAGGCGAGATTCCCTATAGGGTCTCACTGGGTTATACCAATAAAAATGGTATCCTCAAAACAGACAATTTTGAACGCTTTTCCGGTGGCATCAATCTCAACCCTAGACTTCTCGACAACCGACTTCAGGTAAACCTGAGCTTGAAAGGAATGCGCATTCAAAACAGGTTTGCCAATCGTGGGGCCATCGGCACCGCTCTTCAATTTGACCCTACCAAACCAATACTTGACCCAGGAAGTCCTTAAGGCGGTTATTGGACCTGG
>JBFKOL010000484.1:0-2403 GCA_041628815.1 Saprospiraceae bacterium | reverse complement strand
TTTTTGTTTATGGATTTATACCTGGGTGGTTTGCGCAATCACATCTTTGTAAGAGAATTTCTTCCTGGCATATCCCAGATGGTGAGTTTTCGGGCCAACCTGGCGAATATTTTCATGGGTGCTGTCACACCTTCTCAAAGTGGTGGTGGACCTGCCCAATGGTATATTTTTTACCGCACCGGAATTTCCATTCCCGATGTAATAGGTACCAGTTTCTATAATTGGATATCGACGATCGTGTTTTTTCCCCTGACAGGTGCCATGGCTGTTTACATTCTACAAGACAAAGTCCCCGAAGGATTTACTCTTCATCTCACAAAATTCGGTTTTTCAGTTTTCACCTCTATTTTGATTGTAATCCTGATAGCCATGTTTGCTCCCAGGATTTTGGAGTTGTTGATTCATGGCCTAACGCGACTTGTAGCATTGTTTCATTCCGTCACATCGACCAGGGTAGAAAAAGCTGGGAAAATGGCACTCGAAAAGATGACAGAATATCGCCTGCGTTACCTGGGCCTCATGAAAAGAAAACCTCACTTGATGCTGTTCAGTTTTTTACTGACTGTAGCATTGTATTTCAACAAGTATGCGTTGGCATACATCATTGTGCTGGCATTTGGCCTGGATGTTGATTTCTGGACGGTCATCGCTATACAAGCTGTCGTATATCTCCTACTCTATTTTGCGCCGAGCCCTGGAGGCAGCGGTATTGCTGAGATTAGTATCAGTGCTCTAATGGCCGGAGTAATTGGGGCTGGCTATGTGGCATCCTTCACGTTGCTCTTCCGAAGTTTTTTGGTTTACATACCTGCGTTGATAGGCTCATATGTAGTTTTACGCCAGCTGAGTAAAGAATAAAAAAAGGCGGTCATCGAGACCGCCCTTGGTATATTCAAACATGCTTTCAGCCTTAGTTTGGATCGAGTGCATCAAGCCTGTCTTTGTATTCATTGGATTTTTCAAAGTTATCTTTTCTGGCGTAGATCTCCTTGAGGGCGATTAGCGTATTTGCATCCTGGCCATCAATGGAGTCAGCTTTCAGGAAATAAGGCAATGCCTGGTCAAAAAGAGAACTCATCTGTGTTTTTAAATCATCGTATTTCTTTGTTCCGGCTGCTGAAAAGTCATTGGCTGCCTCATTCAGTGCAACAGTCATGCCCGCAGCTTTATTATAAAATAATGCGCCGAGGCTGTAGTTAAGATCAAAATTGTCAGGATCCATATCCAGGGCTCGCTTGTAATAATCAAGAGAATTCTCAAAATATTCATTAGCTGCCTCGACGTCTCCACTTTCTGTAGCTTTCACCTGCAGTTCATCGTAAACCTGTCCGAGGGTAAGGATCACGGAGATGTTTTCTGGCTCCTTCTCAAGAGCTTCTTTAAGTTTGCCAATCATCCTGTCAAGTTCACCAGCTGCCAGGTAATGGTTGATTTCGCTGAATAACAACCCGCTATCATCTGGGAATTTTTTTCTTCCTTCATCAAGATAGGCAAGTCCTTCTTCTGCCATATCCATGCTCTTATAGGACTCGTAGATCACTGTATAAAGTGAAGCCTCATCGGTGCCCGTTTCTTTGGCTTTCTTCAACAGATCGATGGCAGACTCCGGGAGGTTTGCGTAATAGGCAGTCAGGCCAGCGAAGTACAACTTTTCTGTGTAAAGAGTTCCGCTGTCCAATAAACAATCTTCTTCTTGCTCGCGCAGGAAATTGCAAAGTTTAATTTCCGCTTCAAAGGTGGCGAAGGCATTCTCATAGTCCTGGACCCTGTATAATTCGACACCCAACGTATTTAACAGGGTTCCGGTTTCTTGCAGCCCTTTGATGGCATTTTTCATATCTCCTTTTTTCTCGGCCATTTCGAATGCCTTCATATAGGCATCGAAAGCTTCGATCCCGGATGTAGGATCATTAATAGGAGCATCCGGGTTAAGTAGTTTGGTTTTGACTTCAGAGTCACCTATGTTGTAATGTATCTCCCCCTTGGTAAGCCATGATTTAACCTCAGATGCCACTTTCGGATCCTTGAATGCCTCTTCCAAGTGGGCCTTTGCCTGTGCGAGGGCAGCCGAGTTGTTGAAAGGATCCTTGGTGTACTCACTCAGACTCTTAGATGCTTCTTTCAGGCTTTTCCCGCCATCCTGGCCAAAGGAAAATGAACCCACAAAACCAACGACCAAGAGTGTAAAAAAAATATTTTTCATCGATTCAGATTTTAATTCTTAAATAAAGTCGTCATTGTGACGCCGAAATTCAACGCATATGCTCTTAATGAAAGCTTAAAAATACGATTCAAAATGTTAAGATTCATTCATTCAAGGGTATAATGAAACGGCATCTTCGAAATAGATTCGTTAACCCCGAAAAATTGATCACTCTTCCTCGTCACCATCGGTCCGCGCAT
>JBFKOL010000483.1:0-2414 GCA_041628815.1 Saprospiraceae bacterium | reverse complement strand
TGATGGCTTCAGGGGGGTAACCCCGTCTCCTCAATCCTCTCAGTGTAGACATGCGCGGGTCGTCCCAGCCATTTACTTTATTTTCTGCGACCAACTTTGCCAGCCTCCTTTTAGATGTGATCATATAGGCCACATTCATGCGGGCGAATTCAATCTGCCTGGAAGGGAAGATTTCAAGTTTTTCGATAAACCAGTCGTACAACGGCCTGTGATTCATGAACTCGAGAGAACAAAGAGAATGTGTGATTTCTTCAATTGAATCGGATTGACCGTGGGCGAAGTCGTACATCGGATAAATACACCATTCGTCACCAGTCCTGTGATGGTGTTCTTTCTTGATCCGATAAATGATCGGATCGCGCATGAGCATGTTGGGTGAAGCCATATCAATTTTAGCTCTTAGCACCATGGCACCGTCTTCATAATCGCCATTTTTCATGGCCCTGAACAATTTTAAATTCTCCTCTACATGGCGATCCCTGAATGGACTGTGTACTCCTGGGGTGGTAGGTGTACCCTTCTGAACGGCGATTTCGTCAGTATTCTGTTCATCCACATAGGCAAGTCCTTTGCGTACCAGCTTTTCTGCGAAATCATACAATTGTTGAAAATAGTCCGAAGCATAGTACTCCCTGTTCTCCCAGTCAAAGCCCAGCCACCTGATATCTTCACGTATGGCATCAACAAAGGTAGTATCCTCTGTGGATGGGTTCGTGTCATCGTACCTGAGGTTAGTGAGTCCACCGTACTTGTCTGCGATCCCAAAATTCAGACAAACGGCTTTGGCGTGCCCAATATGAAGGTAACCATTCGGTTCTGGAGGGAAACGCGTATGTACATGCTTCAGATATTTTCCAGATCGCAGGTCTTTTTCTATCTCTTCTTCAATAAAGTTCTGAGGATTCCCCAAATTTTGTTCGTTCATTTCTCATAATTTCTTTACATCCGTTCAGGCATCTGAATTCCTAAAAGATTCATACTTTTTTCAAGAACGTCCGCCACACTTCGGGACAATTTCAACCGGAAATTACGCGCTGCATGCGTGTCGGCATTCAATATCCTGACTTCATGATAGAATTTGTGAAACTTTTTTGCCAGGTCATAGGCGTAATTCGCAATCACCGATGGGTCATAACCCGCGGCTGCTTTTTCAACTTCACCTGGAAAGTTCAATAAACCTCGAATGAGCTCAATTTCATTTTGATCCAAGCTTTCATATCCACCCTCGACATTTTGACCTGGATAATCCAGTTTTCTTAACACGGATTGGATGCGGACATAGGCATTCTGTATATAGGGGCCCGTCTGGCCTTGTATGTCCACAGACTCTTCAGGGTTGAAGGTCATTCTCTTCCTGGGGTTCACCTTGAGAATAAAAAATTTGAGCGCTGCCATGGCTATCTTTTCGTAGATATCTTCTTTGGCGTCTTCATGGAGGTCATCCAATTCTCCTCTTTCACAGCTCGACTTACGGACTACCTCTACCACTTCAGCAATCAAATCATCGGCATCGACTACGGTGCCTTCCCGGGACTTCATCCTTCCAGAAGGCAAGTCTACCATTCCGTAGGATAGATGATACAATCCCTCTGCATAAGGTTCACCAAGCTTTTTCAGGATTTCAAACAAAACCTTGAAGTGGTAGTCTTGCTCATCTGCTACGACATAGATCATTTTTTCGGTGCCATAATCCATATATCGCTTTTGGGCGGTTCCCAGGTCCTGAGTCATGTAAACGGAAGTGCCGTCGCTTCGCAACAGGATTTTCTTATCGAGGCCGGCATCTTCGAGGTCTACCCAAACGCTGCCATCCTCTTGACGATAAAAGTGTCCACTTTCGAGACCTTGCTGGATGATATCTTTTCCAAGAAGGTAAGTATCGGATTCGTAATATACCGAGTCAAACTCAACCCCGAGGGCATCATAGGTTGCCTCGAATCCATCGTAGACCCATTGGTTCATCATGCGCCACAGCGAAAGAATCGCCTCATCCTTTGCTTCCCACGAAAGCAACATGTCTTTGGCTTCCTTGCCGAGTTGGCTGTGTTCGTTGAAGTACTCATTTTTATAGGCTTTAAAAAACGCTTCCGGCGATACACTTCTGTCTTTTCTTTCGAGGTAGATCTGTTCCGCATCAGGTCCGGTCTGCCAGGCCGCGTATTCTTGAGCAAATTCTTTTTCAAACCTTATATAATATTTTCCTACCAAATGATCTCCTTTCATACCGCCGGGACCAGGGCGTTCTCCCTTACCATATTTTTGCCATGCAAGCATAGATTTGCAAATTGCGATGCCCCTGTCGTTGATGATTTGCGTCCTGATCACATCGTAACCGCAGTATGCAAGAATTTTACTCGTAGACCACCCCAGGAGAATATTCCTAATATGTCCCAGGTGTATGGGTTTGTTGGTGT
>JBFKOL010000482.1:0-2417 GCA_041628815.1 Saprospiraceae bacterium | reverse complement strand
GAGTAATGTCCAGACAGTAACATGACTGAAGGTCAGCTTTTGTCCGCATTCAGGACAATATTTTTGGGAAGAATCAACTTGCCGCTTGCAGTTGAGGCAGTGATCCATTGAGTTGGAAGACCTGTTTTTTCTTTTAATACTATTACTAAGAGCTTCAAGCCATATGGCGATAAAATCAACCCTCATATCGTTTAAACAAGGACATTGTTGCCTTTTCCTTTTTTGTCGTTAATAAAACCATCTTTTTAATAAACCCCATATGCTTCAAAGCAATCGAGTCAGAAATTCAAGCAGGTTGGATTCCAATTTACTTAATTCTCCATCTTGATAAAATTGACCTTTGATCAATTGCAGAACTCTGTTTTTTTCGACCTGGTCCGGGTAAAATCGTTCTTTGAATCGAAGGATAACTTCGAGGCGCTGATATTCACCAAGTGCCGTGTAATGACGGTCTACCTTGTTGAAGGTAGCTTCTCCGACTCTCTCTATGATCGCAAATCTTTCAGATTCAGAAAAATCGAGGTCGGCATGAGAAGCGTAGATTAGCAGGAATGTCAGAAACTCCTCGAAAGAACAATCCTGTACAAATGAGGATATATAGGCTGTGGGCCCTGTCATACCACTAAATTAACATCCGAAAGTCGTAAAGTATAATGACAGGCATTAAGTTGATCATAATTAGACCTACATTGGTCGAAATTCGCGCCTGCCACAATGATTTTGTAAAATCACACGGTATTGGTTGGCAATTCCTGTACCCTTACGGTCGATCCGCTCGTTGCATCGGTTTTGAATATAAGATGCGTATGACCATTGGTAATCCAGATGTATTTGACGAAGAGCGATTGGTTGTACAATGAAGCCTGTTCGGCGACCGATTTATCCAGTATTATGTCTGGAGATTTGCACTCTACAAGCAGTACAGCTTCTCCTTTGTTGTTGTAGACAGCGAGATCGTACCTCTTGGTCAACGTATTATACAATATTGCTTTTTCAACGTTCATCAGCCTGGGTGAGTACCCTTTCTCGTGGATGAGATAATGAATGGCTGCCTGACGCACCATTTCTTCCGGTGTCAAGGTGACCCATAGGCGTCTGACCGGATCAAAGATCTTGTTGGATCCTTGTTTTTTCTCTATTTGCAAAGAAGGCAGGAATATTTCGAGATTCATTTATTGTTCAGCCTGGGCATGAGTTTCTTCCATGTCTTCTACCTCCATTGTGTGGGCTGGCGTCATTTCCGAAGACATTTTCAACAGGTATGACTCCGGGGATCTATAGAGGTCATGGGTAGTAAAATTATGAATGCGTAGACCTGCATTTTCGATCCACTTCAATATGGCCTTTTGCCACTCGATGCTACTGTAATTTTTATCGTTTAGAAGATGATTTTCAATGCACAAATGTACTGAGGAATCGGGGCTGACAAGAGCTTCCACAAGCGTTTCCATATCCGATCGCTCATCATACATCAAATTGAATCCGTCCCTTGGAAGTAAAGATATCAACTTACCGTGCAATTCTTCATTGAGAAAGGATATGAAACACTCGTTCTTGAGGTGGAAAACACTGAACTGGCCGGATACACTCATAATGCAAGATGCCAGTTGAAAGGCTTGTGCATATTTTTCAGACCTGCTGAGCAAGGAGAAATTTCTCGTATAGTCTGGTCGGCTTTCACCGGAAAAGAAATACTTCACAGGTAAATTTTGCATCATTTCATCGACGGGTAGATCCAATGATGTAGCAATAAAGATATTGGATTGATGATAGGGCATCAGGTCTTCATGCGGGGCTTTTGTATTTAGGAAAAATATGTGATTCCAAACGGCCTTGTCATTTTTTAGAACCTGTCGTAAATCATTCATCCTGACACAAAGCAGGGGGTAGAATGATTGAATGAAACCAGGATCATTGAATAAGAGGTTGTTGATCGAAAGGGTGGTCTCCCGGGTCTCAAAAAGTATTTTATAAAGATCCGGATTCAACTTTTTCAAGTTGTAGAGCCCGTCTTCCTTTTTTTTGCACCACCTGTTGTGAATTTCTTTTAAAATAAGCTCGCGATGGTCCTCTATGATTTTATCGCATTGGGCCAATTTCTCCCCCATCTTTGCGAAGGACGGATCATAAAGCGTATCAGCTGTTCTGTTAAAAATAACCTGGAGGTAGGTCTCGGTCCAATGAGTGGTATCGGAATGAACCATGTAGTCCAGCATTTGTTCCGTGACACCTGAATGGACCTGAAGGACTTTAAAGCTTACATAGTCTTGGTCATCCAGAACGGATGAAGCCAAAGAAAGACGTTTATTGATCTCAGTCAGGCGCTGTTGCAATTCTTCGATAAGTAGTACTTCGGTTTCAAAGTGCCATTTAAAAAACCTCGTGTCATTTACCTCGGATAGAAACTTTTTCACCTG
>JBFKOL010000481.1:0-2431 GCA_041628815.1 Saprospiraceae bacterium | reverse complement strand
GTCGACCTGGCCGCTCAAATGTCACGTCTGACAGGAGACCCATTCGACGCCCTGAACCTCGATATTGACAAATTGCGATTTGTAGACAATGAATCAAAAATTCAGTACCAGGTAAAGAGCAAACTGGTTGAAGTGGAAGAAGATGAAGAGGAAGATGAAATGGAAGAAGAGAAAGAGGTGGAATCCAAGAAGAAATCAAAGCCTAAACTTGTTCCCAAAGTATGGCACTTCAAATACGATATTGACAGCGGTGTTCTGACCTTACTTGAAGACTATAAAGAAGAAAAAGACGAACTCGATTGGGCCAGTATCGCCCCGGATACGAGTTATGTTCTCTTCGCACGTGAGCACGATCTGTACTGGATGGACAGGGAGAATTATCAAAAGGCCAAGGAGGATGAAAAAGACTCAACCATTGTGGAGCATAGATGGACCCAGGATGGTGAAGAACACTTTAGCTATGAGCGTTTTAGAAGGGGAATTACGAATGTTGATGCAGAAAAGAATAAAGAGAAGCGCAAGGCTGTCAATGTGATTTGGTCGCCTGATTCGAAGAAGTTTGCCATGACACGGAGTGATCTCAGGGAGGTTGATGATCTGTGGGTAATCAATTCTGTAGCCCAACCACGTCCTACGCTTGAAACGTACAAATACCACATGGCTGGAGAAAAGGATGCTCCCCAGCAAACGTTACTCGTATTTGATTTTGATTCAAAAGGTATGGTTCAGATCGAGGCAGATACCTTTAAGGATCAGTCACTGAGTATACTCTCTTCACCGCGACTTAAGAGCAGTCGTGATGACAGGCTTCGATTTAGATTGTGGTTGTCACCGGATTCTTCGAAACTCTACTTTACACGTACAAGCCGCGATCTCAAGCGCATCGATGTATGCGTTGCCAATACGACCACAGGTGAATTGAAAGTATTAATCGAGGAACGATTGAACACCTATGTAGAAACGAGAAATCTGGGTTTGGTCAATGGGGGAGAGGAGTTCATTCATTGGTCTGAACGGGATGGCTGGGCACATTTCTACCTCTATGATTCTGACGGTAATCTAAAAAACCAGATTACCTCAGGACCATTTCATTGCCAAAGCATTGAAGGAATAGACAGTGAAAACAGGGTGTTGTATTTCAGGGCCAACGGAAAGGAGTCAGGGGAAGATCCTTACTATTACCATCTATACCGGATCAATTTTGACGGTACAGGTCTCCAACTTTTGAATCCGGGCAACTTCGATCACCAGGTAAGCCTGAATGACGGCAATAGGTTTTTCGTAAATAATTTTTCACGAGTCAATACGGCGCCATCCTCAGCAGTCCACGACAACCAGGGAAGGAAAATCATGGATCTTGAAACTGCCGATCTGAGTCAACTGTTTGAAGCAGGATATCGATTTCCCGAACCTTTCAGCGTCAAAGCCGCAGATGGCATTACTGACCCGTACGGAGTTATGTACAAGCCTTTCGATTTTGACGCTACACACAAGTATCCACTCATTGAATATGTCTATCCTGGACCACAGACCGAATCAGTTTACAAGTCATTTTCGTCAAGGATGGACAGGACAGACAGACTGGCACAATTTGGATTTATTGTCGTGACTGTAGGCAATAGGGGTGGACACCCGGCAAGATCCAAACGCTATCACAACTACGGATATGGCAACTTGCGTGATTACGGTTTGGCGGACAAGAAGTTTGCAGCTGAACAATTGGCCGCGAGACACGAATTCATTGACATCGACCGCGTCGGAATATTTGGACATTCCGGTGGAGGATTTATGTCTACCGCCGCAATGCTTGTTTATCCCGATTTTTTCAAGGTAGCCGTGTCATCTGCCGGCAACCATGACAACAGCATCTATAACCGTTGGTGGAGCGAGAAACATCATGGCGTGAAGGAAATCGATGATGGAGAAGGCGAGATCTCCTTTGAATACGACATTGATAAAAATCAGGACATCGCCAAAAATCTCAAAGGAAAACTGTTGATTTGCACAGGTGATATTGACAATAATGTTCATCCGGCCGCTACAATACGAATGGCGCATGCACTGATCAAGGCGAATAAACGCTTTGATTTTTTTATTTTCCCGGGTCAAAGACACGGCTTTGGTGATATGAACGAATACTTTTTCTGGTTGAGAGGAGATTATTTTGCCAAACACCTACTCGGTGATTCCGAGTCGTCGACAGACATTTACCACATGAACCGAGAAAAGGCCTTTTCACGATAATATTGGGATGTCAAACTTCTGAAGGTCAGATTGCCACCACTAGGTTCATTTCTTCGAAATGCCCAGAAGTGTGCCCAAAACGATCCAAAATGGTTCAAGATATTCTATCAATTTGGGGTGATCTGTTGAATGGGGTATATTTGGAGAGTTTCAAAATTTAAATGCCAAAGTCATGAGAGTAGGCATC
>JBFKOL010000480.1:0-2439 GCA_041628815.1 Saprospiraceae bacterium | reverse complement strand
TCAAAGCTATGCCGCGATTGCTCCTTTGAAACCGTTTCTTGCGGCAAGGATTTGATGAGATGTACCAGGTGTTTGTTGTAGTAATACCAAAGATGAACAATCACTTTCCACGATGCCGACTTGTATTCCTGGACACTCACCCAATGGCCTTGATCGTATCCTTCAAAAACGAGATCATTTTTACCAGTGGCCAGAACAAATCTCCGGTGGTTGTTACAGGCAGAATCAACGAGATGACCCAATATCTCGATAATCGACCATTTGTCCGGGGCCGGCCTTAGGCTGATGTGATCCGGGTTTATTCCCTGCAAATCATACCGGAACCTTTCTATACAAGTGTCTAACTGCTTCGCCAATTCTACGTTCGACATTGTCATTTAATTGAATCGTATTACCCGATAAAATAAGACAAATACCCTGCGGGCATGCAAATCGCGGGTTTTCCCCATTTTTGATGTAACTCCCTACAAATAAATTTACAACATATTACTTTTCACGGTAATAAATGAACCTTTGGAAGCGCTAATTCGTTTTTTCACTGTTGTTGTACCCAATTTAATAACCTAAGTATTTCGACCTGGGGTACGAAAAGACAACACTGCTTTTTATATAGGTTTTAGTAGTTGAGAGGGGCGGGATTAATTTCCCGCTCTTTTTTTAATCCCGGCGCATGGATTAGGTCTCATTCTTTTCAATCTTTCTGATATGATGTAACAGCTCTTCGGTCCGGAACTGTCCAAATAGATCAAATGCTAAAAGAATGGAGGAAAATACCGTAATGCTCAAAGAAGTAGCGAGAAAGATATGGTTCCAGTGAAGGAAGGCGGATAGTACAAGAAAGAGAAAGCCCAAAAGAAAACCGGTTAAATCTACTTTTCTTTTTCGCAAAAAACGACGAAGTCTTCCTTCAAGATGTGGTCGCTCTTCTTCTTTCAGGTAGACAATGCCTTCGGGGTCTTCTGAAAGCGCACGATATCTTTTGATCGATCTTCTGAAGCGATACGCTGCTGTAATAACAAAAAATAAAGAAAGAGGCAATGCACTGTAGAAAAGTCCGGTAGAAAGATGACCCTGCCTCCATATGTAAAGCAAGAAAGTCCACACAATGGCACCTCCACCGATCAGAAACAACAACGCATTGCTGATGCGCTCAGCTCGATAAAAATCGGTGACTCTGTCATTGATGGATTTTTCCCGTTCGTTCAAAGTCGACAAATTTATAGCCTCGAAATTAGTCTTTATCAAGCTAAGAAGAAGAGAAAGTTGCTATGTTTAGTGTTATGGTTGACCTTAGCACCTTTACTGTATTCTCTTGTTGGGCTTTTGTATATCTATGCTTAAGTATGAATGCCTGCAAAGTATCTTCGGCCATCCATGATTTCAATGAAATGCATATCGTATTTGGTTCAGAAGGAGGTTTTGCGGGCACCTATAAAGCTTATACACTGCGTCCGGATGGCTCTCTAATGATTGAAAGGGCCAAAGGAGAAAGGAAGGAGCAACTTGCAGGGGCAGAGCTACAAGCCACACTCGATTGTTTTAGCATGGCTCGTGCTTTGTATGGATCTTATGAGGCCAAGGCTCCAGGTAATCTCTCCAGATTCATTGAAGTCTATGAAAAAGGCGAGGTTAAATTCAGATCTGTCTGGGAAGATGGGTTGGATGTGCGTCCCGAAGTGGTGCAGTTGTATTCATCGCTAATAAAACTTGTCAAATCAGATAATCCTGTCATGTAATCTCAAATTGTGAAAATTCTCGTCGTCAGATTTGGTGCTATCGGTGATATCGTAATGACTACAGGTATCGTTCGCATGCTTAAAAAACAGCTTGGGGCAGAGATTCACTACATCACGAGGACGAGATATGAAGATTTGTTGCTGCACAATCCTTATATCGATAAACTTTGGACCGTACAAAAGGACACCCGGCCTGTAATAGAACGACTCAAAGAAAACGACTACGATGTCGTTATTGATCTTCATTTGAATTTGCGGTCACGGAGATTGTGCTGGCACCTTGGAAGAAGAACCATCACTTACGACAAGATGACGATGCGAAAATGGCTTTTTCTCTGGGCGGGTATAGATCTCCTGCAAGGAAAACATGTCGTGGCGAGGTACCTGGAAGCCCTGACATCCCTGGGCATCAGGAATGATCATCTCGGGTTGGATGTTTTCTTTGATAAAAAAGACTTTTTCAGCATAAACGGAGGCACAAAAAATACGGTCGCTATTGTTATGGGCGGCACTTATCCAACGAAAAGAATACCAGCAAATCTGGCGGACAGGTTGACTCAGGACAATTCATTATACTTCGTCATTCTTGGGGGCAATGATGTCAAAGATGTCGCAATAAGAAAGAGATCCAATGTCGAAGACCTGAGGAACCGGCTTTCACTAGGCCAATCCTCTTCAGTATTATCCCAGGTAGATGTTGTTG
>JBFKOL010000479.1:0-2473 GCA_041628815.1 Saprospiraceae bacterium | reverse complement strand
CAAACTGAAAATTTATCCAAGACCTACCAAATGGGCTCTTCACTGGTTCATGCGCTAAAGTCGATCACGATATCTATCGAGCGAAATGAATATGTGGCTCTTATGGGACCATCGGGTTCTGGAAAATCTACCTTGATGAACCTGATAGGATGCCTGGATACACCGACAAGCGGAACTTACATACTGAACAATCAGGATGTGAGCGAAATGGAAGACGATGAACTTGCTGAAATCCGCAATAAAGAAATCGGCTTTGTATTCCAGACGTTCAATTTGCTACCGAGACTGAGTGCACTTGAAAACGTGGCTTTGCCATTGATCTATGGAGGGGTCAGCAGTGGCAAAAGACGGGAAATGGCTATTGATGCACTTACCAAAGTAGGATTGGAAGACAGGATGGACCACAAACCCAATGAGCTTTCGGGTGGACAACGTCAGCGAGTAGCGATAGCCAGGGCCATAGTCAACAACCCTGCCATCATCCTGGCAGACGAACCTACGGGTAACCTCGATACCAAAACTTCGATCGAGATTATGGGGATTTTCGAGGCCATCCATTCCTTCGGCAACACCATTATTGTCGTCACGCACGAACCCGATATTGCGCTTCATGCGAGCCGTATCATACGATTGAGAGATGGACTGGTGGAGTCGGACGAGATCAACGAAAATGTGGTCAAGGTGGATGACCCCACCCATCACTACAACATCAACCGATAGCATTCGATAAAAACTACCTCGGGTCCCTTCTAACGCCTATTTGTTGTAATTTTCAGGAATGAAAATCTATACCAAGGGAGGAGATCGAGGAGAGACATCTCTGGTAACGGGGCGACGAGTAAGGAAAGATGATGCCTTGATTGAGGCATACGGTACTGTCGATGAACTCAACGCTTTCTGTGGTCTCCTGGTGACAGCTACTGATCATGAGGTCATCGTTGGAGAATTGGGTTTTGTACAAAACTGTCTCTTCAACATAGGTTCAATTCTTGCACGTGATAACGCCGATATCAAAGATTTTCCAGTAATTACGCAGACACATACGGAGCACTTAGAGCGAGCCATAGACAGACATAATAGCGTATTGAAACCATTGCGGAACTTCATCCTGCCCTCCGGTTCAAAGGCTATAGCGTTATCTCACATTTGCAGAACCATTACCAGAAGAGCTGAAAGGAAGGTTGTAGCACTTGAGGCGGACACCGAAGATATTGGGCTGGTATTAATATTTTTGAACAGGTTGTCAGACTATTTTTTCATTTTGGCACGATCTTTTGCGCGGATTGAAGGTGTCGAGGAGGTGCCCTGGAATGCGCAGCCTCAAGAATTGTGAGAATGAATTCTGAATTCAAAAAGCTGATTAGTCATCCCAAGTTCATTGTTACAGGACTAATGGTCCTTAGTACAGTGTTCGTTATATCATTAATGTTTCCCAAAGGTGGCGGGCATACGTATGACCTGCAGACTGGTGCCATCTGGTCCGATGATGACCTCTACGCTGACAAGGATTATTTCATATGGAAAACCGCCAACGAGTTGGATGCTGATCAGGACGTCATACGTCGTGACTTTAAGCCTGTGTTCAGGAGGGTATTGGAGCCAACAGAAAATGCGGATTATTGGTCTGGTCTTATCGAAGCAAATCGCGAGGAGCTTAAGAGCGATGCTTACGACGATATGAGGCAGTTTGTTTCCGAGTTGAGGAAAAAAGAGGTGCTGAGAAAAGCCGACCTCTCTTTTCAGGGAAGTGAATATCAACAGATTCGTCTGCGTGAAGATGAAGACTTGACCGTTCTGGAATCTGGCAACTATGTCACCAACGACAGGATCAAACTTAGGATGGCACCGGTTCTTACGGTGGCAACAGAAGGCACACAGCTCGACCGGGTTACCATCGCACTCGATCGTGATGCCTCCAGAATACAACTTGAAAAAGAATTGGATGGTGTCAGGAATTTTAAAAAACAGATTAGGCGGGGAGATCTCATCGTTGCACGCGGTGAAATCATTACGGATGAAACCCTCGAATTGCTCCGGGCTGTAAGCCTCGATGGAGCTCAGGGCACCCGGGCCCAAACGTTGGTGTTTGCCGGGCTCTTATTACTTACTTGCCTGATTTTAGGCACCCTGGTTTTCTATCTTTACTTCCACTTTGTAGACGTGTTGAAATCCACGCGAAAAATGGGATTTCTTCTTGGGCTCATTGTGTTGTTTTCCTTTCTCGTTTTTTCCATAGATGCCGTTGACAATCTCAGCTCGTACCTGATACCGTTTTGCATTGTTCCCATCGTTGTCAAAAGCTTTTTTAACGACAGGCTTGCCCTTTTTACCCACATCGTAATCATACTGATAGCAAGTATATTGTCACGGTTGGGTTATGAATTTACCTTTTTACAGATCCTTGCCGGTATTGTTGCCGTACTGTTCATAGAGGATATCCGGTCGTGGAACAAGTTTTTCATCTCGATTCTAT
>JBFKOL010000478.1:0-2510 GCA_041628815.1 Saprospiraceae bacterium | reverse complement strand
CTTCCTGGGCATTGATCAACTTCCCGGATTTATCGTCGAGAAGTGCCCCGTGAAAAATCCATCTGCCGAAATAGGACTTGAAAGATCCCAATCCCACGATGTTCTTACCTTTCCAGGTGTAACATGGAAAGCCCCACTTAATCTCTTCTTTAAGGCCGGTGTTAAGAATGACCTCACGTAACCGAGTCAACTCTTCACTCCATTGATCCATATCGCCTATAAATTCTTCGGCTGATTTGTATCTTTTCATATTATAGACAATTTTCGCTATTGTTTTCTCCCTGGATAGGAACTTCTGAGCATATGAACTATCCTTTCTATGCGAGACAATATGCAAATATTAAAAGTAATGAATCTATGTTTAAACGTTTGACGAATCTGTTGGCATGGATGTGGGTTTTCATTTTAATATCGGGAGGATCTCATGTGCTCCCTGGTCAACAAACCACCTATCCCATCGACGAAATGTACAGGAACGAGATTCTTGATGTGGCGTCCGAGTCGAGTGTCCAGAAGGCTTTTGAATACATTGCTTCCAATGATGACTGGACTGTTCTCCAGCACATAAGGCTTACGGAAATTCCTGCACCACCATTCAAAGAAACGGAGCGAGCAATTGCCTTCCAAAAGCTGCTGGCCGGTTGCGGGGGCCTGGATAGCCTTTGGATTGATGAGGTAGGTAATGTACTTGCGTTGCGAAAAGGGTTTTCGTCTAAAAAAACGATAGCGCTGGATGCCCACCTCGATACCGTTTTTCCAGAAGGTACTGATGTGTCAGTAGAACAGCGTGGTGACACCTTGTATGCCCCTGGCATAGGCGATGATACCCGGGGTCTTGCCATGTTGGCAATGGTTCTTAAAGCCATGAATGCTGTGGATCTTCGGACGGAAGCTGACGTACTTTTTGTGGGTTCGGTAGGCGAGGAAGGTCTAGGTGACTTGCGAGGGGTGAAACACTTGTTTCGCAAGGGAGCACCGGATATCGATGCATGGATAGCGATCGACGGAGGGCAGATTGGCCGCATTAACAACCAGGCACTAGGATCTTATCGCTTTAGGGTGACATTTGAAGGCCCAGGGGGACACTCATGGGGTGCTTTTGGTCTGGCCAACCCCCATCATGCCCTGGCCAGGGCTGTAGATCAATTTGTTCAGGTGGCCGATGCGTATACATTAGATGGCCCAAGAACCAGCTACAACATTGGCAGGGTCGGTGGAGGTACTTCTGTCAACTCCATTCCCTTTGAATCCTGGATGGAGGTGGATGTGCGCAGCATTGACCCTGGGCGCTTAGATACGCTCGAAACGATGCTCAGGATGGCGGTCGAAGCCGGTGTGGCGGATCAGAATAGGAAGAAAAGACGTGGTGCGGCAATGACTTACCGTATAGAGATGATAGGAAATCGCCCTTCCGGTGAACTTTCACCGTCTTTACCTTTGATACAGCGGGCAATGGCGGCAACAGCCTACTTTGGTAAGCGGCCACGGTTGACTCGGGGCTCTACCAATTCCAACATTCCCATTTCTATGGATATACCGGCGGTGACCATTGGACGGGGCGGCACGGGAGCAGGGGCTCATTCGCTGGATGAGTGGTGGATGAACAAGGACGGCGCCCAGGCTATACAGTTGGCCCTTTTACTAGTATTGGCTGAAGCGGGGCTCGCAGATTGAGAACATTTGCGTGGATTGATGTAAGTTTATTTAATGAATTGCATTTGTGCATCTGTGAAAAAGGTGATTTCCCTATGGGCAATAGGCCTGGTTTCTATTTCTGTTCTCACTGGGCAAAACGATTATTCGCTTCTATATCCCGTGGAGGCAGGCTACCGCAAATTGATGCGTGAGGCATCTGACCAAAACCGTCCGTTATTGGCCATACTATACTCGGATCGATTTATGGCGAATACGGTTCTCAAGCTTGAAGCGACAGAGGAGTTAATACATGCCCGTGACAGCATGATCACCACGGTGATCGACTGGAGTCGCAAAAGCAATCACCGTCTTGTCAGGCGCGAAAATGTACGCACCAATCCCTCTGACCTCATGATTCATCACGAAGGGACCGTATTGTTGCGCAATCCCGGAATCAGCAACCAGGAACAGTTTCTGGAATTTGTACGTCAGGGTACGGCTCTTTTTTTCCGACTGGAAGCAATCCTTAACCGGTATGAGCAGGATGACCAGATAGAAACCCTCAAAGAACTCATAGCTTTTTACAACAAAGTCAAGGATATCGAAAAAGTGGAGGAGTCCATTGAAGAATACCTGAAACAGATGAGAGGAATCATATCGCGAGGTGATCTTGAGTATTTGTTCGCTGTGGGCAAACAATGCCTTTGTAGTGAATCACTGTACGAAGTATTCGACGAAAATAAGACAGCACTGTCGGATTTTGTCGGGCAGGACGAATTGATTGAATACAAACAGGGTTACATCATCAATGAATTGAGTAAAAACGATTTACTCAATCCGCCCAATGTTTGGCAATGGTACGAAGTTGAATTCGG
>JBFKOL010000477.1:0-2525 GCA_041628815.1 Saprospiraceae bacterium | reverse complement strand
ATATCGATTGTGGAGGCCCTCTGTGTGCTCCTTGTCCCTTATTGGATATCATTATGGTGGTTGATAATTCCGGTGATATGGCCCTTGAAATACAAAATGTCGAGAACAACATCAACCGGCTTGCAGATAGTCTAATTGCAAGTATCATAGATTGGAGGATCATTTTGATTTCACAATTCAGTTCAATATGTTTTCCGCCACCTATAAATCCGGCTTGTGGGGCGACTCCAGTCAATACAAGCAATTTTTTTCATTACAGCACGGCCATTGGCAGTCATGATGGATTATGCGAAATCATTGACGGTTATGCAAATCCTGATGAATTCAATCTCGCTCCCAATGGCTGGCAGGATTGGTTGCGCACCGGAGCGCCCAAAGCATTTTTAATGATCACCACTGACGGCGTCAGCTGTACAGCCGGTTTGACATCATTTAATGATTCAAATACTGCTGCAGGTGGTAATCAGGTTGCAGATGATTTTATGGCCGAATTGGAAAACCTCTCTTCCATTAATTTTGGAACACCGGAAAACCCAAACTATACATTCATCAGTGTGGTCGGTGTATCCAGCACTTTATCCCCTCAAGATCCGATTGTGACATCAGTTTGCTCTACAGCCGTTGATCCAGGTACGGGCTATCAAGCTTTGAGTATCAATACAGATGCCAATCGGTATTCGATCTGCTCATCAGATTACGCCTCTCTATTTGATGACATCGCCATTGAATTAATAAGTGCCTTCTCCGGGAATTGATTCTGGAATGGAAAACGGGGTGTAGGAGTTCCCCTGATTATATTGAACCCCTGCTTTTCAATTACCATGGCCAGTCAGAAAAGGGCGGTTTTGCAAAACTGATTTAGACATCCATTGTGTCCATTCTCTCGCTGAAATTGCTTAGGAAAAGACTATTCTATCCAATGAGAATCTTATTGAGGATTACTTTAACCCATAATCTCCGACACCGCTCTATGGGCTTGCTTTATTGCAGCTTTGGTCGAAGACGACGCGGCCGAATCCGAGTTGGCAATATGAATATTTCCAAATGGCTGGCGGCCGATGACCCAGGGCTTATCTTCCTCGACGAAGTGCTCGCCCCAGGTGAGGCTGTTGCTGTAAGAATAGCCATGGGGCCATCGGTTCACGGTAATCGCTTCCATATCGCGGTCGGCATCAAAACCTGCCCTGCCAAGGGCTTGCGTGAGCTGATCTCTTGCATGGCGCTCAAATTCTTCGAAGGAAGTGGCAAGGATCTGGTGGCGTCCGGCACGCCATTGTTCGGGACCGGTGATATCGGTGTATAAGGGGACATGACACATATGAACCACCATAGGGTCGTCCGGTATTTGTGCGCATTTATAATCACCCAGGGAAACGGGGTAAGCCAGCTCAGCCTGCTTGTAAAAGCCGCCGGTGAAATAAACGAAACTCGTTTTTAGTTCATCGAAAGCTTTCCAGTTATTGAGCAAAACCTTGGTATAAACCAGCGGTACTTTCACATTGAAGGCGAGGCCTTCTTTTTGTTTTTCTGGCATTTCCGGGCAGAGATAGGGAATAGCGCTGTTATAGCAGGCCAGGATACATTTCCTAGCTCGCACTTTATGCGTTTTGCCTTCCCGGACATAGGTAATCTCTGCATGGGCCCCGTCTTTGGTGTTGGTGACGTGGACAGCCGTACTGTTCAGTCGAATATTAACAGTTTGACCCGGACGATCGATTTTTGAATAATCCGCACGTGACGTCACCACGTCTTCCATGGTCTTTCCGGGCATAGCTTCGGGGATCATTTTTCGCACGAGAAGGCGTGCGATTGAGGCATTGCCATCAGGAAAATGGAAAATATAGGGATCGACACCGCGCCCTGTCTTAATAGGCAATGTGTGATCCACTCCCGGAATGCCGCCATCATAATATTGGACAGCCGTCGTCGGAACCTCTTCCATGTCAACACCCCAGAAGCTCATTCCCCAATTCTGGTAAATTTTTATGACCTGTTCATCCACTTTGACATAGTCGCGAAGGAAGCTGGAATATCCTGTTTTACTGAGTACTCGGAACTTCTCCTCTACGGGTGTGCCTTTCAAATAATCGACTTCTGCAGTTTGAACGCGGATAAAATCAGCGCGGGCTTGGTCGGTAAGAGGGGCTTCTGCGGCGAAATCTATCCATGATTTTTTTCCGTAACCTGTGACATGCTTGGTTTCGCCAAAATTTGCTTCGTCGAACACTATGGACATACCCAAACCTCGCCTAGAATAAAGATCTTGTTGAAAAGCCGTATAGAATTTATTGAGATCGATACCTATGTCTTTCAGTAAATCAAGGGCCTCCGTTGAATAGGAAGAGGGTGTATCAATGGCTTCCGTACCGCCATAGGTAATGCGGATGTCGTTCCCATACTTGAATTCGTTGCGTTTTGCGTGTCCTCCGAAATCATCGTGGTTGTCGAGTACCAGGATTTTTGCCCTAGGGTTTTTCTGACTGTAGAAGTAAGCGGAAGAAAGACCGCTTATGCCTCCGCCAACT
>JBFKOL010000476.1:0-2525 GCA_041628815.1 Saprospiraceae bacterium | reverse complement strand
GGTTTTTTCACATCGGCCAGGAAATCGTAAACCCTCAAGCCAACGGAAGTAGAAAATTTTCCCAGGCTTCCTTCTTTCACCAATGGCAAGAGCATTTTTTCAGGTCTGACGAGATGCGGAGCAAGGCCGTGCACGATGGCTCTTTCGGTGCCCGATTCATGGACAAGTTTGAATTCAAATTGTTTCAGATATCTCAGTCCGCCGTGGATCAGTTTTGTAGACTTTGAAGATGTGCCGGATGCAAAATCACCCTTTTCAACCAAGAGGGTCTTGAGACCGCGCGATACGGCATCGAGTGCGACGCCTGCACCGGTAATGCCTCCACCGATTATGACCAGGTCGTAAACCACCTGGCTCGCTGAACGAATGATTTCTCTTCTTTCTTTGGCAGAAAAAGACATAAAACGAACAATTAGATGACCAACTGAAACGCCAATATGGGGTTCACAAAACTAATGTACGATGTGCGTAAAGGTTTAATTATTATTACACTTTTATTCTTTCGAAGAGTTTCCTATGAATAAGCATGCCAGCGTCCGCAAAGATATGGGTGAAGCAGCTGAAATAGCATGGTTTGCTCCCATTTGCGATGGTGACGACCGCTACCTGGGCGAACGCGATGAACGCTACAAAAGTAGCTGGGAACACACCTCACGCATAGCCATTACAGCTGAAGAACAGGGTTTCCGCAATATTTTGCTGCCCTCATCTTACCAGGTAGGTCAGGACACCTGGACTTTTGCTTCAGCTTTGGCGACTCTTACTACGCGTATCAATCTCCTTACCGCTATAAGGTGCGGGGAAGTTCATCCTCCCATGCTGGCACGGGCCATAGCTACCCTTGACCATATCTTAAAAGGTCGGCTTACCATCAACATCATTTCTTCGGATTTGCCAGGACATAAAGAATCGTCCGGGTTGCGGTACGGCCGATCTGCAGAGGTCATCGAAATCCTGAAGCAGGCATGGACGAGCGATCGCATAGATTTCGAGGGGGAGTTTTACAACTTTCACCTTGATGCCTCACCAGCAAAACCCTACCAACAAAACGGAGGCCCACTGCTCTATTTTGGCGGTTATTCTGACGCTGGCCAGGAATTGTGTGCCAAGCATTGCGACGTTTACCTTATGTGGCCGGAGACGACTCCCCGTATCGAAGCACTTATAGAACAAATGAAAAGCAAAGCAGCCCGACACGGGCGCAATTTACATTTTGGTCTGCGCATTCATGTCATAGTCCGCGAGACGGAGGAAGAGGCCAGATCTGCGGCCAGGGAGCTTGTAAGCAGACTCGATGACCACATCGGGATGGGTATTCGAGAAAGGGCGCAGGATGCTAAATCCAAGGGGGTCCAAAGACAGACTGAATTGCGTGAGGCTGCGGACAAGGAGGGCTACATAGAAGATCATCTATGGGCTGGTATTGGCAGGGCCCGCTCCGGGTGCGGGGTGGCAATAGTCGGTGATCCGGACCAGGTGTATCGGAAGATAAAAGCATTTATGGATCTGGGCGTCAGGGCGTTCATTCTTTCCGGTTATCCGCACTACGAGTCGTGCCTACTTTTCGGCAACTTGGTCATGCCCCGTCTGAAGACAATTTCCCTTCCTCACCTTTTAGGCCGGGTTCCGGACGCAATTCCTGCAAGCCCTCTCGGTACGGCTAAACGATTTTGATGATTGATCTTTTTATCGTTCTTGTCTATTTCACAGTGATTTTTTGGGTAGCCCTTCGCGGAAAGCAAGACGGGAAGGCGACAGTAGACTCTTATTTTCTGAGTAACCGCAATCTGCGTTGGCCATCTGTGGCAATCTCCACCATTGCCACCAATATCCAGGGATACCAGTTTCTAGGTATGATGGGATCGGCATATTTATTTGGACTTGCCCAGGCTAGCCTGGAAATCAATGCAGTTCAGGGAATCCTCATAGCCGCATTCGTTTTTGTTCCCATGTATTTGAAAGACCGCGTGATAACAATAACCCAGTTTATTGGCTCAAGGCTCGGGAATGGTACCGCCCTTGTATACAGTTGTGCAAATATTTTAATGTTTTCGACCATTACGTTGGGAGCTGCCTTGTTTTGGGGAGCCTATGCCGCAGATCTCGTCTTCAGCGATTATCTGGTGGTACTTCATCCTGACAGGATCTTTCGCATTGCCATACTCTTGGTAGGACTGGGCGTTTTTTCGGCCATATATACCTATCTCGGAGGTCTTAGTGCTGTCGTACGCACCGACATTATACAGTTTGCCATCTTGCTAACCGGTGGTCTTGCGGTACTATTCATTGCCATTCATCACCTGGGAGGATGGAACCAGCTTTATGAAAAAACAGGTGATATGATGCATCTTCATTTGCCTGCGGATCACGACACCTTGCCGTGGATTCATATTTTCGGTTTATTTCTCCTCAACATCAACTACTGGTGTGCCAACCAGACCGTCATGCAGCGGTCGCTGGCGGCGCGGAGTGTACGCGAGGCGCAGATCGGGCTGATGGCCGGCGGTGTAATGAAGTACCTGATG
>JBFKOL010000475.1:0-2533 GCA_041628815.1 Saprospiraceae bacterium | reverse complement strand
ATTCTCGGCAAGCCGCAACAAGTCATTGCAGTTCTCCGAAAATGTGCTCCCAAAGAGGCGAAACAGGTTTTCTATGCGCCTTCGCAAAGGTTCCTGACTCCGGAATGATCAGTTGATAGGCATGGAGGTCTATTGAGCGGTCGGGATTTGACCTGCGAGCTCCATATTTGACATCGCCCCTGACCGGAAGACCTATTGCCGCCAACTGAGCACGTATCTGATGAAATCGGCCGGTCCCGAGCTCGATATGAAGTACGTCATATCGTTCCAGTGCTAGGGTGGTGTGATAGGTTAGTTCGGCGATTTTACTTCCTTCAACGGGAACATCGTAACATCTCGCCTTGCGTGCCTTTTTGTCGTGAACGAGATGGTGTCTGAGCATACCTTGAGGATCTACGCTACCTGATGGAATTACGGCGAGGTATCGCTTGATCATTGCTCCAGGTTGTGATAATCTGTGCTGTGAAGCTTTAGTCTTAGAAAATAATATGCAACCACTGACAGGCCTGTCCAGCCTGTGTACCGGAAAGAGTGTCTTCCCTACATAGTGCTCCGCAATGGACAGCATGTCGTTGTCACCGCTCTTATCAGGAGTGCTGGGTATTCCGGCCTGCTTGTTGCATATAATCCAGTCATTATGATCAATCAATACAGCCAGGCTGTCGTGATCAGTTGTCAACATCCTCGTAGTCAATATCGATGGTATCTGATTCTTCGACGACATCTGAAGTTTCAGAAGTTTCAAGTGACTTGAATGGCGAAAAAACAAGCCTGTAAAGCAAGAAAAATAGTATGCCAAGGGTCAATATCTTAAACATGGTCCTTTTCTAAAAAGTAAACGATGGAACTTGCTTTTTTCCTGTTAAAATACCCTAAAATAAGGGAGTACAACCCAATAAGAGGCATCAATAAAAGAAACCACTGCTTTTTGCGATAAGATTCACTGATGAGGCAATTGTAGAAGGGATCCAATGGCAACAATGTAGTTTGACGAAGCCGGAACCCAAATTTCCGGGCATAGGTCACAAATTGGTCTTGGTCAAAATGCCATAAATGCCGGGGGGCATCATAGCCATTCCAAAAGGCCTTGTATATCGATGCTTCTACACACCGAAAGTTGGGAAGGGCTACAATCATGGTACCCCTGGAGTCGAGCAATTCATACATCCGTTCCATGACCCGATCAATATTATAAACGTGTTCGAGTACATGCCAAAAAGTGATGTACCCGAACGACGTCTCAAAATCATCTTCGAAAATTTCTGAAGGGTGATGGATATTCAGAACGAATTTTTCTTTTCCAAATGATAGAGCCTTGCCACTGATTTCAACTCCGATTACCTCGTAGCCTTTTTGCCTCATGTAATTGAGGAAGTAGCCCGTCCCCGTACCGAAATCGAGGATTTTTTTCTTGCCTTTTTCATTGGAAATCATTTTTTCCTTGTAATAAATCATCCATTTCCTGGCGTGATGGTAGATGCGGTTTGTGAAGCCGGAGGCGTCATCTGAATGCTCTATATATTCCTCTGTTTCATAGTACTTGCCAGCAAGCGATGCAGGAGGGGGATCGGATATGTACCTGAAACCACACTTTTTGCAGGCCACGAGTTTGAATACCTCGCCGGTAACAAGGTGATCTTTGACTTGATATATCGTTTCCGAATCTCCTGTTTCACAGATTATGCAGCGATCAATTATAATATCTTGCATTCTAATGCGTATTGTACCATGATCCTCTATGGATAAGGCGAATGTTGTTACATTTGTAAAATTATCATATTAGGAAGTTCTTTAATAGAAGATCACGTAAATTGTTGACCTCCGATCAGTCTCGAAAAACAATAAAAACGATTACATGCTTTCATCGAAAAAGCTACTGAATGCAGCTTCGGCAATGGTGTTTTTCATTGCCTTTGTCATCTATTTTTTTTCAGCTGAGCGAACCGGTAGCCTTTGGGATTGTGGGGAGTTTATCCTGGGAGCCTATAAACTGCAGGTGGTACACCCTCCAGGTGCACCCTTGTTTATTATCATAGGCCGGCTGTTTGCATGGCTTGGTGATGTCTTTTCTGACAATCCTTCGTCCATCGCTTTTGCCGTAAATCTCATGTCGGGGTTTTTTACTGCGCTAACAGCAGTATTGATATGCCGGGCTACAGCTGCTTTGAGCAAATTGTTTTATTCTGATAAAGATGGAGACTTAACCCTTTATGCAGATTGGTTGGCTGCTGCAGCGGGCGTGGCAGCCGGTCTTTCAACCGCTTTTTGCTCTTCTATATGGTTTTCGGCAGTAGAAGGAGAGGTATATGCCATGTCGACATTTTTTACCGCTTTAACTGTTTGGGCCGTAATCAAATGGTATACCCTGCCCGATAACCCATCAACGGACAGGTGGCTTGTGTTCGCTGCTTACAGTTCGGGTCTTTCGATTGGAGTACACCTTTTGAGCTTGCTGACCTTTCCGGCGTTGGCTCTTTTCGTCTATTTTAAAAAGTCAAAGAAATTCAAATGGACCTATGCCGCGGGAAGTGTT
>JBFKOL010000474.1:0-2565 GCA_041628815.1 Saprospiraceae bacterium | reverse complement strand
TGTTATGCGCAGTATTGATGTCCCGATCGAAACCCCGGTTGATGCTCTTGGCAAAATAGAGAAGGGTCGACTTGTCTATTCGGCCCTTGTCAACAGGGCCGGGCAAAAGGCAATGAAAGCCCTCGTATCTGACCTTTCGGCAATGAATATTCCACATAGAGTCTTTATGATTGCAGACGCAATAGAAGCGCACCTGGATATTCAAACACTTCAATACATTGCCGCTCTGGATGAAGTCAAAGCGATCACCGATAACCATCCTGTTATGCTGGAAGCCCCTGCCAATGAGTCCATCATCCCTTATAAAGGGACACCCGAAGCCGAGTGGGGCATACGGCGAATCATGGCCGACAGTGTATGGCGTTTGGGCTTCACCGGTGAAAACGTGGTCATCGGAGGACAGGACACCGGTTATGAATGGGATCACGAGGCGCTGAAGTCCACATATCGCGGTTGGGACGGAAGCAGTGCGGACCATAATCACAACTGGCACGATGCCATCAGGGAAATAAATCCAATGCACGGTGATTCAATCCTTGACCCTGAGAACAATCCCTGTGGCCTTGATGTGATTACACCCTGTGACGATCACAGGCACGGCACCCATACGATGGGCACGATGGTAGGCTCTACAGACAGCCTTTCTATCGGTGTTGCCCCGATGGCCGAGTGGATTGGATGCAGGAATATGGAGCGTGTTTATGGTACACCATCCACCTACCTTGAGTGCTTTGAATGGTTCCTCGCTCCAACAGATCTTGAAGGTCAGAATCCCAACCCGGATCTTGCGCCACATGTCATCAACAACAGCTGGTCTTGCCCGGAAAAAGAGGGTTGTAATGAGAGCAACTGGCATATCCTTGAAACAGCTGTGAATAATCTGAGATCAGCGGGAATCGTCGTTGTCGTGTCTGCGGGCAACAGCGGCCCGGGATGCGCATCGGTCAACAGGCCGCCCGCGATGTATGAAAACGCATTTTCGGTGGGTGCTACTGCAATCAATGATACCATTGCCGCCTTCAGCAGCAGGGGACCTGTGGCCATTGATTCCTCTTTCAGGCTCAAACCGGATATCTCAGCCCCAGGGGTTTTTGTCAGATCCGCATTGTTGAACGACACTTATGGAGCACTTTCGGGGACCAGTATGGCCGGCCCGCATGTTGCCGGGACAGTTGCCCTCATGATCAGTGCCAATCCTGCCCTGGCCGGACAGGTCGATGCCATCGAAGAAATCCTTGTGGCAAGCGCAAGGGCGCAATTCGACACGACCGGGTGTTTTGACTGGGTGGGTGATGCGTCGCCTAACCCGATTTATGGCTACGGACGGCTGAATGCATTGAAGGCTGTCGAAATGGCCCTCGAATACGAAGTCTCTGCCACGGCCGATGTGGATAAATACCTTTTCCGCATCTATCCGAATCCCGTTATAGAATCTTTTTCTGTCAAAGGATCACCTATCTCGAGCATCGATCAGTGGAATCTGCTCGATATCCGGGGGCACTTGCTGGCATCCGGCAAGTCTATCCCTGCCTCAATCAATCTGCTCCCCTACCCTCCCGGGTTATATCTCCTCAGACTGACCATTGAGGGGCAGATCGAAACTCTCCTGATATCAAAGCTCTAGATAAGAAATAGAAAAACAGTCGGCAGCAGGTTGTTGAGGGCATGCACATAGACGCTCATCCAAATGGAATATTGAATTCTGACATAACCCAGTAAAAGGCCGAGAATAAACTGGGGCAATACGAGCAATGGCGTGTACCACCATTGGGTTTCAGCAAGTGTAAAATTAAAAATGTGGACAAAAGCAAAAACAACGGCTACGACGTAGAAGATAACACCATAATGATTATGGATTAATCCAAGCCATCGGCCAGAACGCAAATACCTCAGAATCAGGAAAAGGATACAGCCAAATCCTGTCAATCCCCCAATGCCGATTTGTGCCAATTGTGATAGTCCCTGGATATTTTCACAAATTAAAAAGGCCAGTCCTCCGGCCAGTACCCCAGCACCTAAAAGGATCAATCCCGGTTTTGTCAACGGATACCTGAAAACAAATTCCTCGATCAGCGGGGCACCAAAGACCACCAAAAGTATGATCTTCCAGGAATCGAACTGTTCCAACAGGTCCTCAAAAGCATGGGGGACATTTTCAATGCCGAGTGCCGATGAAATAGGTGCAAGCAGGAGGATCTGCATTGTAAAAACGATGAAAAACAACAAAGTGACGTGAAGGACTGTTTTGACCTTGATCCCATTTCTTCGTACCGTCAGCTGCGGATCTCGCAAAAAATTATAAAAATGTTTGATTACATTTTCAAATCGCATCAGATAAACATAAGATTTATATTATTATTTCTAATCCCTAACTTTGTATTATAAAAATTTTTAATCTTAGCCCGATGCCTGAATTGCGAAAGAAGAAATCTGACTATTTAGACGAATTGAATCCGGTCCAACGGGAAGCTGTCGTGGCCACAGACGGGCCAATCATGGTCATTGCCGGACCGGGCTCCGGCAAAACAAGGGTATTGACCTATAAGATTGCCCACTTGATCAAAT
>JBFKOL010000473.1:0-2586 GCA_041628815.1 Saprospiraceae bacterium | reverse complement strand
TCACTTCAGTCAGCTGTCCCCACCTTAGCGTATATGATGAATACCTACGCAATTGTCCTGACGTCAGCTGAACTTAAATTCCGTCCAGATCCGCCTGGAAATACGGAGTACGCCAACTTCATGACAGGCACAACCGATGCACCGATGGCATTCATTTACGCTTCTATAAATCCATTGCCTTTTTACTCACCTACCCAGGATACCCTTGACTCTAAAATGGCAGGAACTGCACACTGGAAAGTCTTATGATAGTTCCTTGGTCCTATGCTAATTTAAATAAATGTGAAGTATTTCTGAAAAGCTTGCGAAATTATTTCAATAATGGAATGAAAGATTGTCGAAAAAAGTGGTGGATAGGGTTTGCCACGCCCTAATTGGCCGACTTTTTTGCGGCCTCGGCAAGCTGAATTATTTGGTCAAGCAATTTTAGATGACCGTTGCTGGAAGGCCCTTCTAAATTAGACATGCTTTCTTTATCCTCGCCATGTATGAGATAGTTGAAATCCCAATGAGGAAATTGTGACGCAATTTTCAGGAGCACCTCAATCTGAAACTGTTTATTGTTTCTCAAGGCCCTTGAAATGGTCCCGTTCGAAATGTTACACTTGATCTCGAAAGTACGGATTGAATGGCCTTCCTTTTTGATCAGTGCCTCCAGTCTTTGTAGAAATGTCTCAATCATCGTGTAGAAAAATTGCTACAATAAATTTCATATTATAGAAAATATAATATATTTGTACAAGGGTTGATTATTAACAAGGATGAGGTATGTCTCATGCCTAGTGAATGGGTCTCTCCGTAAAAAGAAACTCGTGCCTTTTTACTTTAATGCTACATTTTCAGGTGTGATTAAGTTAAGCGAAATGTAGTATCCTTAAAATAAGAGGGGGATCTAAAGTGGTCCTCCTCTTCTAATTTCTAATAATCAAAAAACCCGGGTTCTCACAATTCCTTCCGACCAGATTTGTCATTATATAACTTGCCGAACTGGAAATCTCTTAATCGTAAAAATAGGAATTTCGATTTAATTCATATGAAAAAATTTCATATGTCTTTAACCATCATCGCCCACCTAAGAAATACAAGTGGCATTAATACCAGGCATGGATCCTACTCTTCCACATCAATAATACTGAAAACTTAGTACGAAAATACGGTAACTATTCACTAATTTGACTTCTGTCATCTGGATGACGATAATGGGTAAAAAGGCATTAGAGGGTAAAGATCTCTGGTATCGCCGCAGAGGCTATTGATCGGGGCATCAGTCATTTCTCAAAAAGGGTTTAGCCACTTTACTAAGTAGATAGACCAAGGAATGCCGATCCGGATCAAGATAGAAGTACGATCCGATTCATTTTTCGCTTGAGCATGTGGCAGAATGTTATTACCCGAGAGAAGTTCGAAACTGTCAACTGCAACCAAAATATGAAACCGGATAAAAGAAGATCCTGGTCCAACCACAATGGGGAATTCACCGCACACCCGCTTAATACATGGACCCCGGAGAGACTGAACGATTTGCGAGCCATTGTACTTAGTGCCTACAACGGCCATGGGCGTGTGAAAGCGGTAGGGTCCGGCCACAGCTTTATGGATATATGCCATACAACAGGTCACCTCATTCGCCCGAACGGGCTCAACAATAAAATCGACCTCGATACTTCGGTCCTTAACAATACCCTTCCTCACGACAAGCTTTTTCATGCCCAGTCCGGTATGACCATTCGCAAACTTAATGATCTGCTCGATCGCAATGGTCTTGCCCTTTCCAACATGGGCGGCTATGACGGGCAGACTATAATCGGGGCTACCTGTACCTCCACACATGGGTCCGGGGTGAGTTACGGCCCTCTATGCGATATGATCCGCTCATTTGAAGTGGTAGTCAATAAAGGGGAAGTTTTTAGAATCGAACCAGCAAACGGGATCACCGACCCGGCAGCTTTTGCTTTAAAATATCCGGATATCAAACTCCTGCAAAATGATGACCTCTTCAATTCCATGCTGGTAAGTCTTGGCTGTCTCGGAGCCGTATATTCCGTGATCATCGAAGTAGTCCCGGCATACTATCTTCAAGAAATACGCACGCTCTCGACCTGGAGTGAAATCAAAAATAAATTGAAGACTTCGACCATTCTGGAGGACCATGACCACATAGAATTCCTTCTAAACCCACATCCGAATGAGCAAGGAGTTCGCGACGGTCTCATCACAACCCGGAATCCAAAAACCGATACGGGTGGCTTGAAACCCAAGGATAAAAAGCGAAACTTCTGGGTGGAGCTTGGCAGCGGATCAAAACTCGTAACAAGTATCATCTTGGGGAAATTTAACAAGAAACCTGAAAACTCCCACAAGTTGTTGTCCACGGCAATCAAGGCATTGGTCGACAACAGCTACTGGAACAAAAGCTATAAGGTTTTCAACATCGGTGCGGCCAATGGAATCCAGTCCTATTCGTCCGAGATCATGGTTCCTATGAAAAACCACCGGTACATTGAAGCGGCCGATCATATGCTCAAGGTAATCGCTGAGAATGCGAAGCGGGGAAAACTCTATCACACAGGTCCCATTTCCCTTCGT
>JBFKOL010000472.1:0-2590 GCA_041628815.1 Saprospiraceae bacterium | reverse complement strand
CTCCGCTTCAGTAATCTTTCGCTTTTCCTCGAGCTTTTGCTGTTTTTTGGCTTCCACCTCTTTTCTTTTCTCAAGCTCAGTCTTGGTTTGGAGCATCTCATCGAGTTTCTCCTGCTTCGAATGCACCCGCTCCTCTATCATTTTAATCTTTGCCTGTCTGATCTGTGATTCCAGTTGTCCATCAGACTCATTGATCTTACGGGACTCAAATTCGATATCCCTTTTGTCTTTCTTAATCGAGTTCTCCATTTTCTGAATTGCGTGGATCAGGCCATTATATCTCCGGTCCAGGCGCGACATGGAGGATCCGCTTTCTGATTGGGGCCCGAATTTCTTTTCTTTGACTGCCTTAAAAGCACCGTCAAGCCTTTTCCATACTTTTGACCTGTCCTCCCTGGTAAAATTGCCCTGGTTAAACTCCCGCTGAATATCTTTCAACTCTTCGAAAATGGGTTTGAGCCCCAAACCTTTCTCAATCTTTTCATATATGGTATCCAGCTTTTCACCAAACGAACGGGCCCGTTCCCTAGATTTTTCCTTGAATTCTTTACGCGCGGTATTTTTCAGTTCTTTCAAAGTCGAAAACACCTCATTGGTTTGCTCCTTCAATGCATCAGCATGTTCCTTGAACAGATTCTTCTCACGCATTTGATTCTGGACTTTCGTCCAAAACCCTTTCATTTCTTCCCAGATGCTGTTTTCATATTCCGAAAGTTGATCGACTTTCTCTCTGAGATCATCGAGTTCGGACTGGTACAACTCATGTAATTTTGATGACAAGACCACAAAATGCCACTCTGCTTTTGCCCGGGTTATAATGTCTGTCCTATCCACTTTGATATTCTCCGGGAGAAGATCTTCAGTCATCGACAAAGGGCGCTCAATTGATGTGAAGGTGTCTGGAAATTTGACAGGATTGCCGGACCTCCAGTCATTCATCATAAGATTATAGAATACCTCGGTTGCCTCTTCTTCTTTAAATGTGTAAATAATGATCTTGTTTTCCTTTGCCTTGAGTTCAACGGCTATGAGAATTTTCTTTTCATTCTCGTCATTGCCCCATATTACAATTTTACTTTTCATAATCACTTAAATTGACGCTACCATTAAAATTAATGGTTGGCTAGTACGTTTTGTAAATTTTAAAAACTTACATCAATGCTTCCATAATCTGGATGGCGTTTGTGGCCGCTCCTTTTCGCAGATTGTCCGCGACAATCCATAAATTCAATCCATGCTCTATTGACTCATCTCTCCTGATCCTTCCCACAAAGACTTCGTCCTTTTTATGCGCATACTTCGGCATGGGATATAAATTGGTATGCACATCATTTTGCACAACTACTCCTTTCGAAGAAGATAACAATTGTATAACCTCAGAAATTTCATAATGGTTTCTGAATTCTATATTCACTGATTCCGAATGCCCCCCGTAAACCGGGACTCTGACTGCGGTGGCTGAGACGGCAATATCCTGGTCCGAGAGGATTTTACGGGTTTCATTGATTAGTTTCAGTTCTTCCCTGGTATACCCGTTCTCCATGAATACATCACAATGCGGCAAACAATTCTCAAATATGGGATAGGGATAGGCCATGTCATAGGAACCCTCAGTGGCAGCCTGCTTTTCAGCATTATATTGGGCCACAGCTTTGGCCCCAGTACCCGTAAATGACTGGTAGGTCGATATCACGAGCCTTCTGATGCCAAAAGCCTTGTGCAACGGGGCCAGAGCGACCACAAGTTGGATCGTGCTGCAGTTGGGGTTGGCAATGATCCTCTCACTGCCATCGAGAAGACCGCCGTTGACTTCAGGGACAATAAGCTTGATATTCTCATCCATCCGCCATGCCGATGAGTTGTCAATAACTACGGTCCCCTTCTCTGCAAACCTTGGCGCAAACTCCAGAGACACCTTCCCTCCTGCTGAAAATAGAGCAAAATCAGGCGCACTGTTAATGGCATCTTCCATCGACACAACCGTGTGCTGTGTACCATTGAAATGAACCTTCTTTCCCACTGACCTGATCGATGCGACAGGAATGAGCCTTTCAGGAACTATCTTTCGCTCCTCGAGGACTTCTAAAAACTCCTTGCCCACAAGACCTGTAACACCAACAATCGCCAGCTTCATACGCGATGAAATTTTGATCTTATAAAATTTTGCAACAAATAACCGACTATTTTTATTAAAACGGATACTTTTTAAGGTTCTATATACATTTGGAAAATGACCGGTTTATGGGCTTTTATCTTGATCATCATTTTCCATGCCTCTTTAATTGCCCAGATCAGTGATGATTTCAGTGACGGGGACATCACGGAATATGTCACCTGGTACGGTGACAGGGAAAAATTCATGGTTAATTCGGAAGGACACTTGCAGTTAAATGACAACGAGAGTGGGAAGGCCCTTCTCTACACCCCGGTTTTTATTCCCGATAGCGTTTCCTGGAAAGCTGAGATCCGTCTCCATTTTGCACCAAGCGACAACAATAACCTTATCCTGTTCCTTGCCCTCGACACGTTTATTTTGAGTCAAGCGAAAGGATTCTACATGAAGATTGGACAAAACGGCTCATCAGATGCG
>JBFKOL010000471.1:0-2594 GCA_041628815.1 Saprospiraceae bacterium | reverse complement strand
TTCAAAAAAATCATCTATCATGGGCACAAATCATGATTTTGTCGTTGTGGAAAACGGGGAAGCTGCCCGTTACATTTTGACAACCAAATTGACCAACGGGATGCAAGTCCTGGTTGATTTGAGGAGAAATGGTGAAATGGTGGTTGAGAACAAGATAGTCCCGATGGGTGGCCAGTCAAGGCAGCCAGAGAACAAGTATATCAAGCAGGGCATAGCACTTCTCATGGACTATGAACCCCAGGAAGCTTTAAAAGTATTTAACCTTGCTATGGACCTCTCTCCCAATGATGCTGAGATCTATTTTCATATGGCCTGTTGCTATTCGTTGCTCGAAGATGTTACACAATCTTATGAATGCCTCAAGAAATCTGTTGAGTGTGGTCTCCGCGAAAAGGAAAATATATTCAATCATGAAATGCTTGCCTTTGCCCGGATCCATCCTGCTTTTGAAGATTTTGTCAATAGTGATTTCACATACTTTAACGTGGACGATCACCCGGGTGATGATGAAGATCGGAGTGGGAAATCCAGGGGTTAATACCATCTAATCTCAATAAGAAAAGTCAAATGAAGTCCTCCTCCGCATGGTTTCTTGTGTGACCCAGGTCACATTGGTCAAACCTGCATGGTCTATTTTCGATTTTTTTAGTTGATTGACGTCCTGACAGTTGATCAGATTACAGTTAAATATTCGGGCAAATAAAATTTTATCCGAAAAACATTTGTTGATGATCCGGGTCATAGGGGCATTGATTTATATCAGCCATACATGGTAGGTTGATATATAATTTTCGGTATGAAACACATGAAATTTTGTAATTAAAACACCTACAATGAAAAAATTAATCTTGAATGTATTATTTATAATTGCTTCCGGTCTTATGATGGGACAGACTGGGCATATTATGCAAGGCATCGGCAGCGTCAATATGTCTATGGGCGGCGCGGCAACGGGATTGCCTGTAGATGTCAGCGGCTCATTGCAGTGGAACCCGGCGGGCATATCGCAATTTGACACAAAAATTCTGGCTATTGATGCCGGATTGTTCTTTTCCTCCCCGGAGGTGTCCTCAACGGCTCCTCTTCCTGATTTTTCCGGTACGATATCCGGTGTGACTGAAGATGATCGAGGAACATCTATCCTGCCATCAATTGGAATGGTCTTTGGCAAGGCTGACAGCAAACATACATTTGGGGTGTCAGCGTTTGGCATCAGTGGATTTGGCGTCACTTTTCCCGAGAGCATGAGTAATCCCATTAATTTTCCACAAGCCATGGGCGGATTTGGAAGGGTGGAATCCGATTACCAGTTGCTCCAGGTGGGGTTGTCCTATGCCTATGAGGTGTCGACTAATTTCAGTGTGGGTATAGCGCCGACAATCAATTATGCGGCATTGGCCCTTGAGCCCAATCCGATTGCTTCTCCAACGATGGCGGGTTATCCTACTAGTGAAAAGACGAGTGCCATAGGATTTGGATTCCAGGCTGGTGTCTTGTACATGACGGATTCTGGTTTCAATATCGGGGCTTCCTATAAGTCTACCCAGCATTTTTCAGATTTTGAATTTACCAGCGATTACCTCGATGGTACAACTACCGAGGGACCGACATTCAACATGGATTATCCTGCTATTTATTCAGTGGGCGTCGGCTACATGGGGGATAATTTCGATTTTGGGCTCGATTACAGGTATGTGGATTATAAGAATACAGATGGCTTTGAAGCCAGTGGATGGACGCCTACAGCTTCAGTCGCCGGTTTTGGATGGGAAAACATCAGCATCATTTCTGCCGGATTCCAGTACAAGGGCATCGATAAATTGCCGCTCCGCTTAGGGTATACTTATAGTACAAATCCGATCACGGAGGAACTTGCATTTTTCTCTGTACCGGCCACGGCGGTCATCAAGAATGCTTTCCAGTTTGGCCTGGGTTACATGGTCAATTCAAAAGTCACCGTGAATACAACATTCCATTACGGGACAAGTGGCGGCGCCACATCCGGACCGTTGTACAATCCTATGTTGATTCAAAACTTCCCGCCGCTGGGAGAGGTGCCCATGAGCAATGTGTCCTATGAAATGACGACGTCGATGATCATGTTTGGCATAAATTATGCATTTACAGAATAATGCAATAACGCTCTATTTGCAGAATGAAGTATAATAAGCCGTCCCGAGAAATCGGGGCGGTTTTTTAGTCAATAGACAATCCTGTCTCACTTCTATTTTGATAACTCTTTATCTTTTTAATTTTTTGTCCGTCATTTATGAATTAAAATGGGTACTTTGCGACTACATATCTTCATTCTTTTATCAATAAGTAATTGCCTTAATTTGCCGGCACAAATGGCAGAGGATATTGTTCTCAACACTGAATCAGGGGATATTCATGGGACCCTGCTTTCTATACGAACGGATCAAAAGACGCCTGTCGTTTTGATGATTGCCGGATCCGGTCCCACTGACAGAGATGGCAATAATCCGATGATGAAAAACAATGTGTTCAAAATGCTGGCAGAAGGACTTTATGCGGAAGGCATAGCTTCTGTGCGCTATGACAAGCGCGGCATTGGGGAAAGTCAAAGAGCGGGA
>JBFKOL010000470.1:0-2604 GCA_041628815.1 Saprospiraceae bacterium | reverse complement strand
TGGCAATTCAACAATGGCTCCCTGGTGTATATTACCGAAAGAATGGGGAAGAACCACGAATACTTTTCCATAGCCGTATGAAAGACTCAATAGATGGCCATTCAAAGGACCCCATTGGTTGCTTTCTACCCACAGCAGTTCCGCCGGTGACCGATCGTATTTCATGTCCACCCACACAAGAGGTTGTTCCATAGCCTGGTCAGATGAATCTTTTGGCGGGTTGTAGCCGTACATGTTTCCATAAAACCCTCCACGTTCTACGCGATTGATGCGATTCATTGGATTCCAATATCCCTCCTGGTCGGTCACATAAAAGGAACCGTCCGGGTTGATGCACACGCCATTGGCGGCACGAAATCCATTCGCAAGTATTTCAGATAGCGTTCCATCTGCTGAAACCCGTATGAGAGTCCCATGTTGAGGAACCAGTGATCTCCTTGCGTGACGTCCACTTTTTGCGTAATAAAAGTTTCCCTGTTCATCTGTTTGGAGACCCATGGCAAATTCATGGAAGTGCTCTGTAACCTGGTGATCGCTGTTGAAACTTTCATAGTAATCGGTTTCTCCATCACCATTGAGATCAACCAATCTGACAATCTGATCGCGACATCCTACGTAAATATTGCCATTATGTATTTTGATTCCGAGTGGTTGAAACATGCCGGTGGCAATTCTTTTCCAGGATATGGGTCCCTCTTTCGTCCTGATGTTTTCAAGTTTATAGACTTCCCCGTCAATAGTGCATACAAAGGCAGCCTCACCGTCTTCAGAAAAGTCGATACCTGAAGGGCGCATCCTGCTTTTCCATGGATTTTCCATAGGAAGCGTAAAAACATCTACGGCGTAAGGTTTATTATCGTCGCCGCTGATAATCGGGCTTGTTATCGTCTGATCTTCATAAAGAGCCGGTCCGCCCGAGATAAATTGGGTTAATGGCAAAGGTTTTTTGGCGTTCGCTGCAGCCACTTTGACTTCGGCGGCATCTACCCCCATGAGAATGGTGAGGTCAACTGCTTCATCCCGAGGTATATGAAAGACGTGAAATCCGTTTTCGATCGAGACTCTCCCTTTATCTGTTATTACCTCCACGACAAAGTCTGCCGGTGCAATGCGCAAATTCTTGATCCCGGATGAAGGGGCTACATTGAGCGTTCGGGATAGAATAGGCGTATTACCTGTTTGGATCAAATCATAAGTTTCTAACACCCGTGAAGTGCCTACTGTATACTCTATTACCACTCGATCATTGTAAGTAAACAGCCCCTTATAGTGTACCCAGCTGCGCGGCAGTGGCCCAAATGGACGACCATCGACAGCGAGTTGACGCGGATCATTGAAGGAACCATCAGAGGGATTGGCCCAACCAGGTGTGATGGGATTTTCCACATGAATTTTACCGACGGTTTGCGGATAAATATTGTGTTCGTCATTCAGTAAGATGCTCCGGTAGTCGATGAATCCTTCACCCGTCCAAAAACCTGCAAATCGCATAAGGTCATGGTCAAAGAGGGCAAAGGCTTTACCAGCAGCGATTCCTCCGGGTCCATCATCCAACCTGATTGCAATTCCTTTGTAGACAAAATTCAAATGTCTGTAATCTTCGTTGGGCAAAGGACTTCGTCCACCGGAAACCTGTTGAGGCGGATGCGTGGAATCGGCCAGTTCGTAAGTATGTATAAGAAATCGACCGTAATCCATCTCGGCCCATGGCTGATAAGGAGACGGATCCGGTCCGTAGTCGTCGCCAGGGGGAAGGCTTCGTAGATAGTCTTCGGATACTTCAAAGAATTGTTCGGGGTTGTCATCACGGATGAACTCCTCCCGGATAAAGTGAATGACTTCGTATTTTTCCCTGGGCGTCAATCTTACATGAGGTGTCATAAGACCCAAGCCCCGTGTGAGGACCTGATACATGGCATATGGATCATTGCCCAGTTTGAAGGTGTCCTGCCAAAATTTATTTGCGGAAGGCAGAGAACCCTGTTGGTCAGGGTTGCCATGACAACTGAAACAATGATTGCGATAGATAACTAGCCCTCTGTGGTAAAACTCCTCGTTCCATTGGCTTATGATACCAGCGTGATCAATGTATTTCTCATAGTCAGGGAGTGCATTTGCCGGGAGTAGAAATCCTGTAATTTCTTCTGTTTCATTGAATGAATCGTCGGATCGACAACAGAAAAACAAAAAGAGGGCAAGGATAACAATGCGGATGATCCATTTCATTGTCCTCAAAATAAGGAATCACCCGAAAAAACTGGTTCAAGAAATTAGATGGATAGTCGATCAGGTCTTGAGAGAACGTTCTATTTCCCGCAATCGCTTATCTATCTCATCCAATTTATGAAGAATGATGATATGGGTTTTTTTGGCATCGATCCCCACCGGACTATCGTCGCTTTGGATGACCTCTTCGATCTGCCGGTAGATATCAGGGTCCATTTGGTATTTCATGATGTTGGGTTTTTGTTTAATTGATGGTGTAAAAATAGGTCTTACGATGATCGTATTGTGTGATGAAGGTACCATACACACCATTATCTACATTATCTACGACCTCTCTGAAGTCGAATTTGTTGATGTGTAATTGAAGGCTAACATAAC
>JBFKOL010000469.1:0-2608 GCA_041628815.1 Saprospiraceae bacterium | reverse complement strand
GTGCAATTTGGCGGGTTCATTGCCAATGATCTCCATGATGTCGATCTCTCCGCAGGCAGGCCACCCCACTTCATCGATATTCGCACCAAGCATCCAGAGCGCTGGCCAGAGACCCTGGCCTTTTGGTAAAGCCGCGCGGATGTCTATACGACCGTAAGAAAATTCAAATTTATCCTTGGTGTTGATCCTGGATGATGTGTAGGATTTTCCCCCAATGCTTTCCCTGTGTGCCTCAATGACAAGGTATTCATCTTCAAAGATTCCAAGGTTTTCAGACTGATAATATTGTAACTCATTATTGCCCCAATCACATAGGTCCGGACATCCGTCGCCTACTCTTATGGTCCATTTCTCTAAGTTCAAGGATTCACTGTTAAATTCGTCGCTCCATGCAAGCGCCAAACCATCGTACGACATGGGACTGGTAGCTCCATTTTCCGGGATAGTGACATCGAATTGCGGGTTTTCAACGTCATCATTAATAATGGTGCCGGTGGCTGTGGAATTGGTAATTCGGGCATTGGAAACATTGCTAAGGCGTACCTGGAAAGTTTCGTCCGATTCGACTATATTATCGCCGATGATGGTAATGTCCAGGTCTGTACCAGGTGCAGTTACCGGTATTTCTGCCATGCCACCCTGGACGGCCACATAGTCTGAACCAGCTTCGGCCGTCCCGTCCACGGTGCTGTATTCCAATGTAATCGGACCAACTCTTTCACCGATGACCGATACCTCAAAAGACATGGTCACGTCGTTGTCGCCTTCCATCAGGGTAACGCTGGAGAAACTGACGGTGGGCAGAGGCGTCTCCATCATTGGAGGTTCTTCCTCTCCACAAGACTGCAAAATGCAAAGACAAAGAATAGAAACTGGAAATTTCATGTAATCAGGCATCGCTAACCGTTTTTCATTTTCACGTCAAACTTACAATAGACTTGAGATTTCATCAGAATGCAAAGCGATGTATTATAGGTATTGAGTGATTATAAGCTTTTTTGTCATCTCTTTGATAAATTAGATGAACATTAGTCTCGCGGCAAGGGCATACTCAAAGTCGTTGTCTGATGACCTTACATAATCTTATGAAACATAAAAGCTTTAGCACGCAGTATACGGTGATTGAGTCGATTGATGAGTTAGAAGATTCGGAAAGAAGTCTCTGTTATGCAGCGCTTTCCGCACTACAGACAAGTTATGCGCGTTATTCGGGATATCGCGTAGGAGCGGCAGTGCTCATGGATGATGGAGCAATCACCCAGGGTGCCAACCAGGAAAATGCTGTATATCCTTTAGGTCTGTGCGCCGAACGCGTGGCAATGTATTCAGCTGCCAGTGCTACCGCAGAAAGGAAAATGAAGGCTGTGGCCGTGACTACCGAGAAACGAAGTACCGACGAAAACGTCCCTGCTTTTCCATGTGGATCATGCCGGCAGGTGATGGTGGAGATGGAGCGGCGTTATGACTGTAAAATTACCATTTACATATTTGGTCCCGGGACCCCGGTCTATAAGGTTAATAGCGCCAGAGACATCTTGCCCTTCGCCTTTGATGATCGCCATCTCGAGTAATCATTTTACAAGTCTTGTGTTCGGATAGGCGTTGTACCAGGCAAACCAGAAGATGCGATGGGAGGGCAGCCGTCCCAATCTTCGCTCACCTAATGACAGGTGTGACTCGTAGAGGGTCCACAAATTTCCCTGGTTATCGGAGGCCATATTGTCCGAGAGGGCAGTGAATTGGATTTCACCCGCCTCATAGGCACGTGTTGAGCCATCCGGACCTGTAAGCATTATGATCCGCTTTCCATCGATGAAAGAATGATAAACCGGATTTTTACGGAGGAAAGCCGGAAGAATTGCGATGGGATCATTTTCATATCCTGGGCTGCGGATGACCAAAACTTCCTCCTTATTTTTCAATCGATCATCTTTTTTGGGTACGGGAAACATGAGTCTGTCCGTAGCGTAATATTCCCTGTAAGCGGCACCTTCGCTGTAATCCCGGCGATGGCCTGTACCTGGGGAAAGCACCAGTGTTTCTGGATGTTGTGCCTTCCATGCTCCCCAGGTGGTGGTTACCACAGGGTAGGTCTTCAGAGCGATATCATCATTACTAAGCGGACCTATGACCGGCTTTCCCTCAATGGTATTCCACAGCGATTGAGTATCCTCGTCGTACATCAACTTATTGGAGCGGTAGAGGAATCCGCTTGTGCCGAGATCGTGGAATATCCCGTTGTGTTCCATTTCATAAGCGATCATGGTACCACATAGCGTACAATATACACCTGCAATCCGTTTATTTCCGATGCGATCCGTAACCATCTCATGCCATCCCAGGATCCGTTTCGGATAGGCCCGGTGATCCCCGTTGATAGAAATGCCAAAGATGATATCGCTATCATGGAGATAGCTGGCCTGTTCTGCCGGCAGCATTTCTGGACTTCGCAGAGGTGGTATGCCGTCCTGTCTTACACCTCCCCAAACTACTTCGTCCATCCGGATGGTGCTCGAAGCGAGCCGGTTCTTAAAGTAGCCTGAGAATGCAGGATCGATCGTACTGTACAGTGCAGCTTTCAGTTCGTCATAAAAGGGTGGTAGGTTAG
>JBFKOL010000468.1:0-2615 GCA_041628815.1 Saprospiraceae bacterium | reverse complement strand
AGTATAAGTGGAAAGATATTGACATTACATTGCTGACGTACCCTGGCCATGAGCATTTTAAAGAAAGATATTTCAATGCTATTGGAAATGCGTTTGAGTATTTACATGCTCATGTAGGCCCCTATCCCTATCCAGTTCTCACAGTTGTCGACCCGCCCATCCATGGCATTTTTACGGGAGGCATGGAGTATCCAATGCTCGTGTCATCTCTGAGCTTTTGTTTCTTTCCGGAGGGGTTCAAGGCGCCGGAAACGCTGGTGACCCATGAATTGATCCACCAGTATTTCATGCAGATGGTGGCGTCGAATGAACAGGAAGAGGCGTGGATGGATGAGGGTGTCACATCATATTATGAAGCCCGCATCATGGACCATTACGGTGGGGCAGACAGATCCCAGGTCAAATGGCTGGGTATGAAATTTGGAAATGGGGAATACAACAGGTATGAATTCTTGAATTCACCCAATCCAAAGATTGCCGGAAATGACAGGAAAAGCTGGGAATTCAAATACGGGGGATACGGCACCATCGCTTACAACAAGGTCGCTATGGCCTTAAAAACGCTCGAGGGACTCATTGGACAAGAGGTCTTTGACGACATGATGAAAACCTATTTTGAACGGTGGAAATTCAGGCATCCCTGTGGTCGTGATCTGATTGAAGTGGCCAATGAGGTTGTCACAAAACACTATGGCCATACATTTGGAGATTCAATCCATTGGTTCTTTGATCAATTTATTTACGGTACTGAAGCCTGTGATTATGCTGTAGCATCTGTTACAAACAGAAAAATGCTACACAGTGCTGGTTTTGTCAATGATACCGAGAACTGCCTTCCCCTGGATTTGAACAATTCAAAGGAAGGGTACGAATCTACAGTGGTGGTCCACAGGCTAGGTGAAGCATGGTTACCGGTGGAGATCCTCGTGAAGTTTAACGACGGCTCCTCCGTACTCGAACAATGGGATGGTAAAGCCAGGGCGTTTGATTTTAAATATGTATCTGAGAAGAGAATTGTTTCGGCTGAAGTTGATCCGTTCAGGAAAAATAATATGGATTGCAATTTTTTAAACAACAGTTTCATCGTCTCGCAAAAGAAAAACAGCATACGCAAATACATCTATCAAATCATCACCGGCATTCAGCATGCCATGGAAACAATGACAATTCTGATATAAAGTGAATATTTTCCGCATATACAAGCAAAGCGTCACATCCATCTTTAAACATTGGAAATTGTGGGCATGGTTGTATGGTATTAATGTCCTTGTCGCCATGATCCTTGTGGTTCCATTGTTCAACTATATCGAAACTTCGTTCGGCCAGAGCATGGCGCTTGAAAGAAGTGTGAACGATTTTAATTTTTCCCTCATCACGGATTTTATCCGGGAATATGATGGCGGACTTCAGTTGTTTATCCAGTTGGTTCTCAGCCTCCTCATATTCTATTTTATGATCTCCATATTTCTCATGGGAGGCATCCTGGATGTCCTGGTCCGAAACCCGCATCAATACTCCGCTGGTACTTTTTTAAATGCTGCAGTACAATATTTCTGGCGCTATACAAGGCTGACCTTGTATTTTCTCATTGGTCATGTGGTCATCCTCCTGGTTTTCTGGAATCTTTTCAGCAGCCAGGGGCTGAACCCTTTGAAAATTGAAAGTGATCATGCCCTTATAGCCCGGGTCAAACAGATCTTTCCGCTATACCTTGGTGTGGCCACCACCGTCATGCTGATGAGTGACTATGCCAAGGTTTACGTATACCGTATGAACAGGTCACTGATCACGATACCCCTGATCAATTCATTCAAGCATGTTTTCAGGCATTTTCTGAATGCAGCAGGATTATTCCTGGTGAACATGGTTGTCATGGCTTTTTTCTTTTTGCTTTACTTCCTTGCCAGGAAAAATCTCGATACGCGTCCGGGACATCTTTTGCTTTTGGCTTTTTTGTTGAGCCAGTTGTACCTCTTGATCAGGATCGGTTTGAAACTGGTCAATCTCAGGAGTATTGCGCTTTTGTCCGGGATGTGGTCGAAAGATACTTCAGATGGGCGTGTATAAGGGACTGCATTATTTATGTTCTGAAATATAAACTCTGGAGGATTCTTTCTTTTTACCCATATTTGCATAGCACACTAAATTTAATTCCGTGCACTTGTCGGGGTTTTTATTTTCATTTCTTATTGATGAACAATGAATATAAAAAAGAATGCTTTAATACTGGATAATGCAGCGTATGAGCGTCAGCCCGTCAATCAATTGAGCACAATGCACCACTTCACGCTGGACCAGGCTTATGCCATCCAGGCTGAGTCCATAAAGCGCCGGGTCAAGAGGGGAGAACGTATTACAGGTATCAAGATGGGTTTTACCAGCCATGCCAAGATGGAACAAATGGGTGTGCATGACATGATCTGGGGTGTTCTGACTGATGGTATGCATATCGATAATGGATCTATCATAAGTATAGACAGATTTATTCACCCTCGGGCAGAACCAGAAATTTGTTTTATCACCAGCGAGGCCATTGACCGGGAAATCAACATGGATGAAGTTCAGGACTTTATCGGTCAAATGGCACCGGCCATCGAGATCATAGATTCCCGATT
>JBFKOL010000467.1:0-2623 GCA_041628815.1 Saprospiraceae bacterium | reverse complement strand
GGTATCGGATTATCCTCAGTTTCTCCCAGCCAGAATATATGGACCACCCACCAACGCTCGCCGTCGTTATACAGTTGGATGCTGTTGATCCCACGCGCAAAAGGTTCAGTATCCGCGGCACTCTTGTAAGATTCATAAGTACTCCACAGGTGAACCAGTGATCCGAAGGTTTGCATTTTCCTGTGGATCTCCTTTTCATGGAATCCATTGGATTCAAGGTATTCACCGGCCGTAGTGATGTAATCTTCAGTGGTCATGATGCGATATACAACCTGCTCATTCAGCATCGGGCGCAGTGGCATGAGACGGGCTTCCTCGATGAAGAGATAACGGAACCTGTCCCAGTCCCTATCGACGCCTTTATCCCCTGAGATGACATCGTAAAGTGCCGCTATGATACTGTCTACGGAACTGACATCATTTTTATATTTTCCTGACTCTTGCGCACTAATAAAAACGGGCAGGCAAAACATCAAAACAACAATCAACCTGTACATAAGAATTTATTTTCGGATGGGCAATTTAATGAATGATGCGTAATCTGCATTATGGTGTATGGTGTTTCTTGCGACGATCCCGTGCTTTTCATTATAGTTGTTCCCTCCGGTATTAAGATTGCGCGTAAATCGGGGAAAATTGCTGCTTGACACTTCAATCCTGATGCGGTGGCCTTTTACAAAATAATTACTTGTGGCCATGGGGCTCATTTTGATCTCATAGACTTCGCCCTCACGCATGAAGGTTTCCTTGTCAAACCCTTCCCGGTAGCGGGCTCTTTGGATGGTCTCGTCCAGGTTATACGCCCTGCCATCCGGGTAGACATCAATGAGCTTGATCGTAAAATCAGTATCGCGTGCATCTGACGATACAAAAAGTGTCGCTTCAATAAAGCCGGTCACTTCGACACCTTCTTCCAGAGGTGGTGTTGAATACACAAGGATATCGTTGCGCGCTTCCAAGTGTCGCTGGTCAAAAGCCCCGCCTTCTATGGCATTGCCTGTGCAACAGACATTGCCGCCGTAGGAGGTGACAGGGTTATGGGGATCGTAAACAAAGCGGTCTGAGGGTTGGGATTTCCGGGGTTTTGTTTTAGCCAGAACACCTTCACCAAAAACACTGTTGGCGTTCCCGTTGCTGTTCAGGTAAAATATTTCCATCTGCACATCCCGTGGCGGCCATTCTTCTGACTTTTGCCACTTATTGCTGCCCATGGTGTAGTACTGCACGCGTGGCGTCTTTTTCCCAAAGCCGTTGTCCTCCCCTTTCAGCCACCAGTCAAACCAGGCATAGATCTGGTCATCGTAGTTGAGCCGGGCATCCCCCACAGCTCTTTCCCCGACAATAGTATTCTCAGTCGCCCGTGTGTACCGGCAGTGCAGTGTCGGGGCGATGACAAGGTATTGGTTATCGGCCACCTCCGGGTCTTTGATATTCTTCCTGACATGGTTATACAGTTCGATGTTGGGACCGATCGACACGTCATACCAGGAGCAAAACCAGAAGGACGGCACCCCAAATCCCATATCCTCATGGTACAATCCACCCCTGTACCATTCGGGATCATTGGGCTTACGCCGGATCATCTTGTCATAGATCTCGGTCTTGCCATTTATGTTTTTTAAGATGTCTTGCACCGGTAGATGTGCCAATGCCTCAGACATATCCACAGGTGGATTTTTGGGTGCCAGGTCGTAAAATCGGCTGATGCGTATCAAATCTTCCTGTGTGGCACCTTTGGGAATGCGAGGTTTGAATTTGTCGTGCTCAACGCCATAGAGCCAGGCTGTAAAGAGCATTTGCTGAGCCCCACCTCTGTAGAAATTGCCCTGCTCGTGGTAACGGCCGACCTTGCCGATGCCCGCACCGTAACCCATTGGTACCATGGCAAAGTGCGCAGGGTGATCAAGCGCAGCCACAGCCATCTGCCATTCTGCGGTGGATGAACAGCCATAGGTGCCTATCCGCCCATTGCACCAGGTCTGATCTTTCAGCCACGAAAAAGCATCGAATCCATCGGTGAGGGGGACGCCAAGGATGTCCCATTGGCCTTCAGAAAAATACCGGCCCCTCTCGTTTTGAACTACATAGGCATAGCCCCGCTTTACAGCTTCGTAAGCTCTTCTGGCTGTTCGTGTCTGTCGCTCACCATCCCTCCATGCATTGAAGTTGTACGGTGTCCTCGAGAATATGACGGGTACTTTATTCTTTGTTTTAGGACGGTATATATCCGTGCACAAGCGGGTGCCATCACGCATTGGCATCATGACTTTCTGATCGATCACGGCGATCGTTTCGAGCGTATCCCAAATCGTGGTTTCATTTTGGGCTGTGGTTGTTTGTGTGCCAAAACAGCCCAGGAAGAGGATGAGTGAAAGAACTACATTTTGCTTCATAGTTCGGGCATTTTTTTCCGGCTTATATATTTCAGGGCAAGCTAAAGATAAGCAAATGAAAGGTATAAAAATACTCCAATAAAATGTCTGATGAAGCAACACTCTTTCAGTCAGGCACGCTCAATGACATTGGTCCATAAAAAATTGAGCATATATTGTTCAATCCGGCCTCAGACCCAAACTTGAGATGTGTTTACGGACATGTTGTCGGTGTGGACACCAGGGCCCCG
>JBFKOL010000466.1:0-2665 GCA_041628815.1 Saprospiraceae bacterium | reverse complement strand
CCCCTGGCGTTCCTGTTGGGTCTGGTACCAGGTTTACGTGCAGCCTTTCAAAGACCCGTCGACGCCGTTCGCTTCCTTGTATTACCAGCAGCTATAGGACTCTTTATTGCATGGTTTGGCATAGGGTCATGGATGAAGATTCATTTCCTTGCATTCGGTATCATCATCTACCTCTTGCCTATCGCAATACAGCGCATCGATGAAGTCAACGACATTTACCTGAAAACGGTTTACACACTTGGGGCCACACCGTGGCAGATGATTCGCACGGTATACTTTCCGTCCGTGATTTCCTCGCTTTTCTCAGATATACGCATCCTGACCGCCATATCGTGGACCTACATCGTTATTGCGGAGTCCATAGGAGGCGAAGCTGGTATTGGGGCATTAACATGGCAGGTAGGACTGAGGAGAGGAAGAATTGACAAAGTATTTTGCCTGCTGATCATCATCATGCTGGTCGGTATTATCCAGGACAAGTTGTTCGTCTACATGGATAAAAAGCTTTTTCCGCATAAGTACCAGGGCAAATCCAGGCATTCAGCCGAAGAAGACAGTTCAGTAACCCTCGGGGAGACCATCGCCGATTATGCCATTCAAAGTTTGTTGGTAGGATTCCTTGCGGGATACGTTGTTCTTGCGCTCGATGAATATTTTGGGTTGTTGGGTCATTTTGACCTACTTTCCTATCTGTTCAGAGATACCCTCTGGGTCATCCATTTGTTGTTTGCCGGTGCTGTATGGTACCAGGTCCAGCATTACCTCCATAAATTGAATACCAAAAACACCACGGCGAAATGATTGATTTTTTCGACAGACCGGATCTTCCCAACATCTTGGAGATAAGGGATGTTGGACAGTCTTACGATGGCGGTGAATCCTGGATCATCAAAAACCTGAATTTTCTTGTCGAGGATAAACCAGAGCAGGGACAATTCGTCGTGATCCTGGGAATGTCGGGGAGTGGTAAGTCCACGATACTTAGGTATCTCGCCGGGTTGCAGCAACCTACCCAAGGCAGTGTACTGGTCAACGGGCAACCTGTTGACAATGGTGAAAGAATATCGATGGTCTTCCAGCAATATTCTTCGCTGCCTTGGATGACTGTGCTGGACAACGTTGGGCTGGCCCTGAGGTACCAGGGCATACCTGAGAACGAACGCAACGAAAAGGCCATGGAATTAATCAGGATGGTAGGACTCGACGGACAGGAGAAAAAATATGCGCAATACCCGGCATTGTCAGGTGGTCAACTTCAACGCGTGGCCATTGCCAGAAGTCTCATAGCCAACCCACGAATATTGTTGATGGATGAACCGTTTGGAGCACTGGACGTGCGGACGCGGCTTAATATGCAGGATCTTCTCGGAAATATATGGCGCCAGTTTCATTCGACCATCATATTTGTCACCCACGATATTTCTGAAGCCGTATATCTCGCTGATGATATATACATCCTCAAATCGCCTCCGTCCCATTTTGTGAAACACATCGATGTGGATTTGCCTGTAGTTAGAAGTAAGGAAACAAAAAGATCCCGCAGATACAACGAACTGGTCAATGAAGTAGAGGATGCAATGATGGAGGTGGCTCACATGTAAGTTGCCTTACCAGCTCATGTCGTCTTCGGATTCGATATCTTTGCTGTCATCTTGATCGTCAGCATCTGTTCCCTCGCTTTCTTCTTCAAGTTTCTTTTTTTCCCATTCTTCCTGGCGCCGATCAAACTGTTCGTAGTCGTAATCGGGGTTGAGTACGTTCTTGACGTGATCGATGGCATCGGTCAAACCGCCGAGAAAACGATTGAAATCTTCTTTGTATAAGAATATCTTATGGCGATTGTATCCCTGGCCGTTAAACCTCCTGGTACTTTCGGTCAAAGTGATGTAATAATCCTCACCTTTTGTCTTCCTGACGTCGAAGAAATAGGTCCTCCTCTTACCCGCCCGAACTTTGGTGGAATAAACACTTTCCTGGCCTTGACTGTATTCGTTTTCCACGTGTTAAGAATTTGTGCTTGCTACTTGCTTAGGTAAAGCTAAAAAAATTAGAACAATAACTAAGACTGTGTTTGCTTTTCTTCTATCAACTGGGCATTGAGGATTTCGTAGTAATAGCCCATCTTTTTCAGCAATTCTTCAGGTGTGCCCTGCTCGATGATCTCACCGTCATCCAGCACAATGACCCGGTCGAAGTTGAGGTGCCTATAGATTCGGTGTGTAATGATCAAAGCAGTCTTATCCTTTAAGGCTTCGCTGAGATAGGTGAGAATCGTCTGCTCTGTTGTCGTATCAACCGCTGAAAGACAGTCGTCCAATACGATGATATCGGGATGTTTGATCAGCGCTCTCGCGAGCGACACCCGCTGTTTCTGACCTCCTGAAAGGGTTACTCCCCGTTCGCCCACCAAGGTGTCAAAGCGCTTGGGAAGATCCATAATGTCCGTGTAAACGGCAGCATTCTTGGTCATCTCGACAATCTGGTCCATATCGGTTTGGTCTACGCCAAATGTAACATTGTTCGCTATGGTATCACTGAAAAGGAATGCGTCCTGGGGTACATATCCAATCTTACGGCGAAGGTCATAGATGTTCAACGTACGGATGTTTATCCCGTCAAGTAAAATCTCGCCTTCCTGGGGATCAGCCAACCGCAAAAGCAGGTG
>JBFKOL010000465.1:0-2679 GCA_041628815.1 Saprospiraceae bacterium | reverse complement strand
GGGGAAAATCGGTGTACCAAAGGTCCGGCATAAAATCTCAACAATACCATGATGAGAGAGGTATAGATCAACACCCAACCAGCGTTCAATCCCAGATTGGCCATTTCTCCTTCCATAAGAGCTGTGATCCAACTGTCAACCCCAAGTTCTGTCGTCGCCAGTGGCATCATAATCAAAAGCAAGAATATATATAGCGGTCTGCCCAAAGATTTCGTATAGGCGTAAAAGGCAGCAGCAGATATGGCTGTCATTACCCAGGTAAATATGGATCCAGCACCGATGATACGACCTATCTCGGCAAAGACCATTACAGCTATGATTCCAGCACCGATCGCACCAACTTCCTTCAACATGTCTTTGTATGAGACCCCGGCGGCAACCCTTTCCTGCTCAGGAAACTCCTTATTCCACAGCATAAATGCATAGATCACGGTAGGCACAAGTATCAATGCAATTTTGGCCTTCCAAGGCATTCCGCCGAACAATAAGATAATCACCACACCTGCGATTACCATACCTCCAGGCCAACCAGCATGCAGAATGTTCAGCCATTTGGTCTTATTCTTACTAAAAGCTGTCGAAACTACAGGATTGATGTAGGCCTCGACACAGCCACTTCCCAGAGCCAACACAAGTGTCCCCAGGTACATCATCCAGTAATCGTTCGCCAAAATGATTAACACAGTAGATAATGTATGACAAATCAGTCCGAACCACATTGCAGTCTTGTACCCTACTTTGTCAATAATGAAACTGAAAAGGATGATACTTACCGCAAGAGGCCAAAATCCGACCCCCAGAATCTCGCCTACCTGCGTCTGGGAAAGACCAAATTCAGGTCCCCACTCTCCAGCCGTCAGGACACGGGCAATGAATCCAAACCCGGTGGCTACCAAGGCTATAAAACAACCCCAGAATAATGTCTTGTCATAGTTGGTTTCTTGAACTTCTGTGCTCATAGTATAGGTTTTTCAAACAATTCAGTAAATGCAACCAGGTACAAATTGCCTGGTCATAAGGTTTTGATCTTTATATTTCTGAACCACACGGGATCACTGTGATCCTGGAGAGCTATTTTCCCATTCTTGTGTTTGCCAAATTCTTTCCAATCCTTGAATTTACTGTTGGCAACCATCCTATCCCATTCTTCGTCGTACATCTGGAACTCGACAACCTTTATTCCATTAAGGTGAAAAGTAACGAATCCGTTTTCCGATCTGATGATAACTTCATTCCACTCTCCTACGGGGTTCACGGCTGGCTGGTTGCAAGCTATCATGTCATAAAGATCACCTGCTCTGTGTTTATCGATATTGCCATCTGCATGACACGCGTCATCCAATATCTGCATTTCAGGACCCGTCAAATAAGGCGCAGAGAGATCAGGAGATTCTGCGACTCCCCACATAATCCCGCTATTGCCACAACTATCGATCTGCCATTCCAGGGATAACTCAAAATCTTCATACGAATCATTCGTCACGAGATCTCCCCGACTGCCCTTGGAAGGATCAAAATGCAATACTCCTTCCGATAGGACCCATCCATCGTGAACCTCGTCCTTGTTATATGCATGCCATAAACTCAAGTCCATGAGATCTGTCCAGCCCTCTTCGGTCAGGATATCTTCTATATCTATGGGATCCGCATCAGTATCCTGCGATTTTTTTGGTGAACAAGAAGTGAAAAGAGTTACTATGAACAAAACAATCAAAATATGGAGTTGGGACATTATCATTCTGTTTGTTGGCTTAAAAAACTTGAAGATAAAAAATGAAGTCGAAATATTTCCTTCCTCCCAGATCTCTTATCGATATATAAGACAGGCCATATATTCAAGGTATTTAAGATCGAATCAACTACATTTGGCATTCATTTCAGCCTTATCTATCATGGAATATCTTCTACTTTGGAAATCTATTCACATAATCGGGTTTGTGGCATGGTTTGGTGGCCTTTTCTATCTCGTAAGAATAATGGTGTACCACGAAGAGGCCTTTGAGAAGGCATCTGATGAACAAAATATTTTGGTTAAGCAATATGCTATCATGGAAACGAGGGCTTATCGAATCATATGCAATCCAGCCATGATGATCACCTGGACTTTCGGAATCATCATGATGGCACTCTACGGGATGGAATGGTTAAAAAGCAATCCATGGATGCACGTAAAACTGTTGTTGTTAATCATTCTCACGGCCTACCATCTCTATTGCAAACGCAAGATGAAAGGATTACAGAACGGACAGAGGGAGTTGAATTCATTCCAATTGCGTCTTTTGAATGAAGTGCCCACGCTATTGCTAATTGCTATTGTGATCCTTGCAGTCTATAAAAATCTGGTACATTTCGGTTTGGTCTTGTCGGCCATTCTAATTATAGCGATCTTACTTTATGTTTTCTCGCTTATTTATCGACGTATACGTATGAACAAATCCTAATTTATGAAAGCCATTAAATATGCTGGTATTTTCCTGCTGGCCGTGCTCGTTATTTATTTATTGCTCTGCGTGGCCGGACCGAAAAACCTGGATGTCAGTGAATCAAAAGAAATTGAAGCTCCGCCACTTGTTGTTTTCAACCTCGTAAATGACCTGAAAAACGGCGAATTGTGGGATTACTGGACATTGAATGACACGACCATGAAAATTACCTACAATGGCATCGAAGAAGGTGTTG
>JBFKOL010000464.1:0-2685 GCA_041628815.1 Saprospiraceae bacterium | reverse complement strand
TCAACGGCGCCGTCAATATGTATGGCAAACTGGGCATCGACACCCCGACACCGGATGGCGCCATATCCAATGCCAAATTGGGCATCCGTGAAGGCCATGTGGCGGTCTCAAACAACTACGGTTTCCTGTCCGAAATTGCGGCAGGAAATGGCCTTGGGGCAGGCCTCGATACCGAAACGGATGACGGACTGTCCCTCTATACTGCAGGAACCGTTAAAGTCTCCGTAGATCCGGCCGGTAGTGTCGGTATCGGCACCGCCAGCCCTACGGCACAATTGCACACGACGGGGTCCGTGCGTTTCGCCAACTTTGGCGCCGGTACGCTGATCACCGATTCAAACGGCAACCTTTCCGTATCGTCCGACGAACGGCTGAAAGACATACAAGGAAGCTTCGACCGCGGCCTGTCATCGATTTTGGCCATCGATCCGATCACATATCAATGGAATAAGGAAAGTGGAATGGAAACACAGGATGTATATGCGGGATTCAGCGCCCAGAACATCAAAACAGTCATACCCGAAGCCGTAAGCCAAAACGCCAATGGATACCTGTCTCTGTCGGACCGTCCGATCATCGCCACCCTGGTCAACGCGGTACAGGAATTGACCGATCAAGTCGAAACTCAAAAAGAAATCATAGCTGAATTGTCCGAATCCAGCCCAACTGTACCCTCCCAAAAGGGTTTCGCCTCCTTGTCGGTTGACGCACACGACATGAAAATGCCCGAAAGCAAAAAAGAGCTGTTCTTGTACATCATCGAGCAAGAAAAAAAGATTGAAAAACTTAAACAGAAAAATGCCCTCCTGGAAGAACGTTTGAGACGTATTGAAGCATTGCTTGAGTATTAATTGTTTTGGAAGAACAGGAATGACCAGCGGTAGATATCAGATATGCGATACCCGCCTGCCGGGCAGGTGTGATATGCGATATGCGATTTGCGATATACGATACATCAATCAATCGAAATCCCTCACAACCTCACAACCTCACAACTCCACAACCTCACAACTTCATCCGGTAAGCCTGCGGGATCTACGTTTCACTAGGGCAACCCATGAATGACTGCACTCCGCTTCGCATTCAGAGCAGGCCCGACAATCCGTCTTCGCCAAGGTTACGACGGAGGAACCCCGCAACTCGCAACTCGACAACATTTTCCTTACCTTGAAAACCCATTACTCACTGAAAACACACATCAACTATGTCCAAAAACATCCTCCTCTTCTTTGACGGTACCAGCAATAAATTCGGTGACAGCCTGACCAATGTAGTCAAGACCATGTCGGTGGCGGACCGCGAAAACCAGTCCATCTGTTACATCCCCGGCGTCGGGAGCATCGCCGACAAGATGGAATATTCGCGGTTTTCGCGCCTGATGCGCAAATACCTGGGGCTGGGCTTCGGCTTCGGGCTGCAGGAAAAGATCGTCGTGGGCTATTCGTACCTGATGGAACATTACGAACCCGGCGACAAGATCTTTGTCTTCGGCTTCAGCCGCGGCGCATATACCGCCAAGGTGCTGGCGGGCCTGCTGCACGCCTGCGGTCTGATGGAAAAAGGCAACGAATACCACATCCAGTACGCCTACGAACTCTATACCAGCAATGACTTCCGGCCCGACCTGCATGCCAAGTTCAAGTCGCGCTTTGCCGTCCACAATCCCGGGATCCACTTCCTGGGACTGTGGGATTCGGTGTCGTCGGTGGGCAGCATCGTTCGTATGCGCAACTTCCCGCATACCACCAATGTGCAGAACGCCACCACCATCCGCCATGCCCTGGCGATCGATGAGAAAAGAGCTTTGTTCAAACAGAACAGCACCCGGTCGGAGGGCGACTGCGCCGAAGTATGGTTTGCCGGTGTTCACGGCGACGTAGGTGGCGGCAACCCCGAAAGCCGGAGTGCCCTTGCCAAGGTGGCGCTGCAATGGATGATCGACGAGGCAGTCGCAAAAGGTATGAAGATTGACCAAAAACGGTACGAAAGATATGTCATCAGCCAGGACATACCCGGCTATGCAGCGCTCGACCCGCTCGGCGACACCCATAAAAACAATTTCCTCACCTGGGGCCTCCTCGAACTGTTGCCGCGCTACAAGATCGTCAGCTACAAACCCAAAAAATACCTCTGGTACTGGCCGTTATTCGGGCGGCGCACAATGCCGCAAGGAGCCATGATCCACGAAAGTGTCGATCGGAGAATGAAAGATGCGTCGAAGAAATACAAACCGTCGAATTTACCTAAGGATTACATGATTTATTCGCGATAAATGAAATCAATAATTCCTAATCATAGTTGTCCGGGGAATCGGCCAACATCATTATTCTAATACTTTTGATCGCAACCTGTCCGCCGCAATACTTGCTATGGAAGGCGGGAAGTATTCAAAACCTGCCTGCGGTCAGGCAGGCTCGTGCTGCTGAATATGGCGGGAATTTAGCACCGTTTCAGGTTTGTCAATTCATGCTTTAACGGATTCGGAAAAGAAAAATGCCTGCTTCTCCATCCTGCTTTTTGCAGGCGTGACAGCGCTTAAGCCTTTATTCTTCAGGAATACTTCCTCTACAATTGATCAATGCGCAGGATAAGCCGCTACGGCATTTTTACTCCTGATCGCCATTGACAGCAGCACAGGTCCTTCTTGGTAAAACATGATGTCTACAAGAAGTTCATTCAAAATCG
>JBFKOL010000463.1:0-2696 GCA_041628815.1 Saprospiraceae bacterium | reverse complement strand
GGTCCTGCCAGCGTTTGCTCGATGGATGCCATAGCCTTTGCTTCCGTAGGTACTTCCAGTTTTACCGGAACGAGGGTATTATCCCAAACAAACATAAGATCGGCGTCATTGTTGGTAATATTTCCTACGGTTATGAAGAAATTTTCCACTTTGATCGGCAGCGATTCAGGTGTAACAGTTACAACAAGGTCGGGTGTTCTTTCCACATAAGCCCCGAAGTTGCCGGTATCATGCTTGTAGAAATGTACATCCCATGAAGTGGCACCGGGTTTGGTAAGAACCGCATAAGCACCCGCTTTTAATTCCTTGCCTTGTAGCTTTACATCGTCGCTGAAGGAGATTTTTGTAGCGGCATTAGCGCCTGTCCTCCATACCTGTCCGTAGGGTACTAAACCCTTTTCGGCAAAAATCGTACGGCCTTTTACTCCGGGACGAGAATATTCTGCACTAACCTCGGTAAGTCCAACGGTCTGTGTAAAGGAAGCAGAAGGACTCGGCTGAGGTGTCCTGATCTGCGCCTGCAGGCCGACGGAGACAAACAAACAAAAGGTAAAAATGAATGAGAGCGTTTTGAACATTGTTTGATGGTTTGGTTAAGGAAACATTTGTACGTTGTACAACGTGTTATTTCGCTGCAAAAAAAAGCATAATTCGGGATAATTCCTATTGGGTATTTACCAACAGGCCTTTAAGACATCTCACCGATCAGTTTTTTCTTTAATTGTTGGAACTCTTCGTCGGTAATGATACCTTCTTCCTGGAGTTTCGCCAATTCCTTAATCCTGACTACGGGATCTTTTTTAGCCTCCTCGACGATTTCCTCATTTTCTTTTTGCTCCTTGCGGATTTCTTCCGCCATCTTTTTTCCTTTCTCAAACTTTTCATCATACATGCGCTTCAATCTGGAGGCGTCGAAATCAAGAAAAGTACCACCTTTGTCAAAATGAATCTTGAACACTTCACCAATGGCATAGGTAGAGGCCCCGGACAAAACGGCCAGTGTAACTCCACCTAGAATGGAACCCACTCCCGGAATAAACTTAACGGCGCGAGAACCCATACGCGCAATACTGGTCCCGGACAAGGATGTAATAATCGCTTTTCCACTCGTTTCCTTGAAGTCTACATCATACACCCTGCTCAGTTGCCTGATCATATCGAGCTGAATTGCCGTAACAGCCACGAGGTCGACAAAAGGAACAGGAATGAAGCCTGCGCCCATCGACCATATCATATGGTTCTTAATGATCGTGTTGGCATGTTTTAGTTTATTTTCTCTTTCAGACATTTTTATTTTCAAAGCTACACCATCTCTGACAAAATGAATTTTTCTTTCGATCAAATCAGACTGCCCCTCTACCTACCATGGGACATCTTGGATGATTACCTCAATTCGATCCGGTTCGACATCCACGATTAAATCTTCATCTGTAATGATCATTCTTCGCAATAACATCGAAACAAGGGGTCAAGTGTTCAGCAACTTCATCACAATGAAGGAAGCTCTTTGAATCTTGGATTGCTATAATTGCTGTCAAAAATGCTGGATACAAGGGCTGATGCCCAATAAGGGGCAAGTGATATGCCCTTGGTGCCCAAACCATTAAGGATATGGACGCTTGGATAGTCAGGGTGCGTTCCTACAAATGGTCTTCGATATTTGGTGGCGGGCCTAACGCCTGCCTTGTGATCCAACACTTCATAGGACACCTTCAGTGCGGAATAAAGAAATTTTTCAAGATCTTTTCTTCCCTTGGCCTCGGGTTGTTCATTCCAAAAATCCCATCGGTAGTTGCTTCCGACCCAAAAAACATTTTCACCCAATGGGACTATAAACTTGTGATGTTTAATGATATCCTTATCAGGGAAACCCGGTATACGGCATATAAGGACATCTCCTTTTGCCGGGCGGAATGGCAGATGTTTGAACAGCGGATTGACAACTACACGCCACCCTTCGGCAAAAAAGATGTGGTCTGAAGTGATATCTCGATATCTGACACCACCCGGTTTCAAATGAAGGTTTTTAAAGTCGAATGGTTCATGGGACAACCGACCGAGTCGGTTAAGTCTTGACCGGGAATAAGAAAGAAGCCTGGATACATCAATTCGCAACGCACCGACCACCAGGTTACAGGTGCCGATATTTTGGATAAAAGATCCATAATTCGGACCGTTGTAGTTTCCCTGCATAAATTGTCCATAGCCCGGTTTTAGTAGTTGAGTCTCCCAGAGATTTTCAGCCTTTACAGATGTCAGTGTTCTTACAATACGGAATTCTTTGATCAGCGTATGGCCCAACATGGTTTCGAGTGACTCATAGGATTTCCGGGCGGCTGACAAGAGATCTTCAATCATCCACGACTTGACATACCGGCGACCTGTGATCGGATTGATGAGCCCCGATGATATGGCACTGGCCGATTCCCCCGATCCACGGTCGATGATCTGAAAATCGAGACCTCGACGTTCCATTTCATAGGCAAGCAGGGTGCCTGCTATACCCTGTCCCACAATAATGGCGTCTTTTTTAGTCATAGTTGCTACCGCTTGTGCGGTTTTGGCGAGACGATGCTCAATTGTCTAAAGCTTGCTTGTATGTGTTAAGACACCGTTGGCGCGCTTCTTTATGGTCAACCATGGGGTCAGGGTATTCATCGGTACCGTACTCCTCGACGAATCTTCGAACATAGGTC
>JBFKOL010000462.1:0-2698 GCA_041628815.1 Saprospiraceae bacterium | reverse complement strand
TGTTCTTAAATTGCCACCAGGAATACATTCCCTGGAATATTCCTTCGTCGGTTATGACAGGTTTCGCCGTTCCGTGGATTTGAAAGCTGCGGATACCACGTATTTGAATGTAGGCCTTTTGCCATCTACCAACCTGCTCAATGCTACGACGGTTACTGGGACAAAATATGAGAAACGCATAGCAGAGTCCACGGTATCCATTGAAGTGCTTAGACCTCAACTGCTGGAAAGTACCAATACGAACAATGTTGAAGAAATTTTCAATAAAATTCCGGGGGTTCAAATTCTCGATGGTCAGCCTAACATTCGGGGAGGGAGCGGATGGTCATACAATGCAGGAAACAGGGTCATGCTCCTTATCGACGACATACCTGCCTTGCAGCCAGATGCCGGGAGAGCCCAATGGACGGATATTCCCGTGGAGAATATAGCGCAAATCGAGGTCATCAAGGGTGCCGGATCTACGCTCTATGGCTCTGCGGCAATGAATGGAGTCATCAATGTGCGCACTAGCTATGCCACTTCAAAACCGGAGACCACTGTAAGTCTTTTCCATACCCGGTTTGGCCGATTTAAAGATGATCGCAAAAACTGGTACAGCCACACCCCTCTGGACTATGGATTTTCCCTGAGCCACAAGCAAAAGGTTGGGAAGTTGGACATCATCGGAGCGGCCTATTACTACAACCAGGATAGCACTCATTCCTACAGGGACCAGGATTTCAGATATAAACTGCGAGGGAATGTCGGCTTGCGATATCGATTCTCTGACAGGATAGCCGCGGGAGTCAATACCATCGTAAACAAAGGCCACAGCAGCAGCTATTTTTTGTGGAAGAATGGGACCACCGGTGCACTGCTACCCTTCGCTGGTACTGTTACGCGATCCAGCAATATCCGGTACACCATTGATCCTTATATCAACATTTTTGATAAGAACAACAACCGACACAGGTTTCAGGGAAGGATATATTACATTGACAACGATAACAATCTCAACCAGTCCAACCGTTCCATCATGCTTTATGGTGAATATCAGTACAGGTCGTTTTTCCAGGATTTGGGACTCAACTTTACCTCAGGCATCGTCGGAAGCAAGGTAGACAGTGATTCAGAATTTTTTGGAAATGCTGACATCAATCATATGAACCTGGCTACTTATGTACAACTTGATAAGGACATAGGAGACAGGTTAAGTCTTTCAGGAGGGATGCGCTATGAATTCAACAGGCAGGAAAATTCGGCCATTGCCCATCCCAGGCTGACAGTCCCGGCCGGAGAAGCGAAGGAAGGACAGTTTATTGGGCGTTTAGGCCTTAACTACGCTGTATCAGAAGGCACTTTCATCAGGGCTTCGTTAGGTCAGGGCTACAGGTTTCCCATATTGATCGAAAGATTTCTGAGCACCGAGTTTGGAGGATTTGTCATTCTTCCCAACCCTGATCTCATTTCTGAAAGAGGCTTCACGGCTGAAATAGGAATTAAGCAGGTTTTCAATATAGGGGGCTTTCAAGGGTACCTGGACTTCGCCACCTTTGTACAGCGGTATCAAAATATGATGGAGTTCACGTTTGTCACTGAACCCCTTTTTGGATTTAAATCCTTAAACATCGGCGATACTGAAATCAATGGGTTCGAAATCGGAATTGCTGCCAATTCGACTGTTTTCTCCATTCCAATAACCATTTTCGGTGGATACAATTACATAAACCCCCGGTACCAGGAATTTACCGATCAATTGAGAGAAATATCGTCAGTCGAGGAAAATGTCTTAAAATACCGCACCAAACACAGCTATACAATGGATGTTCAGGCTGATATAAACAATATCATGTTTGGAGTGGCGATTCAGGGAGCCAGTCATCTCGTGGCCATTGATAAGATTCTTGAAACATTCATACCTAATTTGGCCAGTTATCGCTCACTGAACGACAATGGCTATAAGCTTCTCGATGCTAGACTCGGTTATACCTGGCAAAACCGCACTTTCTCGGTCCATCTGAAGAATATTTTCAATGAAGAATATACACAGCGACCCGGTCTAATAGAGGCCCCTCGAAATCTTGCTTTTCGCCTCGATCTGAGATGGTAAATGCCCTTGGCCCGTCTTCATTCTGCTTATTCTTAAAAGTTTGTCGATTTCAATTTCAATTTTAAGCACATATTGACGTTGAATCCATAAATATCAGGATATGTTAAAAGCGGTAATGTTGACAATAAGTCTTGTTCTTTGGCACAGTAATTTTAATGTGAGGAGCGAATTTGGAGGAAGCGACATTTCCGGCTTTATTTCTCTGGCAGACATTTTACCTGCCCACCAAGCATATCATACAGAAAACACTTTCGACCCGGACCATCTTACCAGGAGAAAGAGTATAGTAGCAGGGCTCCCTTCAGTGGATATCGAACTCACCGGTCCAAAACAAGAATTTTTGCGTTCTAGCGTTGAGAAAGAAGAATCCGTTTCGGATTCGGAATTAATCGTCGATCAGGTTCCTGCAGGTGTTGACGTGGACCTTTTCGAGGCATCGGGAGAAATTGAAGAAGAGAAGGAAGCACCTCTTTCCAAAAACGTGACTGATGAGTCGAACATCATGCAAATATCCAAACCGGATAACACCGAATGGAATACTATGCTTTCTGTTCATGTATCGGAAGAGGGTGAAGTAGACTACAGGAACTGGAAAAAAAATCACAG
>JBFKOL010000461.1:0-2706 GCA_041628815.1 Saprospiraceae bacterium | reverse complement strand
TGGGGTTTTGCAACTCCAAAATTACATTGTATCCAGTACTGAATTCGCCTTGAACAATGCCCGGACACAATTGGGTAATCTTTCTACCTTCTTTCGCCATAAACCAATGGATATATTATCCAAAAACGCAATGAAAGTGGACTACCTGGAGGAAATTGTGCAAAAGGGATGGAAGCGGAAGTTACAAACTTTATCAGAAAAGATCGAAGCACTCGCAAGGGTTGTCAAATTGGCCAATCCTTCCAATGTGCTGAAAAAAGGATACACCCTCGTCAGGCAGGATGGCAAACTGATCAAAGCAATGTCAAAATTGAATTCTGATATTAATTTTAACGTGCAATTCGCAGACGGACAACTAAAAGCAAAGAAAATAAATGACAAAGAATAAACTGACCTTTGACACGGCGTATGCCGAATTACAGGACATAGCCGAAGATATCCAGTCTGAGGACGTAGGCATAGATTCTTTAGATATTAAAATCAAGAGAGCGGCCGAATTGATCGATTTCTGCAAGAAACAACTTCGTACAATAGAAGGTGATATCAAGAACATCCTTACCGACAACACCTCTGATCAACCCTCGTAAGTCTTTCGCCACGCGGCAATAAGGGTGATCATCTTGTCGTAACTCATGATGCCTTCGTGCACACCGTGTGTTTTCAGGTATTTATCGTAGATTTTGTCCCGATAGTTTGGCAGCCATTCCTTGTACTTGTTGTTTGCCTTCCTGATCTCTGCCAGGTCCTCGACAAGATACCGGCTGAGCAGATCTTCCATGTGCTGGTATCTCTGAGGATAAATGCGATAATAATAACTGGCCAGGTATCGCCAATAGGCCAGTTCGGCAGAGTATTCCAGCCTGATATCGCCTGAATGGATACATATGAGGTAAGCCAGGAAGTTGCACACGCCTTCATCTGTAAATCCGTATCCGTGAGACATTTCATGAGCGACCGTAAAAGGCCATTGGACTTTGTACATTCCTCCATCAATATGACCCTGTAACACATGAGGGATATAAATGCCGGTGGTTTTGAAGTGCAGCAAACTGCCAGGCAGGATTTTTTGTACCCGCACCCTGCCTTTTACCTGGAACCCCCATTTACCGTATTCTTCCCTAAGCGCCAGGCGGACCCGGTTTTCCAGTTCATTGTAGTGTAATAAGTTGCGATCTATCCGGTAGGACAGGTCGTTAATGACTTCAGTCTGGGCCTGGAATGCTTGAGAAATGTAAGCGGTGTCAACACTAACGTTTTTCAATCCCATCCGATTTTCAACGGAGGGTTGCGTGTAATGAAATCCCCAGAGCAGGTAAAATAAAATAACCATCCATAAGAGTACCTGGATTATTGTCCGTATGCCCTTGATATACCGGCGCTTGATCAATCGATAGATACTGTGCCCCAATTTGTACACAAGGAAAAAGAAAAGAAGATACACGAGGGGTATGGGAAGATACCCCAATGTATGGTCAAAGACGATTCTCAGGCCCTGGAAGACAGATCTGTAGTAAACACTATCATAAACTGAGGGCATGGCTTTGAACAATCCATTGATGAGAATGGTTAGAACCAAAACCAAAATTGCTACATTTGTATGCCTGTTGAAAACTCTGTCATGATCACCGCCTTGAAACCTTTTTTTATTTTCGGATGTTACAGTATCTGGCATTAGAAATTTTAAAAGAACACTTAAATTTTTCAACTAAATAACTAAAAAAAATGGCATTTGAATTCACAGACCAAAATTTCCAGGAAGCCGCTTTAGATTCGGACAAATTGGTCGTTATCGATTTTTGGGCAGAATGGTGTGGACCCTGCAGAATGGTCAGCCCCATTATTGAAGACCTTTCGTCTGAATATGAAGGCAAGGCTGTCGTCGGAAAAGTGAATGTTGATCACAATGCAGGCATTTCCATGAAATATGGCGTCAGAAGCATTCCCACAATTCTTTTCATTAAAAATGGCGAAGTCGTCGACAAGCAGGTCGGCGCCACCACCAAGTCCGTTTTGGAACAGAAGATGCAGGCGCACCTCTGATCCTGGAGACATATATTTGATAAGACACACAAATTATAAGGCTCTTATTCTTCGTTGAATAAGAGCTTTGTATTTTTACACCACAAATGATACTATGAGTTTCTTTGAATTATACGACCTGAATCAGCTTAACAATATAGAATTACTGGCCAAGCAGGTCGTGGAAGGGTTTATCATTGGATTGCATAAGAGTCCGTTTCACGGGTTTAGCGTAGAATTTGCCGAACACCGGTTGTACAACCAGGGCGAATCGACGAAGGATATAGACTGGAAGGTCTATGCCCGCACGGACAAGCTCTTCGTCAAGAAATTTGAGGAGGAAACCAATCTTAGGGCCCAGATAGTCATTGACACTTCCTCGTCGATGTATTTTCCCAAGGATCGACCCAAAAAGGCTTTGAACAAACTTCAGTTTTCTGCCCTTGCCGGAGCGTCCCTGATGAACCTGCTGAAAAAACAACGCGATGCTTTTGGCCTGAGCTTATTCGATGAATCCGTTTTGGTTCACACAAAAGCCAAGTCGAATACAAAACACTACAAGCTGTTGCTTTCCTACCTGGAAAACCTCATCAAGGATGATGTCTTGTCCAAGAAATCATCCGCTGCAGAGGCTCTGCACCAGATTGCGGAATCCATCCACAAGCGCTCCATGGTGATCATCTTCAG
>JBFKOL010000460.1:0-2719 GCA_041628815.1 Saprospiraceae bacterium | reverse complement strand
GTGGACTTTGTTCTACTACATATCGGCAAGGAAAACATCCGCTCCATCAAAGCAGCGGAAAAGATCGGCGCAGTGCGTCTGACGGATCCCGCATGGTCCCATCTGGTGAAAAGACCGGAGGAAAATTTTACGTATCGAATTTCTAAAGAGGACTGGTGCCGATCCGAATGATCCGCGACAAAAAGCGATAAGGGTGAATTGTCGAGTAATGGGTGTAAAGTGCCCTGACCCTTACCATGTTATGAACGGGCCTGGAGTTTCTCTTTTCACCAGGGCGAATAAAAACTGTGTTCCGTTCCCTTTGGCGCACCTTAACGGATTGCGACCGGCCTGATCGAATTCTTATAATTCTAACGAAGCATTTTTAAGACTCGCTTCAAACTCTTTACGATATGCTGTTTCAACTTGTTCGGCATGGGCCAGCATGTCCTGGAATCGCTTATCGCCCCTTATATTGTCAAAAAGTCGATCCCTCTTTACATGATACGGCAAACCCAGTCGTATCCAACCTTTACGATCATCAAACTCCTCCAACCATCTGTAAGCTTCTTCCTCATTGCCTAAAAAGGCATAGATGCCTGCTATGTCGTAATAGGGCGAAAGCCCGCTGTATCCTGTCCTGCCCAGCTTGATCTTTCCCAGGTTGATTTGAATTTGTTTCTCAAGCATATCTCTTCCCTTGTCATATTGGCCGGTACCTATCAATGCCTGTCCATAGCGGTGCCAGTCGTTCACTGAAAGCCAATTGTCTTCTGACTCCTCGCTAACCAGTCTGTGCCATTTCTCGTAAAACTCGAGTGAGCGTTCAAATTCGTCCAGGTGTAAGTAGTGCTCACCCTTCAACATCAAACCTAACTGATTATCCACAGTAAATTCAGTTTCCAGGGTTCTCCAGGCCTCATCTGTCCTTCCGGCTCGCTCCAGGGCCCAATATTTACCCGAGTGCCGCCCTGGCAGGATCTCCTTTTTTTTCTCAGCGATTCGGACCATGTAATCCAGTGCATTTACCTGAACACTCATCTTGAAAAAGTTGTCGTACAAAGCCCATAAATCAGCTGGGGAACTCGCGCGTTTTGCTATTTCGGCGCCAATATCGACGGCCCTGGCAAAGTCCAAATCGATAAACCGGGCGATCTCCATCTTGAGGTTCAACGACTCCAAATTGTTAGGGTTCAAAACGAGTGACTTGGTCAGGTCCCTTTTGGCCTCATCAATCCTGGAGTTTCTGTAGTTTGCCTGGCTTCGCAGGAAGTACGCTTCACCAAGATTCTCGTTGATTTCCAAGGCCTTCGTTGCATACCCAACCACAGCGTCCAGGTAGTCTTCAGAGAGGATTTTTGCTTCCACGTCCCTTAAATATGCTATCCGGGCCAGTCCAACCAAAGCTTCGGCAAATGTGGAATCCCTGTCGATGGCAAGGTCAAAGGACGCCTTGGCCTTATAAAGCAAATCGGTCCAAGTTTCGTTTTCTAAAGTCTCGGAGTCTGCGCGGAAGAGGTATTCGCGGCCTTGTAAATAGTAGTCATAAGCGGCCGTATTGGTAGTGGGAATGTTTTCTATTCTCTTTTTAAGTTCCGGAGCGATGACCGAATGCAGTTCAGCCGCTATAGACTCGGTGACCTCCGCCTGGACTGCAAAGACGTCGTGTAAGTCCCGTTCGAAGCGCTTGGACCAAAGTTGCTTGTAATCCCTGGCTGATATCAGCTCGGTAAAGATCACTACACGCTCCGCGATCCGCTGAACGCTACCTTCCACCAGGTAGTTCGCCCCGAGTTCGGCGGCAATTTCCGATGACGATAGGTCACTTGCCTTAAACTGCTCAACCGAACTCCTTGAGAAAACGATCATCTCTTCAATCTTCGATAAATTATCCAGGACGCCGTTCATAATGCCATTGCAGAAATACTGGTTCTCCTGGTTGGAACTTTCATTGACAAAGGGCAACACGGCAATGCTCTTATTGACGGGGATGATGTCACCAGTCGTCGAAAAGTAACGGTGATAGCCGAACTGACCTGCTATAAGTAACAACAATATGCCGATCATCAGATTGTATCGATGTTTTCTCTTAAGCGTTTCAGGATCTGAGTCTTTTGAGGTATCAGAAGCGACCGTACGTGTAATCCCCTGAGGACTAATTTCAAAAGCCCAAGCCAGGATCAAGGCAATTGGAAAACATACAATGATGATTATCAGTACCAATTTGTTTGCCCAATCCGGAGCCTCGATGATTGGAGCGATTATGGAAACAACCTGAAGGAGGACCCACGCCACCACGAGATAGGTCATGGCAACGCGATAGACATTGCGTCTTTTCAACTCCTTTAAAAATTGATTGAACGCCATTTATCAAAGATAGCAATCCGGCACAATGTGAAATCTCAGTTAATTCCACATGCTGCAAGCCCCCTAATTCAATTGCTTATGATTTTTAGAAAGGAAAGAATTGGTGTGGACTATAAGAGCTTTCATCTGTCCGATTAACAGCGGATGACGTGACAGCTGATTGGATTTCAACCTGCAACCTGTAATCCGTCTTCGCCAAGGCTACCACGGAGGAAACCTGCAACCAAAAAATATTAGATATCAGATATATGATTTTCGATATTTGATTTGATCGATCCTCCATAGTACTTCACAACTTCATTACTTTACAACTCATTACTCCACATCATGTACAACCTGTAACCTGTAACCTGTAACCTGTAACCTGTAACCT
>JBFKOL010000459.1:0-2809 GCA_041628815.1 Saprospiraceae bacterium | reverse complement strand
TACTAACCAGCGTCTATTATCGTCAAACGGAAGGCGTAATCGAAACGCTGACGATTCCGTCGGAAGATGGGACATCGGTGCGTTTTCCGGTGAACTTGTCCACCAGAAACTCTTATGGACTGGAGTTCAACTACAGCTACGACCTGACTTCCAATTGGGATGTGAACACCGACTTGAATTTCTTAAGGTCTACGGTTTTCGGTACATATGAGGGTCAAACCTATGAGGCCGAGGCATTCAGTTGGTCCGGAAGGATCAATACACAGCTGGAACTGGGTGACCGCTGGGAACTGCAAGCTTCGATGAACTATCGGGCCCCTCAAAATACCACGCAAGGTAGACGCCTGTATTCAGGCAGCCTGAATTTAGCGGCTTCGCACGATGTCTTCTCCGGAAAGGGAACGCTAACGATTTCTGTCCGAGACCTGTTGAATACGCGCAAATGGAGATCGCGGGTTGATCTTCCCGATTACGTAGCCGAGTCGGAGTTTCAATGGAGGCAGGCGCGAAGTGTCGTCCTTGCATTCAATTACCGGCTCAATCAGGATGGACGGTAATTAACAAGTACTAAGCCTTCCCTTTGGCACAGATTTTTTGTGAAAAAACCAATTGAAATGTAGGGAGAATTCGTTTGCTATGAACCGATGATTTAGTTTCTTTTGGTCTTTATTGATATGTTTCCGTGGTTGGGAAGTCATCGATCTTTGGTCCTCGCTTTTTAACAACCCAATCTAAGTATTTCTGCTTTATCTTCTTCGATAGCCTGTTCAGTACTCGTCTTAGCCCCAAGCGTAAGACAATTTGCATCAATCATCGCCTGGGCCTTATCAATCCGGTCTCGTAATGCATCTGCGTAATTTGCACACAACAATTGGTTGCCTGTGTCCTTCGTATAGGCTTCTAATGCATCCTGCATCATATTTGTTGCTTCGTTCAGTTCTGTTTGTAAACGCAAACATTCATCGCCCGGATCGTCGCCGGGGCTGGCAGAGCCACAACTAACAAGTACGAGACATGCAGCAAAAAGAAGTATGTTTTTGGTCATAATTATTCTTTTAAGTTTTATTAAATGGTTGCAGATCGATTCGATCCAACGTGCACTGGTTGAATTATCCTGATGGTACATTTCCAAACTTTGGATACTTGCAAAGTATGTTCACACTGCTTATGTAGATCCTGAATGGATATGAATTGGCCGAATCATAGTCCCCTCAAAATAACCCTGGTAGTACTGTAGCGCAATGCAAACTGAGCCATTGACCGATATATTGAGTGTATGACAGAAAAGGAATGAATTGTCGATAGCGCCAAGGATATACGAAAACCTTCATTGAGATTAAGGAGACTGTTTTCAATTTCTATCACGATACGAAAAAGACTTGGACCTCTTTAAGATTAGAAGCTCCTGTTCCATCTTGTGCGCATATTTCATTACAAAGCAATATTTTTATGATCCTTTATCTAAAAGACAAATACCACTCATGAAAAAAGCCATTCTTTTTATCGCCACACTTTTCGCCTTTGTTTGTGTGCATGCCCAATCCAATGACACCAATATTGTAGATGTCATCAAGAAGCATGGCCTGGACAAAAGTGAGGTCATGGAAACCGCCAGCTGGTTGACCGATGTCTACGGACCCCGACTCACCGGTTCACCCATGCTTGACAAGGCTACGGAGTGGGCCCAGGGTCAATTGAAAGAATGGGGAATGACCAATGTCCATCTCCACGAATGGGGTCCTTTCGGAAGAGGATGGGAACTCGATCATTTTGAAATGCATGCCCAGGGACAATCCTACTGGCCTGTCATGGGCTACCCAAAGGCGTGGTCGCCCCCCGTCCAGGGAAGTGCAGAAGTGGTATACCTGCAAGTCAAGGAAGCAGCAGATATCGAAACTTACCGGGGTCAGCTTACAGGGAAGTTTGTACTCATGGATACCATCAGGAATACCGAACCCCCGTTTGAAGCAATGGGACGAAGACTCGATACGGAGCGTCTTTTAGACCTGGCCACCGCAGGAGAGCCTACACCACGGCCCCGACGAAGAAACCAGGCAGGAGGTTTCAACCTGAACAGGGCCATATGGCAGATGCTCGAGGAGGAAAAGCCGCTTGCCGTATTGGACAGGAGTTACAAAGGAGACCTGGGCACGGTATTCGTGTCAGGTGCAAGAACAAGTGAGGGCAGTGCAAGAGATGATGATAAAGCTGTAATTCCGCAAGTGACCCTGGCCGTCGAGCACTACAACCGAATATTCAGGATGACACAGAAAGGCATTCCCGTAACCCTCAACATTGACCTCCAGGCAACCTACACCAACGAAGACGGTATGGAGCACAATGTGATCGCCGAAATTCCAGGGACCGACCTTAAAGACGAGGTCGTTATGTTTGGTGCCCATCTCGATTCGTGGCATACAGGCACCGGCGCAACCGATAATGCTGCCGGGTCTTCCGTGATGATGGAAGTGGCCAGGATATTGCTCAAAACCATTGAAGAAACCGGCATTCAGCCCCGTCGTACCCTGCGGCTGGCACTCTGGACCGGTGAAGAACAAGGCCTTATCGGTTCGAGGCGCTACGTAGGAGAATATTTCGCCGATTTTGGAGAATCAGGATGGACTCCCCAGTCGTTGAAACCCGAAAGTCAAAAGGTATCGGCTTATTACAACCTTGACAACGGGACCGGAAAGATCCGCGGTGTATATCTCCAGGGCAATGCGGCCGTCGCACCCATATTCAGGAAATGGCTCGAACCCTTTGAAGAGATGGGAGCAAGAACACTTACATTGAACAATACCGGGGGTAC
>JBFKOL010000458.1:0-2810 GCA_041628815.1 Saprospiraceae bacterium | reverse complement strand
TCTAACCTGAAATGCATCTCACCAATTGTTAAGTCTGGGATCCGACATAATATTCGGTTGAACATATAAGTTGATGATCGGCTTTATTTTGTATTTTTAAATAATCACGTAATGCATTTGTAGATCAAAATTCCTTTTTTGATCAACATGTGCCAATTCCGATTCTATAGCACCATGCAATCACAAAAGTTACACCAATCCCTTCAGAGCTACTTTGGTTTTGATACGTTTAAGGACAGGCAGGAGGAAATCATCCAAAGCATCTTGTCCGGCAAGGATACGCTTGTGATCATGCCGACGGGTGGAGGCAAATCTTTGTGTTACCAACTTCCTGCCCTGCTACTCAATGGCACCGCCCTGATTATTTCTCCGTTAATTGCCCTGATGAAAAACCAGGTCGATTCCATACGGGGATATGCCAAAGAAGACGAAGTGGCTCATTTTCTGAACTCTTCCCTTAGCAAAACCCAGGTTCGACAAGTCAAGCAAGATGTAAAATCCGGAGGTACAAAATTGCTGTATGTAGCTCCTGAGACGCTCACAAAAGAAGAAAATATAGCCTTTTTTAAGTCCGTAGAAATTTCTTTTGTTGCCGTTGATGAAGCCCATTGCATTTCTGAATGGGGTCACGATTTCCGGCCGGAATACAGGAAAATTAGGGCCATGATTGATGCGATCGGGGACAATATCCCGATTATGGCTCTGACTGCGACAGCTACCCCAAAAGTCAAATCCGACATCATCAAGAACCTCTCAATGGATGATGTCCGTTCTTTTACTTCATCTTTCAATAGGCAGAATCTTTACTATGAAGTAAGACCCAAAATCAGCAAGGATCAAACTTTCCGCGAAATGGTCCAGATCATTAAAGAGAGGACGGGACAATCGGGCATCATCTATGTACAAGCCAGGAAATCCACAGAAGAAGTTGCTAAAATTCTTGAAGTAAACGGTATCAATGCAGCACCCTACCACGCGGGGCTCGATGCTAAAACAAGGACCAAAGTTCAAGACGACTTTCTCATGGAGGAAATTGACGTAATCGTGGCTACCATTGCCTTCGGCATGGGTATTGATAAGCCGGACGTCCGTTTTGTGATTCACTACGACATACCCAAAAGCATTGAAAACTATTACCAAGAAACCGGCAGGGCAGGCAGGGACGGACTCGAAGGCAGCTGCATAGCATTTTATGCACACAAGGACATTCTCAAACTCGAAAAATTTCTCAAGGACAAGCCCCTGTCCGAACGTGAATTGAGTGCCCAACTGATGGAAGAAGTGATCGCTTATTCCGAAACGAGCCAATGCCGCCGCAAATTTCTTCTTCACTACTTTGGAGAATCATTCAAGACAGAAGATTGCCAGAAAAAATGTGACAACTGCAAGAGGCCTAAAGAAATGCAAGAAGCCGGAGGTGAATTGAAGATTGCACTCGGAGTGGTAGAAGAACTCAACGAAAACTACGGCATCAAATTCCTGGTAGAATACCTGGTAGGTCGAAAAACGCAGGAGATGAAAAATTTCCGCTTTGACCAGAAAAAATCATTTGGCACAGGAAAAGACAGAGGAAATCTTTACTGGCATTCCTTGCTGAGACAAGCCATATTGAACAATTATTTAAGAAAGGATATAGAAAAATATGGTCTTCTGAAACTGACAAACAAGGGACGCGCTTTCCTGGACAATCCAGCATCTTTCAAAATGAGCATGAACCACGATTATTCGGTAGCACCCGGCGAAGTCATCACCTCTTCCGGATCCAACGGTGCAGCACTTGATGAAGTGCTCATGGGCATGTTGAAAAAGCTAAGACTTGAAGAAGCTAAGAAAAGAGGAATCAAACCATGGATCATATTCCTGGATCCCTCCTTGCAAGATATGGCTACCTATTATCCCACCTCTACAGAGGATATGCTCAACATTTCTGGTGTATCAAAAGGAAAAGCAGAAAGGTACGGTGGTCCATTTATAGATCTTATTAAGAACTACGTGATAGAAAATGAAATAGAAAAGCCTTCGGACCTGGTCATTCGGCAGGTAGCTGACAAATCGAGATCCAAGGTTTCCATCATACAGGGAATAGATCGCAAATTGCCTTTAGAGGATATAGCCATTAGTTCTAAGATGAGCCTTCCTGATTTGCTCGACGAAATGAACATCATAGTTTCCAGTGGTACCAAGCTGGACATTAACTACTACCTCGAAGATAATATTGACGAAGATGTCGTAGAAGAAATTTACGATTACTTTCAGGAAGCCGATTCAGAATCTATTGAGGCTGCTTTCGACGAGCTGAAAGAAGAGGATATTACCAAAGAAGAAATACAATTGGTACGGATAAAGTTTATGTCCGACATGGCCAATTAAAACACATGGATATTCACATCGTCAACGGACCCAATCTCAACTTGTTGGGAAAAAGACAGCCTGAAATTTATGGTCATCGATCCTTTGAAGATTTCTTTACAGATCTGGTTGTCGAGTTCAGTACTTGCAGCCTTTCTTATTACCAGTCAAACCACGAAGGTTCGCTTATAGACTACCTTCAAGAGGTAGGCTTTGAAGCGCAAGGAATTGTGATCAACCCCGGTGCATATACCCATACTTCAATTGCTCTGATGGACACTGTGGCAGCCATACCAGTCCCTGTGGTGGAAGTGCATATTTCCAATATCTATGAAAGAGAACCATTCAGACACCATTCGTGGTTGAAGGAAGTTGCCGTTCTTCAAATTACCGGCAAAGGACTACAGGGTTATAAGGATGCGATACGGCACCTTATAAAGCTCGGGCAGTCATAGCCTGAT
>JBFKOL010000457.1:0-2818 GCA_041628815.1 Saprospiraceae bacterium | reverse complement strand
GGATGCATCGGAAGCATCCGACAAACTGGTGGAAGCAATGCGCTTTTCGAGGAAAGCGGACCGATCGATTATCGACCGTTTACATCGAGCCTGGAATGAAAAAACATCCTACATCCAACCACAGATGGCCTGGCTTGAATCAATAAGAGAAATACTACCTGATGATGGGATATTCGTGGATGAACTCACCCAGGCAGGATTTGCCAGCAGGATGCTTTACAAAGCTCATCAGCCACGCACTTACTTGTCCACAGGATTTATGGGCACCTTGGGATGGGGCTTCCAGACTGCGCTAGGCGCGAAGGTCGCAAAACCCGATGTGCCTGTTATTTCCGTCACAGGTGATGGGGGATTTATGTTCGGGGTACAGGAGCTAGCAACGGCTGTTCAGCACAGGATAGGCGTGATTGTCTTGTTGTTCAACAACAACTTATACGGCAATGTACGGAACATGCAGGAAGATCTTTATGGGGGTCGAGTAATAGCCACCGATCTGCACAATCCAGATTTTGTAAAATTGGCACATCTCTTTGGTGCAAACGGTGTAAGGGCACATAGTGTGGATGAGATGAAGACAGCCATCAGAAATGCACTTGGCGATGACATTCCCACCATCATCGAAATACCCGTACCCAACGATCTGCCTAGCACCGATAAACTGAAAAGCCTGCCAAAAGTAAGATGATGCCGACAGTGGCCGATAGATCATCAAAACCATATCCAAAGTATGAACTGACCAATATCCCATACTAGATATCCGATATGTGATTTGTGTTTTGTGAATTGTGCTTAAATAGAAATCTTTAAAACCTCAAATCCTTATAATTCAACAATGTTGGAACTTGGCAATCAGGAACCCGGCTTCGCTGATGCTTAGTCGGCTAAGATCGTACCCGGCAACAAGTCATTATACAGTGTACCTTTACACCACCACAAAACGGATTTAAGGATCCATCGGATAACACAAAACTCTCTCCATCATGAGAATCGGCATCATTTCCGACATACACGAAAATTTTCATAACCTCTTTCTGGCCTTGGACAGATTCGAGACAGAAGGGGTGGATTATATTCTTTGCCTCGGAGATTTAATGAACCCGGGTATAGCCAAGGTTATGGCTGCACAGCCCATCCCGGTACATTTAATCTGGGGCAACAACGATGGTGAAAAAGTTGATATTACGATGTCGTCGTGTGCGACTGGAAGTTCGCTGAGTGTTGCCCTGAGCACGTATGATTTCATAGATCTCGGCAATCGAAAAATTTTTGCTACTCACTACGATGACCTGGCTCTACCCATGGCGAAATCTGGGGATTTTGACCTGGTTTGCTACGGCCACAACCACCTGAAAGCAAAAAGCCAGGAAGGTAACTGTATCGTTCTAAATCCCGGGGAGTTGGCGGCCAGCAAAACGGGCAGGGCAACATGTGCAATCTACGATACTAATTCTCATGAGGCTACCATCATAGAACTCGAAGATTCTATTTCGCTTAAGAGTGATTTTGCCGACGCCAAATTGTCCCAATATTTAGATCGGTTTACAAAAAGGACCCAGTCCGCTATGCAATGAATTGGGCACTGAAAAAGACTTCTATGGATATTGGCTTTCGCAAATGGTTATGGAGATCTTCCCGGCGAAACCTACTTAGTTTTTATTAACAATAAACCGTTTTTATCAGCTCTAAAGTGTCGTACAGATCCTTGTAGGAGTCGATCACAAAATATTTGGAGCTGAATTCCTTGTCTGTATAAGGTGTATTGAAAACCTCCAAAAGGTTGAAAGGTGTGATTCCTGTCTTTTGGACGTGCGCTGTCTCCCCCGAGGACGACAATATAGCTCCTCCATATGCCTTGGGCCATCCGCCTTCCTTGATCATTCCCGCTTCCCAGGTAAACCATCCGTAGCGGCTGAAATTCTGAATCATTCGTTCTTTGATGGCGCTGCCTGCAGGAGCCTTTATAAGAATATCGTAAATAAGTGCAGAAGATCGCTGTAAAAAATTGGTAAAATCTTTATCGAAAAATAAAGGCAGATGTCCTACCACATCGTGAAACAGGTCGGGATAACCGGTAAAAGCCTGGGCATGCCAGTCCCGGACAAAAGTAGCAGACGGAAAAACACGTTGGCTCAATAGGCGGTAAAAGTCTTCACAAGGTAACAGACCATTTACAGGCATAACTTTCCATCCGGTAAACAACTCGAGTTTGTAATTCAGTTCGGAAAGATCGGGAAGGTCCGAAAAATTTTCACCGAGTTTCTCCATACCTATCTGGTAAGACGAACATGCAATTCCCTGTTGTGCAGTTTTAACACCCTCAATCAGAGACTTCCATCTTTCATGATCGCCTTCATCGTATTGATTGAAATCAAAACCGCGCAATAAATCACTCTGTTTTACTTCATCAATACTCAAGTTTGTTATCCTGCTCATAAGAAATAAATTTATTTAAATCACATATAAAATTACACCAATTGACACAGAATGGTTCTTTTATTCTATCTTTTTGCTTTATAAAAGAATATTTTTACTTCATTAATTAATTTTAAGAATATTATTATATGATGGGCGGATGAAAATGGAATTCGCATAAATTTATTCTATGACTTCTTACCAGCCGGATGATATTGACCTGAAGATCTTAGAAATGCTACAGCAAAATGCCAGATTAACCATCAAGGAAATGGCATCAAACCTCAACCTATCTACAACGCCAGTATTCGAGAGGATAAAGAGAATGGAAAAAGTAAAACTCATTACCCGCTATGTGGCACTGGTGGATCCCAAAGGACTGGGCAAGACCTTGCAGGCATTTATT
>JBFKOL010000456.1:0-2829 GCA_041628815.1 Saprospiraceae bacterium | reverse complement strand
GGGTTGGGGTGGCCGGCACGACCATTCAAAAGGTCATACGGCCCATGATCCCGCTGTACCTGGCGATGCTCGCAGCATTGTTCCTAGTGACCTACCTGCCAGAATTAAGTCTTTGGTTGCCTAGACTCTTTGGACTGTAGAAAGAAATGTTTTTTTAATTATTACATGTCCAGTTAAACCTTACAAGGTGCAATTTTGTATACCTAAATCGCTGATAATCAGTTTGTACTCAATTGAATTTATAAGATAATTCTCTTTTATTAATTCTTTAAGATTCATTGATTTTATTGAACGTTTGGTATTGAAGTTCTTGTAGAAGATACATTTTGATAAACTTTGAACCTGTGCTGCTGGCAATGGCGCCAGGAAGTGAAAATGCTCCCGCCGAAATGGCGGGATTCCCTTGCTATCGCTGATTCACGTTGCGCTTGCCCGCTGCTATAATTCACTTATACAAGCGCAGGCGGGGCTAATCCTGCGCATTCATCGTTTATAGAAAAAGTATTCTTAGGGAATATAGGCTTTGTTGATGTTTCGCCTGCAAAAAGCAGGATGGAGAAGCAAGCATTTTTCTATTTTGAAAGCATTAAGGCTTGCATCTTTAAAACCATTACGTTGCCAAGGGCCTGTCATATTCAGCAGTACGAGCCTGCCTGACCGCAGGCAGGTTTTGAATACTTTTGCGGTCAAAAGTATTTGAAGAATCATACTGGCCGATTCTACGGACAAGAGTGATTTTTAATTACTCCTCCTTCTCCTTCTGGCCTTTTTGATGAGATCGATGATCAACACCAGGGCCAGCACGATTTCATGCGACTCTTCTGGTTTGATGGCTACACCGTACAAGCCCCTTATATTGAACAATTTGTGCGAGACGAAAGCAAATTCTTTGTCGCCCCGGTAAAATGCATATTCGGTGGCCCAAATGTTACCCTGAACAAGAAAGGCATCGGGCTCTACGAGTGATTCAATGAAGATCCGTGGCTTTAAGGTGAGCGATTTCCACACCTTAAATACCGGTACACCTTCCTTTTCGATGAAGTACGTATATCGAAGCGAAAACCATTTCCTTTTTATAGTGAGTACCTCTTCACCCAAGCTGTTGTTGACGGGCATCCGGGTTTGTATAAAATTGCTTTTGGCCGAAAAGCACAATTGATCTTCTTCATCGGTGATGCTGTACTGCGCGACGAAAGTGAACAGTCGTCCGCGGACTTTGTATTTTTTAAAATCCATCAATCAAATCTACGCCTTGGAGTGTAGTAATGCACCAATAATGTGCTAAATCCCCTATTTTTTACTACAAAGGATCTCAATCGATAATTGGTGTTTTTATGCCCGACTGATACGAAATAGCAAACAGACTATTATTTCATGGGTTATTTCGAAATGGCACAATTCAGATTCGAACCATGGCAGGATCCTGCCGGAATAGTGCACCAAATCAAAATTATTCAGGGTTTGTCGAGCAATAGTCCGTCTTGGAAGGTTTTTAGTGCAGGAAAACTGAAGTGTGTGGCAAAGTAGATGGATTTTCTTTCGGGGTCCAGCGATTTGATGTACTCCACCGATTCGGACCATGTTGATTCATCGGCGTCGTAAACACTTGCCAAATTGGATCTTTTAAACTGGAATCCGTGCCTGAAGGCATCTGACAAGACCATCAATCGTTCCCCGGCGTTTTCGATCATGACGCAGTAGTGATCACTTCTATGACCTGGCGTGGGAATCATTTTTATACCGGGCAGGAATTCTTGATGATCGTCTACTAGGACAAGCCTTTCATCTATACCGGGCAGCACTTCTCCTCCAAAACTGTTTCGCATTTCAATTTCATAAGCTACTCGATCAGAAGAAATGACTTTGCCTAAGGCCTTCTCATATTCCCGATTCAAGCGTTGGCGACTTTCGGCATTCGTCCATAAATCAAAACACTTCTTGGGCAATACCACTTGCGCCTCTGGGAAGTGTACGAGACCGCTGACGTGGTCGTCATCACCATGCGTAATCACCACCATATCGACATCTGGAGGTGCATATCCTGCCGCCTCAAGACTCGCTACTAACCCTTTGTCTTTCATGCCAGCATCAATCAGGATTTTCCTTTCCCCGGTATCGAGTAAGAGGTAATTGTACCCTATTTCGACCATTTCATCCTTTGCACCATGAGAGATATGGCAATGTAGCGCTTGCTTTCGTTTGTCTTCGTCAAATTCCTCAATTAATGGAATCACTTTCGATCTGTCTTCGAGGACATAACAATTCCAGTTACCTAAAGAAAAAGGGTGATAACGCATAAAATCAATATTGAAAGTTCAAAGTTTATTGGAACCTATCCAATGCGTATTACTCTACACACGCTACACGACCCCATAGGCAAGCATCGTATCTGCCACCTTGACAAAGCCTGCGATATTCGCACCTTTCACATAATCTACGTAGTTGTTCTCGTGATTGCCATAAGAGACACATTTATCATGGATGGTTTGCATGATGTTTTGAAGACGTTGATCCACTTCTTCACGGCTCCAGGAAATGCGCATTGAGTTCTGGGTTTGTTCCAATCCAGATACCGCAACTCCGCCTGCATTGGCAGCTTTGGCAGGTGCGAACAGTACGCCCGCGTCCTGGAAGACTTTAATCCCTTCAAGCTCCGTGGGCATGTTGGCGCCTTCGCAGATCACTTTTACCCCATTCTTTACCAGGGTACGCGCTTCCTCGACATCGATCTCGTTTTGTGTAGCACTGGGAAAAGCGATGTCTACGGGTACCGTCCAGGGCCTTTTCCCTTCGATATACTCCACGCCGTCATACTTTTCGGCGTATTCC
>JBFKOL010000455.1:0-2831 GCA_041628815.1 Saprospiraceae bacterium | reverse complement strand
GCCGATACCACCATTTTTAAAATTTAATTATGTCGCTTACTTTGCAGATTAAGGGAAAATACCCTAATATAAGTAACATACATATTGAAATTTTCCTATATAATTAGGTAGTTTTTAAATTTTATTTTTAACAATATGTAGAAGAGAAATCGATGAAATGAGTCTTGCTATAGGGTCTAATTACCCCTTCTATTCATTCAACAATCCAACCTTAACGACCTCTGTATCTTCCGATATAGAGAATATGTGGATTGATGATCGCCTCTTGACAGATACATCGTGACTTGACCATGCCATCGCTCCATTCATTATCCGGAGGAGAATTATAGGTTATGCCTATAACAAGACCGTCACCATCGACAGTTACGGGAGAGGAAAGAGCATAACCATCGTTGTCAGGATCTGTGTGTCCTACCTCCACTGTATCGAAACAACCGTCGCCATCGCTATCATTGTCAAGTGAGTTAGGCAGCATGTCTCCATCCAGGTCGGTAAAACCTTCATCTGTATCCAGGATGCCGTCGTTGTCGTCATCGAGATCGCGGTTATCCGGGATGCCGTCATTGTCTGAATCAGGATAGAAGATATACCCGAAATTATTGGAACAATCGGATTGCCCGTTGTCAGAGAACGTAGCGGTTTCTAAATGGTCCGTTGATAAATAAGTATCACCGGGAAGTGTGGTCGTGTCTAGATCTACTATATAGGAAATGGGGTAATTTTGTTCTCGGTACCAGACATATAGGATTGGGGCATTGGCACTTTCACCATTATAGGACTCCGCGACCCGGCGTCCCGATCCTTCAATAAGTATGGCCAAGCTATTGGCCGCTGACCACGAGGGTTGGTCTACGATCTCCTGGATGATGACAGCTATATTGGGTGTTATATGTTTTTGATCAACGGCCGTCCATTCTGGTTCATTGACCCAAGGCACGCTGGCGGTCGTTTTGTTCCGGCTACTGATATTCCCCGAAGAAGTAGTAAAGGTACTTGAATTAAGGGTATCTTCTCCTAGGATGACCATGTTGGAAGGATTCAAATTATTGGTTTCATCAGTCTCAAATTCAATGTAGGCTGAATCGATGATCGCTCCCTGGGGAATGTTCAAATTGTTGAAGCGCATTCCGACGATCTGTTGAATAGAGCCCTCTGTTGTCAACTCAAGATCCGTACTGGTGAGATCGGGTGTCCCCCCGGATGCGGGTTCTTCCGCATCGTCACTGCTCGCCGAAATACGCGAGGAAGTAGTCTGGACAGGCCCAGTGGCAGGTGCAATATCAAATCGAAAATATCCATTGCCTGTGGTAATTACAGAATCGATCGCAGGCAAATCAGCCGGATCTTTTATTCCATTTGCGGCAAAATCTCGATATAAATAGACTCTTGTACCACCTATACCGTTTTCGCCAGGAGAAATTAGTGTATCCTTATTGAGATCGTTGAAAACAATACCTGAAAGCTTCAGGGAATCAGGATGGGAGATGCAAGATACGTTCACAAACACCCATGCTTCGTCACATACGGTAGGGAGATCGGTACTGCATATGCTGTATTGAAAGGAATCGATTCCTGAAAAATTACCCAGGGGTTCGTATTGAATAATACCATTTCCCTTTAAATACAAAGAACCATAAGATGGGCTGATCAGCCCTGTGGTATCTACACTTGATGTATCAGGATTAGCTAAATCATTTGAGGAAACATCAATACAAACCGGACTACCAATATCAGAGGATACATGGTCATCAACGGCAATTACTCCAGACGGCTCCGCAATCAGAATTCGATAATCTTCCACCTCGCCATTATCTACATGAGACCCCTGAGGGCCTGTACCCGGTTGGTTTGAGTATCTAAACCTGGCATAAGTGATTCCAATGGCAGCGAATGATGGAATGCTGACAACCAATACTATGGAATCACCCGTGGGCGCAACATCCGTAGCAATCTGTTCGGCAACACCATCAAATTGACCATTTGCATCAAAATCGATCCACGCATTAAGTAAACCAAGCCCGTGGGTTTGGATAATAAGTGTGTCTTGCGCACCTTGATGAAAGGTCAGGGTATCCAGCAATACACCATTTCTGAATACACCATCATCATCATCCAATCCGTCGTCATCATCTCCAAAACCATCAGAAAATGAAAGAAAGGGATCCTCGTCATCGGGATAAACACTTCCGAGGTAATAGGTTGGCGGTGTGGTGGCTATTACCGGAAGTCCATGACTCGCTGTACCATACGACTGCGGAGCATCTCCCCCATCGTCGCGGACTCCAAAGTTGCCCATGACAGATTCGACATCACCCGTGCCTGATGACAGACTCACTTCTGTGAGATTACCTGTGGCAGTGTCAATGCGGTATATGCGATTGTTGGTCTCATCCTCTGTGTAAAGATTTCCATCTGCGTTAGCCGTTAACCCTTCTCCGTCTACAGGAAATGCCGAGGTGAAATCAAAAGTCGTCACAGCCGAGATTATGTCAATGAAATGAAAATCAACCGTATTGTCATTTTGCACGTAAAACTTTCCCGTACTGGGGATCCAAGCAAATCCATCGGGATTAATTAAAGAACCTGAAATGGCCTTGGGGTAACCTGCATAGGCCGACCAGGCCGGGTTAGGCCCATTGGCGTTTGGATTCAAGGCGATCAACGAATCCGGTGAACCATCATAAACAATGAACAAGATCTCTTCACCTGTCTGGTTGTTCAAATAGAATTCGGCACCCTGTACATGACCGGGGACAACTCCACTTACCTCAAGTACGGCTATCCCGGTTTCAGGTTCTACCGAATACATATCCGCTGAACTAGTACCTGCT
>JBFKOL010000454.1:0-2833 GCA_041628815.1 Saprospiraceae bacterium | reverse complement strand
CAAGTAAACGCCGGTGACTGGATTGTCGCCAGTGGCCTGGAAGATGGTACAGGTATAGCAGTATCCCCTGATGAGATCACCCTGGACCACCAGATCGTAGGCAGGGCATGGGAGAGCAACCCGGACTCCGGCATCAAAAAAATAAATACCGCTGTGGGCCTGGACAACAGTGCGGCAAAGGATGCGATCATCTGGAGGATGGAAACCAAACTAAAACACCAGGATGAAATGCTGAAAACTCAAAAGGAAATCAATAGCGTCCTACGTGCTCAGATAGATGAACTAAAGAGGCTGATTCAATACATGGGATCAGAATAGATGTGTGGCTCTTATTATCTTATTATTACCTGTCTCTCTTTGATCCAACTGCATTTTCAAATCTGAGACTTTGTATCTCTTGTTTTAGATTTTCAATTTGAGCTTGCTGTTCCTGATTCATTTTGTAGAGAGCTTTTACAGCAGCTAGCATAACGCCATCTAGGTCTATCGAAGCAATGGTGGTTTCGTCTTCACCCAAATGAAAAGCAGCATGAAAATCTTGTGCCATGGGGCCAATGTGTCTGCTGTCCTGACCTTTAAATTGCCACTCATAGATTGGCAAACTTGATATTTTCAAAAGAATACCCGCCTCATCAATAGCGTGTACATTTTCTTTTCTGTTTCTATCTGAAGAGTGAACCAAGGTTCCTCCGACAAAAACATTGCCCGACTCCCATACTTGAAACAAAGCGGTGTCAGCATGACCCTGTATTTGAAATACTCCGCCTTCTGAGTTGTCATCATCTAATTCAATGAACACATCGTCATTTGAGATGAATCGCAAACTTCCACTTAAAAAATCAGGATCAGTCATGATAATTCCTTCATCTGAAGTATTATCGTCAGCTGCCAAGACGATGTCTGCGCTACCACTTGCACCTTGAAAATAGGAACCATGATTCTGAGTATTTAGACCATACACACCATACCCATTTGAGTTATGAGTAAGTCCATATACCCCACGACCACCATTCCCATCAGCCTGTCCATAAACTCCGAAACCCTGATTTCCATCAGCCTGTCCATAAACTCCACGACCATCAGTTCCATCAGCCTGTCCATAAACTCCTAAACCAAGAAATCCATCAGCCTGTCCATAAACTCCGAAACCCTGAGTTCCATCAGCTTGTCCATAAACTCCACGACCTACAACTCCATTAGCCTGTCCATAAACTCCATAACGACCAATTCCATAAATTCCAATTCCCCCAGCAGTGCTTAAAGCTGAAATGACCGTATCACCGACGGTATTGGATTCCGCAACAATCTTTTGGGCATGAACATCAACGGGTAACAAAATGATCACAATTGATAAGCATAGTAGATTTTTCATGAGTAGAGGGTTGAATAAATGAATCGCTTGGCATCAACTGTCCAAATTGAAAGGTATACAAACCATATTCAATGATTTTTATTAATTCCAGAACTGATAAATGACAGGTCATGCCTGTTCCAGTAGCTTCTTAATTCCTGTAAAATGCCCACTGGAGCATATTAATATTCAGATAAGAACATTTTGGCATAAGATGTAAACGATTATCCCCAGAACGGATAATGTCGAAGGAATAAACGGTTCCCATGGCGTAAGAATTTCTCGCGCAGCCACCTTTAGTAGCTATTGACTCACCCCGCCATTGTGCCTCTTTAATCAATCTCTCAAGTAGGCGCTGGAGGTTGACTGGAGTCCAAAGCCGTTGCTGTCTAATAGAACCTGGTTCGGAAACAGGAATTAACATGGACGCAATTAGGATTAACCATGCGCAGCCAGATGGGATTAGAAGTAGCTCTGCAGGGAGGTACTAGGGTCTATGTTGACTTTGCCTTTGACAATGTTATGGTGGTTAACGATGCAGAGGAAGATGGGCTCTTGGTTTTAGGAACTGTGAATGACGGGATCCAAGTTAACGGGTGATCAGCCGTCACCATAACACATCACTTCTGCAGCTGATACCCGTCATTGAACCTTATCGTAAAGTTGGCTTCTTTAAAGACATGAACATAAGGCACCGGGCGAATGAAAAAAATAACGATATGGATAAGCCTCCTCTTCCCGTGTCTCCTCATTTTGGGATGTGATACGAATTACAGCGACAGCTTTGGATCGTGCAACAAAGATGTGGCAGTAAGTGAAAAAGAATATACCGATGCCCCCCGTGATCCCATGGTCATCAGCAGCATCGAAATCAGGGGAGATTGCATCAAATTCAATTTCAGCGCACTGGGTTGTGATGGCCAAAGCTGGAAAGTAAAATTAATAAGATCTGAATTGACGCTTCTTTCAAATCCGCCTCAGACCTCTGTGAGATTGTCGCTGGAAAACAAAGAAAAATGTGGGAACCTGGTGACCAAAGAAGCCTATTTTGATTTGGTAAATGTTCTTTTCGGAGATGGAAAACGAATGGTATTGAAAATAGCAAATTGGGACCACGATATATTGTATGAATCCCGGTGATCCAATAGGCAGATAGAAATGATCCGCGACTTACCTTCCTCCCGGTCGACACTATGAATTAACTTTTATAGCCCTTTATCAAACGCGATTGACCATTCTTGAAAAAAGGATAAAATCTTAAATTTTTTTTCTTGAAGTGACCATCTCTTTATCTCCCGTCACAAAAGATGACCCCGTCTTTTAATTCTTCAAACTCTTTATAATGGACTATCTAAATCAAAGTTTACATTCTTTTCTCAATTCTATTGGCAGTCTGCTACCGGGCGTACTCGGTGCCATTGTCGTTCTTTTCATCGGTTGGATCATCGCTTCGGGACTACGAAGGCTGACCAAAAAATTGTT
>JBFKOL010000453.1:0-2839 GCA_041628815.1 Saprospiraceae bacterium | reverse complement strand
GAACGGGGAGGTCCATAACCATGTTGAAACACCGAATTGCATGGCAGCTTTACTGCTTTAAGTTAACAAAATCCGTAATATGTACTGAATAAATCGTTATTTACTACATGCATTACTGACGGGGCGGATAGTCCAAAGTGCCGGTTGCTCATCCATTCATGGCTGCATACATTACGACAGCACCTGCAAGCATGAACACAGCCAGAAAGCCCCAAAAGCATTTATTCCATGCCTTCATTCGGCTCAAAACCATTCCAGCCAAGCTTGTAACAAACACCGTACTGAAATAGATGGCATATCCATCAATCCAAAAGAACATTCTTTTCAAAGACCCGATAACATTCCGCTCGGGATAATGTACTTGTACGAGCCATGAGCACAGGATGAAATAGGTAATACTGAAAATCACGTAGGCAGAGAAAACCTGGAGGGAAATGCGGTACATGGTCGGATGATTTTGGTTAGGTAGTGGTGCTCCGAAGGTATCCTTTTCTCTTTCGCACTTTACAACGGCGGTTTTCAGCTGAAAATTGTAATTCGGGGATGGTTTATGGTACAATCCAAATTGTGCGGTGTTCTTTCTTTTCGAAATAAAAGGTCATGAGCAAAACCTGTTCCGTGTAATAAAAACGGATTTTCCGGCACGTATAAGATCCAGAGCCCACGACATGGAATTACGTGCAGACCGAATGATATTGTAACAACCTTTAGCTACAAGTCAGTGAAAGCCTCTGCTCAATTTCTTTTACTTCCCCGCAAAAAAAGGGTTATGTATTTCTAAAGGCAATTCGTTCATTCAAGATGCCTCGTTTCCAGGCCTTAACGACGAGATGGGCACTGTTCCGGGCATTGAATTTTGCCAGGAGGTTGCTCTTGTGTTTGTCTACAGTGAGATTGGACAAGAAAAGAATCCGGCCAATTTCTTTGGACGTATAACCGTCACTCATCAAGGTGAGAATTTCGGCCTCCCGTCTGCTGACTTTGATTTTTTTGGTGTTCATGACGCGTTTTTTATGTGTGTTTTTATTCTATCCGTCTTGCGAGTTGCCCGTGCGCAATCCATGTTCCTGCCACTGCCCTCATGCTCATTAAAACCCCTGATTTCAAGCTCTTTAAACTTACATGCATCGCTGGATGAAGACAAACCAAAATACATTGGCATCCTCTAAAAATAATAGATAAATTTTATTGTAAAAAGTTATATACTTCTGATTTACTGATAATTATAAAAATATACATTGGACTATTTGCTCTAAATTTATTTGATCTAAACTACCTTAAAAGATGCATCACTGTAAATTGATCACACTATTAAAGTGATTTACTGAACAGGACTGGACCAAGTCCAAAAGCCAGGTCACAAGGCATGAACTCGCCCATAGAGAGTTCTGTTTGTTGTATGTATACATCAAAAAATACCGCCAAACCCAAAGTTCTACGAACCCTATTCTCGACGCTGAAAGACAGGTGGTTTTGCTAAAAAAGTTGGAAAAAATGGCGCTAAAAAAAGACGTGAACGACCGGTGATGTGGCCTTTTCAATCACTCGCTCTAAGCGGTGGATATCTTCTTCAATAATCAGTCCTGTAAAAAGATTCCCAAACTGTAAAAATTCAACCCGTTTAGGCCATTGGAGATTGTGCAATCGGTCGGACACAATTCTATAGATTTTCCACTCTATCAATCGTTTATCGTGATAGAGAGTATCAAAGCAACTGTTATTAGGAAACCACTGTAGATCCATGTTTTCCTATTCTTCGAAGGCGTCGCGCACTGCCTTGTCGAGCATAATTGCCATATACTTGAATCCTTGCTCCCCCAATTGTCGAGCCAATGGTGTAGCGAAAACGTCGAATCGACAACTGGTTTTTTCATCAATGATTTTTTGCAATTTTATGTTGATGCTCTCGATGATAGAGTCGACCTCGATACCCTCTAACTAGATTTCACCTATATAGACATTGTCCAATTGCCTTTTCGAAAATTTGTACGGCAGGTGAATGGTTTTAAATTCCATATGTCTTTGCTTCATTGCTTTGGAAATGAGTTATCGTGGCATCATGTCAATAGATGTAACTGTACCGATGATTGCGGACTATTTACTGCTTTCATGGATTTTTTTATGTATTGCCGGGGAATCCATCTGCGATCGGATGTAGTCATTCACCCCGTTGATGATCTGTAGAAAAACGATGCATTCCGGCATGTCAGCACCCATTTCATGCTTGATATGTTCATAAAGATCCGTCATGCTTGCAAGCCCCGAGTTTTCAAAATATCCGCCATCTACAAAATGACCTTTTTCAACAATTTTAGCCGCTGGGCGGAAGATGGGAAACCGGTTGGATGCGGAAACTTGATATGCATACGGAATGGATTGTCCCTGGTCGCCAGTTTGAAAAAAGTCCAGGATATCGGTGGCATCGTGGAAGATGCTATGAAAGTCGGTTTCGAAATCCACTGTCGAAGCAATGCCACGCTGATATTAAATCCCTTGTGTCGTTGCATTTTTAAATATTGGCACACTGAGGTGAATCATGCGTTAACGATAGGATTTACTGATATTTTTTCACCATTTTGTAAGAACGATGACCAAACTGAAATGCCATGAAAATTCGTCTGACAAAATTGCCATTCTCAACACTCTTCACTTTGTTTCTGCCCCTCTTGCTAAATGGACAGACGGTCATTACCGGCACCGTAACAGGTGCGGAAAACAGCGAAGCGCTGATCGGAGCCAACATTGTAATCAATCAGACAGGCGAAGGCACCATCACGGACCTCGAAGGGCGATTTTCCATAAGTACATCAGAGCCTTATCCCGTGGATATTACCATTTC
>JBFKOL010000452.1:0-2865 GCA_041628815.1 Saprospiraceae bacterium | reverse complement strand
TTTTGAACAATCCACAAGATCCAGGTAACCCGCAGGTGGTTCCGGAAATTGAGCATTAAAATCAAATCCAATAGTTGTATCTTTTTGCAGGGCCTGGTAAAACTTCTGGATCACCGGCCGGGCCATCACAAATCCCTGGCCATCGTCAAGGGTGAGAAAGCGAATCCATTTGTCATCACCACCTACCCAGACACCCGTGACCAATTCGGGCGTAATACACATAAACCAACCATCGGCATAATCGTTTGTTGTACCCGTCTTGCCGCCAATCTCCGTATGGATGCCAAGACCAAATTGACCGCCAATATTATTCTTCAGCATATCGACCATGACCCCGTTGTATAGCGGATTAATAGCCCTTTGCCGCTTGGCGACACCCGAGTAAATGACCTTCCCATTCTTGTCTTCTATCCTATTGACAAAGATTGGCTGCGAATAGATACCGTCATTGGCAAATGCCGTGTAGGCACCGGTCATTTCGTAAAGTGTCAGATCCATCGCGCCGAGGCAAATGGAGGGCACACGCGGTACTATTCGGATGCCATTAGGATAAGCCAGGTTCTTACTGATACCGACATTGTCCAGCATTTCACGGATGACGTCCACATTGCCCATTTCCTTGACCAGGCGGACAGTGATGGAATTTTTAGAGTACAGGAGCCCTTGGTAGAGGTTGTATTTGTTGCCCGTAAACTCTTCGTTAGCATTTGAAGGTGACCATTCCTTGTCAACGAGGAAATTGGCATCTCCCGGGGCTATGGTGTACTGGATATCTTCGTATTCCTGGCATGGGCTGATGCCCATGAGGCTAATGGCTGTGGCGTACACAAATGGTTTGATCGTCGATCCGACCTGCCTTCTCGAATTGACGTGGTCGTATTTAAAGTAATTGAACCCCACACCCCCGACCCAGGCTTTGATATGTCCATTCCTTGGGTCCACGGCAAGGAAGCTCCCCTGCAGATGTTGGTTGTGGTACCGGACTGAATCAAATGGGCTCATGACCACCTCCTTGTAACCTTTTTCATTGTAGTCAAAGACCTTCATGGGGATCTCGCGGCTGAACTCCTCTTCGAAAGCAGTTTGGAGGGCATCATAGGCGTTCTTTATAACGGACCACTGTGGACTTTTTTCCAGTTTCTTGTAATTTTCGACCAAATGCTTCTGGATGACATCGGTTTCCACGAGGAATTCCCATGAACCGTTGATCTTCTCCCTGCGCATCATGGATTTGATCACGTTCTCGCTCAAGACCGTCACTCCGAATTTATCCATCGCATTTTCTTTAAGGCTGCCAAGATAGCGGTCATGCAGCGCGAGATATCTCTGGGATTCCTTGTTCTTCCTCATCAGGACTTATTTACGGATCTTCCTTTGTTCATCATCTGCCTCGAATGTCCATGGGTTTTTGTATTTCCAAACCCTCCAGTATCGCTCCTGGTTCCATTGCATGTGCTCAAAGAGTGTATTCTCAGCTATGGCCTGGTAATCGAGATCGATTGTTGTATAGATCTTGAGACCATCGGTATAGATGTTGTATTCGCTGCCGTCAGCTTTCCGGATGTTTTTCTCCTCAAGCGTCTTCTTGAGCCACTTTGTCAATTCCGCCCTGAAGAATGGCGCCGGGCCGACATCATGGGCATCTCTTTCAAACTTGGACATATCAACTTGAGATGCCATAATGGTGTCAATACCTCCCAGATCGATGTCCGAATATTTTTTAAGTTGGTTCAAAACGATATTACGCCGGATAGTTGCATTTTCAGGGAATCGGAGCGGGTTGTACAAACTGGGATTTTTCAGCATACCTACGAGCATCGCTGCTTCCTCGATGGTGAGTTCATCCTGGTTCTTGTCAAAATAGGTTTGGGCAGCGGCCTGAATACCATGGGCGCCGTTGATGAACTCAAACTTATTGAGGTACATGGTAATGATCTCCTCCTTCGTGTAGCTTTTTTCCAGCCGGACAGCCGTTATCCACTCCTTGACCTTGGTTCGAAGAAGGATGGTCGCTTTTTCGAGTGCCCCTTTGCCGTGAAGGCTTTCCCTCTTGAAAAGCAATTTGGCAAGCTGCTGGGATATTGTCGACCCCCCACCGGAACTTTCCTTTCCAAGGAGGATTGTTTTGAGCGCGACACGGAAAAGAGCCCTGATATCCACGCCGGAATGGCGGAAAAAACGAATATCCTCGGTGGCCAGGAGGGCTTCAAGGACATTAGGTGATAGTTCGTCAAAGGTGATTTGTTCCCTGTTTTCGACATAATACTTGCCGAATGGCCTTTCCTTGGTATCATAGACAATGCTGGCCAGGTCATATTGTGGATTTTCCAGTTGCTCAAACGACGGCAATTCCTCGTTCATCGTTGTCGAAATCACACCAAAGGCCAGGATGAAACCCAGGATGATCAATGACCAAAAGGCCAGGACAAGCCATCTCAGCTGTTTATATTCCTTGTCTAGGTTCACAGGTACAAATCTAATGAGAAGTATTGAGATTTGAAGAGATTGGGATGACGAGAGAGCGAGATATTGAGAGATTGAGAGAGCGAGAGATTGAGAGAGCGAGATTTAAGGCTTCGGTCACCGAGACAATCGCCGAAATAGCTCATATTGTCACCATGCCTAATTGCTAACTGTGCCGATCTTTGCGCAAAGCGCAAAGTCGAGCATCCTCGACATGGCGATTCCATCGTCGGGATTAGTCATTATTCATTGCTCATTGATCAATGCTCATTGATTAAAAACTTCCTCAAACTGATCATTAATCACTTTGACCTTTTGTGCATCCTTGCCCAGCGAGTCCTGGGGATTCAGTTTATCGTAGACGCTGCAATCAACCTCTATGCGGTCGCCTTCAGGCTGCCT
>JBFKOL010000451.1:0-2885 GCA_041628815.1 Saprospiraceae bacterium | reverse complement strand
CCACCCCCTGATCACATCGATGTTGTTTTTGTTCATCAGGAAGTCAATGCCCTTGGTGGTCTGTTCAACGACTTCATTTTTGCGGGCGATCATTTGCGGCATATCCAGGGCAAGATTTTTTATCAAAATTCCGTGCTTTTCAAAGCGCTCCTTGGCCTGGTGATAATGTTCTGAGCTATCCAATAGTGCTTTGGAAGGAATGCAGCCAACATTGAGACAAGTACCTCCGAGCGATTCTTCTTTCTCTATAATGGCCGTTTTGAACCCTAACTGGGCACAACGGATTGCACATACATATCCACCGGGGCCAGAGCCGATTATCACCACATCGTACTTCATAAATTATTGTTTGGGTCTTTTTTTCCTGGGTTGGGAAGACCGGGGTTTGCCGTCTTTTGGGCGATTAGGGCTGGAAGACTGCTTCCTCGTATCTCCACCCTTTTGATCAACGCGATTTCGCGGTGTACGGTTTTGATTCCTTCTACCTTTTCGTCTTCCCTTTCCCCTGCGTGGTTTTTGCTGTGGGAGTTCGATCTGTCCGGTGACATCTTCAAAATCGAGATCCTCCTGTTGTGAACCCATGGTGGCGTATTCCGCTCCGACAAGTTCGTCGGGATACTCGTCTTTTTTGTTGAGCTGCAAGACCGTCTTTACCCTTTCCTTGTCTAGCCCTATGACATGACCCCTGCGACCATCCTTTATCTGGACGTAATACATAATGCCTTTGAAAATATCCCTCTTGATCAATTCATAGGCGTGTTGCTGTGTTTTAAGTATATCTGCCCGCTGGGGAAAACCTTTCAGGGCATCCATATAGGTATCCAGTTCATAATTGAGGCAGCATTTGAGCCTACCGCACTGCCCGGACAGTTTGGTCTGGTTGATGGCCAGATTTTGGTACCTGGCGGCGGCGGTACTCACCGACTTGAAGTTGGAAAGCCAGGTAGAGCAACAAAGCTCCCGCCCACATGGACCCAATCCGCCTATCCTGGCTGACTCTTGTCTCGAGCCTATTTGCCGCATTTCTATCTTTACCCTGAACTCATTGGCATAATTTCTTACCAATTCGCGGAAATCAATGCGTCCATCAGCCGTATAATAGAAAGTAGCTTTCCGATTGTCACCCTGGAATTCTACATCACCGATTTTCATCTCGAGATCGAGCGTCCTGGCAATGGCCCGGGCTCTTACCATTGCATCATGTTCCCTGCTTCTCGCCTCTTCCAATTTTTCGAGATCCCTTTGGTTGGCCTTGCGAATTACCCGGTTAATTACCCGGTCTTCGGGGTAACGCTTCTTTTTCATTTGCAACCGCACCAATTCGCCCATGAGGGAGATACGGCCCACATCATACCCACTTGAAGATTCAACAACGACCATATCACCTGTCACTGCCCGTGTAAACCCTTCTGCCCGATAGAAATCTTTACGTGCCCCTTTTTTGAAGCTTACCTCTATCATCTCATATGACAGCGGGTCGTCCAAAGACATATTGGACAGCCAGTCATGTGTATTCATTTTATTGCAACGGCCGGAGGTACAATGTCCCTTATCTCCGCATCCTTTGGGAGTGCCGTCACCTCCTATCGAACAACCCGAACATCCCATGGTGCGAATTTAATACTTAACACCCTTACATTCCCTTTAGAGTGATTTAATCTTCATCTGCGCGAATTATTGATCCGTTCTTATTGAGTCATCTTGTCGGTCAAGCGACCCTCCAGTATCCTATGCAGTCTCAATGAAGCGTTGAACAACAGTATCTTACCATGTACATTTCTTTCCAGAAGCATTAAGGCTTCTTCCACGATGCTCACCATTTCTGTCACCTGATCAATCCCCGAAGACCTTAAAACGGAATGTATTCCCTTGTTGCCCATGCCACGGGGTTCGGACATTTGCTTGCTGGGCAGTCCATAACGCGCATGAAGAGTGGAACGCAAAATTTTCAATAGTGCCTCTAGAATAATCTTTTGCTCTTCAAGATTGTATGAATCAAACTGATCAACCCAATCCCTGATGGAAACCGCCTCCCCTTTTCTTGCAACCGACAGCCATTGTAATGCAGCGGCGTTGGTGGCATCCCGGGAGACCTCGCTGTACTGCAAAGCTTTCTCCAAATCCCCATCCGCAATATTTGCAATCTCGGATGACCTTTGGATATCAATTCCTCTTGAGGAAACGAGATAGGACTTGAGGTCTTCGTCATCCAGCCTCGGAACGCGAATGATCTGACATCTCGATTGAATGGTACGCAATATCGAATCAGCATCTTCCGCCAGAAGTATTAGATGCGTATTTTCGGGTGGTTCTTCGATGAGCTTGAGAAGCTTGTTTCCGTTTTTGCCAAGGTGTTCAGCCATCCAAATGACCTGGATTTTTCTGCCGCCACTGTAGGACTTGAGATTCATCTCCTGAACAATGCGATTGCATTCCGCCACATTGATGTCTCCTTTGGAAGAAGTGGTTGAGATCTTTCTGAGCCAAGTGTTCAGACCGGTATAGGGATTGTTCAAAACAACGTCGCGCCATTCTGGTAAGAAATCTGCCGAAACCGTTTCCTTGCGCGTCCTTCCGGCCTTTTTTACGACGGGAAAGGCTACGTGAAAATCAGGATGTATCAGCTTGGACATCTGGTGACACGAAAGGCATTCACCACAAGCGCCATATTTGACAGGATTGCGGCACAGAAGATGCTTTGACGCAGCAAGAGCGATGGATAAAATGCCGTATCCCGGTTTGCCAATAAGCATAATGGCATGGGGAAATGTGGCATCTGCAATAGACTTTCGAAGCGACTCTACCAGTTTTTGCTGTCCTACTATATCTTCGTAATTCATTGGTGCCTTATTGGGTATAGGTAACTAAACCAATTCTCATCACTG
>JBFKOL010000450.1:0-2889 GCA_041628815.1 Saprospiraceae bacterium | reverse complement strand
CATTTTGGTAGTTTCGAACAGGCGGAACTTCCAAAATAAGTCATTATCTGCTTAACAACAATTCCATTTTTAACAGGCCCTAATATGTTATAGGTATTATTTCACTCAATAGAAGATTAATAAAGAACAAAACACCTTCGCCAAAAGCAGGCGAAGGTGTCCTGGGATTTCCTTTTTATATAACTGGCTAGCTACCTATCAGAAACTATAAACAACAGCCAGTAAAAATGAAGTCAACGAACTGTTCATCTCGTTTTCCAGTCCGAAACCATCGTAAGACAACATGTCTGCTCGGATCTCGGGTATGATGGTCAGGTTATTGATGGTGTAATTTCCAGATACCGTAAACGCAAGTACATCTTCTCCGGGGGTAATGGCTCCTACGCCATTATCGACGAAATATTCGCCCCGCAGTCCGATCTTGAAATTATCGGATGTTGCTGCTTGCAGATAGGCTGCTGCACCACTGAACAAGTCGTCACTCGCCGATGAGGCATTAACACCGAAATATACTTTTTCAGATAAATTCACGCCTCCAGTGAGGTCGATTTGAAAATAGCCATCGCCAAACAGGGTATTGAGGTATACCGAACCTGCGCCAAAGGCATATCCCAACTGTGCTCCACCGAAAAAGTCATTGGTGGGGTTGTATTCTGTCGCATCGGTCGGGTTGAATACGCCAACCATCAATGACAGACCGTTTCCAAGGTCAGCATCCATTTTCAACCCAGTATGTGAAAAGGGTCCGTAAGAGAAAAGGTAGGATGTACTGTAGTTGAAATTACCTGCAGGAGAAATTACCTCGTAGCCCAGGAATGTATTGAAGTTTCCCAGTGTAAATGTAACTTTCTCGCTGACGTTGTAATAGACGTAAAGCTGGTTGACAATGTTCGAACTTCCGCCAGGTCTCAAAGCCGAAGAAAGAAACGTAGCGTCTTCTCCCCTTGGTCCGAGTACTACATCCGCAGTGAATCCGACCTTATCTCCTTCATAGGAAGCGATCAGATTGGCCATTCCCAGCGAAAATCCGGGAAGGTTGGCGAAGGATGTAGCCGGGGCTTCATCGAAATCGCCGCTGATGTTTAGCCTATAGTAAGCATCCACTGTTCCTGAAAGTGAAAATCCTTTTTCATCCTGTGCCCCCAGACCCGATAGAATGCTGAAGGCCAGTAAAATCGTGGTAAGTTTTTTAATTTTCATGGTGTTCTTTTTTTTAAATTTTCAGAAAGAACACCAGGGACGAAATTGGCAAAGACAGTACTTCTCTATCTCGGAGAATTGGCTATATTTGCCGCAGTCGTATGAAAAATCTGGGATACGTCCCTGGTGTTTTGATAAACTAATTACGAAAAGCCCTCTCCCTCCAAAGAGGGCTTTTTTTCTTGATATATTTTTAGTTAAGAATAAGCTCTCATCTGGTGCTCCATGATGTCGAGTCCTTTTTCTTCTTCTTCACTGTTCACTCTTAAGCCCATGGTAACTTTAATGACCCAGAAGACCAGAAAGGAAAAAGCAAATGTGAACGCTCCTATCGAGAGAATACCAATGAGTTGATCAGAGAATTGACCTATACCTTCGTCAAAATTTCCAAAGATGGCGACGGCAAGAGTACCCCATATTCCACATACAAGATGGACAGACGTTGCACCAACCGGGTCGTCCAATTTGGCCTTGTCAAACGCTGTCACAGAAATGGGGATGATGATACCGGCGATCACCCCGATGATAATTGCCGAAGTAATTGATACGCTATCAGCACTCGCTGTAATTCCCACAAGTCCTCCCAAAATGCCATTCAACACCATGGATAGGTCGTGGGTTTTCGTCATAAAATAGTTACAGAAGAATGCACCAACGGCTCCTGCCGCAGCGGCCAAAGATGTTGTAGTAAATACAAGAGATACGAGTTCGGGGTCAGCATTCAACACGGACCCTCCGTTGAAGCCAAACCATCCGAACCACAGCAAGAAGACACCTATTGCGGCAAGTGGCATGCTACTTCCTGTAATAGGCCGTATTCCCTTCTCGGTATATTTTCCTTTCCTGGGTCCCAGAAGAATAATTCCTGCAAGAGCTGCCCATCCGCCTACGGAATGTACAATTGTAGATCCTGCAAAATCGTAAAAACCCATGGCATCCAGCCATCCGGCACCCCATTTCCACATTCCGGTTATGGGATAGGAAATAGCCACAAAAAGAGTCGCGAATACCAGAAATGAATTCAGTTTGATGCGTTCTGCCACTGCTCCTGATACAATTGTAGCACCCGTGGCCGCAAACATGGCCTGAAATATGAAGTCAGACCAGTAGGTGTAATCTGCATAGGCCGCGGTCATATCTTCCGGGCTTGGATTTAACCCAAATCCTCCAAAACCAAAAAATCCGCCCTCATTGATTCCGGGATACATCAAGTTGAATCCAATTAAGGCATATGTCAACAAACCAATGGAAATAATCATGGCATTCTTAAACAAGATGTTCACCACATTCTTGCGACGTACGAATCCCGCCTCCAATGCGGAGAATCCGAGATGCATGATAAAAACCAGCGCTGCGGCAATGAGTATCCATAAGTTGTTGACCGTAAATTGGGCCAGATCAGCGCTTTCTTTAGCTGCCTGCGCTATTGCCATGGCATCGGCAGGCATGTCCTGTATGTATAGTAAGTTCATTTTATTTGAAATTAGTATGCTTAGCAATTAGAGCGCATCCTCGTCGGATTCGCCAGTTCTTATACGAATGAATTTTTCTACGTTGGTGACAATGATCTTTCCATCGCCGATGGTATTTGTTCGCCCCGTTTCCAATATGGTATCAACCACCTCATCGAGTCGTTCGTCCCGAACGATTATTTCGATGAGTATTCTTGGAATATCTCCCGAGTCGTAT
>JBFKOL010000449.1:0-2890 GCA_041628815.1 Saprospiraceae bacterium | reverse complement strand
GGATGAGCGTGACTTTTGTACGAGTAAAGTGATTCTATCAATGCACAAATAACGGAAATATTTAATACGTATGTTGTACTATAAGGTCCCGGATACACAATTCCAGATTTTAAGGCTGGGGCTGCCCTGAAAGTATCATATTATCGATCAATCTTACTTGTCCCGCCCATACTGCAGTACAAGCCACAACAAGCCGTTCATTTCCCCATTCATTTATGCCTTCGAGCGTATCACCGTCTATGATCTTGAAGTACTCAGGTGTCAATCCCGCTCCTCGTAGATATTCTATGGCAGATGCCTCTATCTCTCTGGGTTTTTTCTTTTCTGCCCAAAGTCGGGCCTGGTTAAGTACGCGATATATGGTGCCCGATCTTTTGCGGTCTTCCTTACTCAGGCGTTCATTGCGCGAACTCATTGCCAACCCATCTTTTTCTCGTTGAGTCGGACAACGAATCAAACTCACTTCCATATCCATCTGCCTGATCATGTGGTTGACAATGGTTGTCTGTTGCCAGTCTTTTTGCCCCATATAGAGCACATTACATGGAATGATATGTAAAAGACGTTGCATGACCTCGACAACGCCTTCAAAATGACCGGGCCTGAATTCACCTTCTAGGGTTTTATCCAGTCCTGCCAAATCAATAGTCCCGTATTCTCTCTGATCCTTAGGATATACCTCATTGACGGATGGAACAAAGGCGGCGTGACATCCGTTTTCCCTGAGCATCTCAAGATCCCTGTGTTCAGTTCTCGGATAAGCCTCAAGGTCCTTCTTCTCGTTGAATTGGGTAGGATTGACAAAAATGCTTACCAGACAGATGTCCTGCTCATTAAGACAGCGTCTTACAAGACTTAAATGACCATCGTGCAGGGCCCCCATAGTCGGTACAAATCCTACTTTCTTTCCTGCAACGCGCCATGTATTTACACGGTCCGTTATTTTATTTGCCGATTTGAACGTTTCCATTAATTGTTCAAAATTCTAATACTGAAAACCCCACTGGTACTATCACGGTCCAAGCGACCATAGAACTCCGCATCCTGTCGATCCATTTTATTAGTCCAATACGCCTTAAAGCCTTCATCAAAGAAACCAACATAAGAGGTATTATTGCAGGATCCATTTTTTGTGGCAGAACATTCCAGGTGATCAACATGGCGGACATAACCGCTATGGTCAACCACAACAGGGCTTCCCTTGTCCAAGAACCCGGCACTGTACAAAACCAAAGCATCATCCAAGGGCAAGTCCAAAGAATATTCCAGTTGGACTTGCATACCTCGTGATCAGTGAAAAACCACATAGAAATCATGACAAGAAATGCCATGAATAATACGACAAACCAGAATTTATCGTGCCATTTGAACCGACCTTTGTGCCCGGCTACATAATAGAGCAAGAAGAAAAGCATTTCAAGTCCAAAAAGCCCCCAAAACAACATCCGAGGAGTTATCCATGGATTCCTTGAGACACTGGTGAGCGGAAAGTCCAGGATTATCTGACGCTCATTAACGACAGTAACATTGTCTTCCTTGACGGCATGATCAAGGTGAGCGTAATAATATGCTGGCAAAAACATCTGCTGTCTTTGATCAGCGATTGAATCAGATAATGTCCCGAGAATGAGGTCCATTCCAAATCTCGTCCAGGGATATTGATCGAGGTTTTCGTGGAGTAAATCCCTGAAAGACTTTGTTACATCCCCAGGGTCACGGTAGGAGAGCTTTAATTTCTCTTCAAGTAAGTCCCTTATTCGAGTTGTGCAATTGTCAAAATAGAAATCGTATTGATAGGATCTATTGGCAGGCTTTACATTCCATTCCAGAAAATCGAAGATTTGAAGTTTCTCCGATTGGTCAAGGGCAAGGACCTGCTCTCTTACCGACCGTTGCGTGTAATAATATTCGGTGAGGAAACGGTCATACGTCGTTTTGGCCACCCAAAAGGTAAGCTTCCCCTTGAGGAAGTTCAATGCAAAATTAGGTGCTTCGAAATCGAAAGTCCCATAGTTGTACACTGCATCGATACCCGATATCGGATCGTATACACGCACGGCACTGTGACCGAATATCGAATAAAGCTCAGTACCTGCTCCGCATGTGAGCACGGAAACTTGTGACCGTTCGGACAACTGAATTGGAGGCTTTGCCCGCATAGCAAGGGTTCCCAGGACCGAAAGGATGATCAGGAGGATCCGCCTCATAGATTTCGTTTCTTTTTCATAGCCTCTGCCACCTTGTGTGCAAGTGGATCGTCCGAAGATAAAAGTTGATCAAGGATCTCTTTGAAGTCGTGTTCATTTCGGTTTTGGCTTAGTTTGAAAGCTGCTTCAACATTATCAATGGTCATTTTGAAGCCTACCAGCCCATCCAAATGTGCCTGAAGCATTTCAGCACCCATATCGCTCATGTGAAACCTTTTATTTCTTCCTGCTTCAAAATGGTCGACCAGCTTTTGAATGCTGGCTTCAAGTTCTGCACCTTCGAGAGCCTTGGCATAACCTTCGATATGAACAGCAATATAATTCCAGGTAGGTACATTGACATGGTCATACCATGATGAAGAAATATAGGCATGTTCATGCATAAAAATCGCAAGTAAGGGCGTATTGCCATCAAAACAAAGTGCTAAATCGTTCCCTTTGGCCACATGCCCATGTAGAAAACGGGCCTGATCATCCAGGATGAGTGGCAAGTGACATGCATGAGGACGTCCATCTATGTTACCTGTCAGCGTAGCAAAATTGTATTTACGCACATATGCCTCTACCTCTACTGATGAATCTGCCCTATAGATTCCAGGTATATACATGCCTCCTATTATAAATCAATCCTTTACTTAATAATACTACCGTTGGAAATTTTTTTATCCGGTGTGACGAAACTC
>JBFKOL010000448.1:0-2951 GCA_041628815.1 Saprospiraceae bacterium | reverse complement strand
GGGCGCTGCTATGGCGTAAATTTAACATTTTTGTTACTAAGAAAGAGTCTAAATAATGTGTTTCACCGCGGTAGAATAACCCATATTTAGGTCACTTAACACAAAATTAAGAGCATTTAAAGGGGATTTTAGTTACTTTTGCACTCCTCTATGTGTTTGCGACCAATTCTCGAATCCTATCAATTTCTGAATTCCTGCATTTATTTACTCAACATAAATATTGATCATGCGTAGAAAAAACTTTGAAATGGGCAAAGGCAAGTATTACTTTAATGTATTGTCTGGCCCTCAGACCGTCACCATTCACCGCAAAGATAAAAACAAAGCCATCCAGACCTATCAGAGCTATGTGCGTCTAGGTAAGAATTGCGAATGGTTGGGAATGTGGGACGGTAAGAAATTTCAAGAAACGGTTGAGCCGGTATAGTATATTTTACGGATCAAAAAAAGGCGGTCAACAAAATTGACCGCCTTTTTTTATGGTTGCTTTATTCATTATAATTTTTTAAATATATGTACGGCACTCTTTCACGCAAACCGTAACTTTGTCAAAACAAACACATGACTCATACAGGATTGAAAAATGAAAATTTTGACCCATCGGAAATTGGACTTGACAAGGTCCGAACCCATTGGAACCTCCTTCCATCGGCTCTTATAGAAAAAACCCTTTGCCTGGGCCAGGGTCATCTCGCCTCTTCCGGAGCATTGACGGTAGATACAGGAGAATTTACAGGTCGTTCACCGAATGACCGTTTTATTGTCAAAGACGACATAACCTCAAATACGGTTGACTGGGGTAAAATCAACCAACCCATATCGCCCGAACACTATTCCCGGTTGAAAAACAAGGTAATCGCACACCTCAATGCACAAGACGATATTTACGTGCGCGACTGCTACGCCTGCGCACACCTGGATTACCGCCTTAAAATTCGGGTGTTTACTGAATACCCCTGGCAGAATATGTTTGTTTACAACATGTTTCTCCGTCCTTCCGACAATGAAAAGAAAACTTTTCAACCCGACTGGCAGGTGTTTGCTGCTCCCGGATGTACTGCCATCCCCGACGAAGACGGTACCAGGCAACACAATTTTGCTGTTATCAATTTCACTGAGCAAACCATCATCATTGGTGGAACAGCCTATACTGGGGAAATCAAAAAAGGCATTTTTTCGGTGCTGAATTATTTATTACCCACACAGCGAGGTGTATTTCCCATGCATTGTTCGGCCAACGTTGGCAAGAAAGGCGATACAGCATTGTTTTTCGGCTTGTCAGGAACAGGAAAAACCACGTTATCAACCGATCCCAGCAGAAAATTGATCGGTGACGATGAACACGGTTGGTCTACGAGTTCTGTTTTCAATTTTGAAGGAGGTTGTTATGCCAAGACGATCGATCTATCGGCCAGCAGAGAACCACAGATTTACGAAGCCATAAAGTTTGGCGCCATCCTCGAAAACGTGGGATTTGAAGATCCTACCAACGGCATCGTGGATTATGGCAACAGCGACATTACACTGAATACAAGGGTGAGTTATCCGATCTATCACATCGAAAACATCGTCTTTAATTCACGCGGCGACATACCTGAAAAGATCTTTTTCCTGACCTGTGACGCATTCGGGGTGCTTCCTCCCATTTCAAGACTTTCCAAAGGACAGGCTATGTTTCATTTTCTTTCTGGATACACAGCCAAAATTGCTGGTACGGAAGCAGGAATTGACGAACCTCAAGCCACGTTCTCGGCTTGTTTTGGGCTCCCTTTCCTTCCCCTCCACCCTACCAGGTATGCAGAGCTGCTGGGCAAAAAGCTGGAGGCAGGCAGCAAACGCCGTCAAAAGGACATCAACGTCTGGCTTGTAAATACGGGATGGACTGGAGGGCCATTTGGCCGCGGCAACAGAATCGAACTTATCTATACACGTGCGCTCATCAAGGCCGCATTGGAAGGATACCTGGATGACGTACCCTATTTTAAGGAACCGTTTTTTGGTCTGGAGATTCCCGTTTCATGCCCCGATGTACCCAACGCCATTCTCAAACCGCGCGACACATGGCCCAACGAAGAAGAATACGATGTAATGGCCAATAGCCTCGTCGAACGGTTTATCAACAACTTCAAACAATATGAGCACTTTGCCAGTGAAGAAATTATGAATGCCTGCCCCACAGGTGTGGTCGTGGTCTGACCAATCGCAAAAGATCAATGCTGGGTGAAAAGCCATTAAAACTCAATAAAGAGCTCTCCTATGCTCTCGATCAAATGGAGCAAGCACGGCATCCCATTTTCATTTCAGGAAAGGCTGGAACGGGGAAGTCTACGTTGCTCAAATTGTTTATGTCCACAAGCAGGAAGAGAATAGCTGTGGTCGCTCCAACTGGGGTCGCCGCGCTCAATGTCAAAGGACAAACCATTCACTCCTTCTTCCGGTTTCCCCCTCGATTGATCATGCCTTCTGATATCAGGAGGGTAAGGAATCACAGGTTATACGAAAACCTGGAAGTACTGGTGATCGACGAAATATCCATGGTACGTGCGGACCAATTCGACAACATGGATGTTTTCCTAAGGCTAAACAGAAAAAACGCGCAACCTTTCGGCGGAGTAAAACTGGTATTAATTGGGGATCTCTTCCAATTGCCCCCGGTAGTTTCAACCGCTTTTGAAAAAGCATACATAGACCAAGAGTACGGATCACCCTATTTTTTTTCTTCTTCAGCATATAAAACCATTGAGCATCAGGTAGAATACATCGAATTGTCTACGGTCTACAGACAGAGTCAGTCGCATTTTATCCGCCTGCTTGATGCCATCCGCAGAAACGCCGCCGATGAGGAAGACCTTTATGAACTGAACAAAAGGGTTGCCGGGGATGACATGCGACATCCAGGCAGTATCACTCTGACCACGCACAATGACAAAGTTCGCCAAATCAATCAATTG
>JBFKOL010000447.1:0-2980 GCA_041628815.1 Saprospiraceae bacterium | reverse complement strand
TGACCAGGTGCTCGCCAAGGCCGTCCAGCGAGAGGTGAATTCGCCACGTGGAGAAGAAGGACTCGCGACGGAATTAGCAGAATTGGGATTGCCGGTAAAAAATCCTGTCAGTGGAGGTTCAGATGACATTGGAGACATTTCCTGGAAGCTTCCAACGGTGACTTTAAGGTTTCCGTCCAATATTCCAGGTTTACAGGGACATCATTGGTCCAACGCCATTGCCATGGCCACACCGATAGCTCACAAAGGTGTCGTGGCTGGAGCCAAGGTGGTAAGCATGACGATTCTCGACTTCTTACTTAAACCCGAGCTTGTTGAAAATGCCTGGAAATATTTTCGCGAAGAACAGGGAATGCAAATGGAATACGTGCCGATGGTCACCGAAAATGATAAACCAGCCATATATCTGAACACGGAAATCATGGATACATACCGGGCACGGCTCGAACCATTTTATTACGACGAAAGCAAATTCGATACCTACCTCGAGCAGCTTGGAATCACCTATCCCACAGTTCGTACATCTGAAGATCAGGAGGATTGAGCTACCGATATCTGGCACGGAAGATCACCGTTAGTCTGCTTCTTTTTAAAAGAAAATAAACCGCTAGAAACCCCCATCTTCTTCATTGAGAAAACCGTCTTTGAAGTCGTCGATTTCACGCCGTTCTTTCTTGGTAGGTCGACCTAAGCCTTTTTCTCTGTGTTCGGGTCGCGCCTTGCCAATGAACCAGTCGTCGTATTTGCTGAGTTCTTCGGGAGGTGTCAAATCTGTGTAACAATCCTGGGCCAGAACAAATGAAACACGGCGATCGATACATTTATCTACTTTGTAGACCATATCAAAGCCATTTTTTCTCACCGTCAGGGTCTCACCTCCGATGAGGAGATGAGAAGGCTTTAACTTCTTTCCGTTGCATTTTACTTTACCATCCTTACAAATGGATGCTGACAGGGTGCGCGTTTTGAAAATGCGCACAGCCCAAAGCCACTTGTCAATCCTTACTTTATCGCACTCCAATACCATAAGGTCATTGTACTATTCCTAGTGGCTTACCGGTAGTGTTGGCAACACAAAATTCATACTTTTCAGGCAGTCTCTTATCCTGGCAGCAATGAAGTAATCCCTGTACCAACGCTGATCTACAGGAGCAATGATCCAGGGTACATAATTGCATTGATTGATGGCGTCTTCATAGCACTCCATGTACCTGTCCCAATGTTTTCTCTCTTCCCAGTCCCGCTCGTTGTGTTTCCAGTTCTTTCGAGGGATATCAATTCGCTCCTGCAATTTCTCTTTTTGGCGTTCCGGGGATATGTGCATGTAGAACTTGAGCACAGTCGTTTGATTATCTTCAACCAGCAGCTTCTCAAAAGCATTGATGGCCTCCATACGCATCCTCACTCTGTCTTCATCGATCCATCGATGTACGCGTTGAATCAATATATCCTCATAATGTGACCGGTTGAAAATAACAATCTGACCTTTAGCGGGCGTTAATTTATGTATCCGCCACAAAAAATCGTGCGCAAATTCTTCATCCGTAGGTTTTTTGAAAGCATGTGCTGTAACACCGGATGGGCTGCAATAGCGGAACACCTTTCGCGTGACGCCGTCTTTTCCGCTGGCATCCATTCCCTGAAAAACGATCAGCAGTGACTTTTTACCCTCGGCATACATCAAATGTTGATAGTCTGCAATTTCCTTGGCCAGTTCCGTTGTGGCTTTGCGGAACTTTTCCCGGTCTGAACCAGATGGAGCATCTGTTGGATAGTCCCTTAGAAATATTTTGGTCATATCAAGTTTTATACATTCATTTTAGATCTCTTTACAAGGTAATTGTAAAGTATTGCATAGAACCCATCCCTGATATTGGTGGGAATGTAATCGATTTTGTACTGCAGGCATTTCTGGATGATTTGTTCCTGGCGTTGTCTTATTTTCTTCTTGTATTTTTCCTTCAGTTCGTTGGATTGTAGTTTTACCTGTTCGCCTGTTTCCATATCAATGAACAGATACGGACGGTTAGAGAACTCGAACTCAAGTTCCAGGGGCTCGTCGTAGACATGAAAGACAATCACTTCATGCTTGTTGTAGTTCAGATGTTGCAATGCGGCGAAAAGCTCGTCCTGGCTTTCACTCTTATCGAAAAAGTCAGAAAAAATGACAATCAGAGAACGTTTATGGACACGGTCAGCGATTTGATGAAGAATCTGTGCGGTACTTCCACTCTTCTGAAGTCTGTCATCTTCTAGCGATTGCTCCAGATAGGTCATCAGAAGCTTGTAATGAGTGTTGCTGGACCTGCTTGCCGTGTGGACATTGAGAGAATCGTCGAAAAGGCTGATACCAAAAGCATCTCGCTGCTTCTTCAAAAGGTTGATCAGTGACGCGGCAGCGAGGGCAGAAAACTGCAATTTGTTGACCTCGAGGTTTTGGACTTTTAGGTCTTTGGGGAAGTACATAGATGAAGAAGTATCCAAAACAATTTGACATCTCAAATTTGTTTCTTCCTCGTAGCGTTTGACAAAAAGTTTATCTGTCCGTGCAAATACCTTCCAATCAATGTTGCGCGTTGATTCTCCCTGGTTGTAAAGCCTGTGTTCGGCAAACTCTACAGAGAAACCATGAAAAGGGCTTTTATGCAACCCGATGATGAAACCTTCGACAACTTTCTTGGCAAGAAGCTCAAGATTCTCTATTTTTTTTAGGTCGTAAACGTCAAAATATCCCAAGACTTGTCTCTTTTAATCTGCCTTACTGATTCATCCATTCATTTCAGAAATCACGGATCTTCCCATCTGTTTAACGCAACAATTTGTCGTGGCGCATGAAAACGCAAATAAAATAATTTACAGTCAACGCCAATAAAATGCAGTCGGTTGCTCAAGAAACTACTGTACTATCCGAAATAGATTAGTCTTAACAAAAAAACCCTTCCCGGAAAGAGAAGGGTTTTTTATCATATAGTTTTTTTAG
>JBFKOL010000446.1:0-3010 GCA_041628815.1 Saprospiraceae bacterium | reverse complement strand
GACGGCTACTTCTTCGAGAGAAGAGCTGTTGCCACCTGCAAGCTTCATCAGACCGCGTGTAATTTTGGTAACTATTTCGGTCCTTATTTTACTTTCGACATCGACCGCCTCAGATGGTTCTTCTTGGACACCCGCAAGATCTTTAAGCATAATCCAAAAGTCGCGGCGCTCTTCACAGGATTCGACGATGGGTTTAGCCACAAGTACACGACTGAGACGCTGATTGCGATCCACAGCCCAGATGTATGGATAATTATCTTCTCTCTCGCTTTCATCCATCTCTAAAAAGTCGGAAAGAACCACCATCTGGTCATTCCAGGCATCGCGAGGCACTTTTCTGAAGTGTTTTCTAAACCTTCCTTCGGTAATGGCAAAGTCGGCGAAAGTCATATCCACTTCCATGGACTTTTGCCTGCCGTTTTCAAGGTATTTCAACTGGTATTTTGGCCAGATGCTGCCCATTGCCGGATTGCCTGTCAGGTCAAAAGCCTCGGCAGCGGTTACTCCCTGGTCAGGGTTATATTTGAATATTGGATAAGCCCTTGATTCCATCGCCAGTCTTGCCTGATGGGCACCTAGATCGTCACCTACACCATGTTCAGGTTGACAGGTAGTGTAAAGATTAAATAGTGCTGGTCTTTTTGTCATGAGGCCATCGATAAATCCTTCAATCATTTGACTCGTATTGGCCAGCGTGGCCTGCAGCACATACGTATTCCGGTGTGCCATGGCGATCAACCCGATTTCTTTCCGTGGTTCTGTTTTTCCCTTTTGGACTTTTCCATATTGTGCCATATCGGAAACTTGTCCAATAAATCCTGAAGTACAGGCTTGACCTCCGGTATTACTGTATACTTGGGTATCCACAACAATCACCTTAATGGGTTTACCCGATGCCATCATTCGCGACAGATTTTGAAATCCTATATCGTACATTGCACCGTCACCACCAACAACTACTACCGGTGGGCACAGCAACCATTCTGCGTCCGAGAACTGGAGCCAGTTGAAGTAGGTGAAAAATTCATCATGTTCATCCTCTCTGTATTCTCCGGAAAGAATCAGTTCGGCTTTCCTGATCGACTTAAATCCATCAGCCATCTTGGCCATATGTCCTTCAAACACACCCATAGCCATTGAAGCAGAGTCCTGGAACAAGTGGTTGGCCCATGGGAATGGATAAGGGTTGAACGGCCAGGTACTTCCCCAGACGGAAGTACATCCGGTGGCATTGCACATACCCATAGTTGACCTTCCCTTACCGGTGGTTCCATCGGTATATCTCCATTTTAATTTTTTGAGCCGTGCAAGCAATTGAGTAACGTCTTTTAACCATTCCTGGTCGATGGGTTCACCGCCGCGTTCTGATTCCATCCTGCTGGCAATACCAGAAACTGTGAGGTCCTTATCGCTGCTTTCAGACAGTATTTTAGCCATCGATTCAGCATCTCCCACATCTACATTCCTGAACAGGCTCTTTTGAATGTGCTGCTCAAGTCTATCAATCAGTTCTTCGAGATGTTTTACATGCTTTTCTATTCGCGGCTGCATCAGTGATTCCACAGTGGCGATGAACAAGTGAATAACGGACTTCTCAGAACATCCGAGGCAGGCCCCATCTCCACTGGCGAAGCTGAGGTAGGCTTCTTTGTTCAAAAGGATGGACTCCAGTGGCCCGATCTTTTCTTCCAGGTCATCAATGCGGTTGTACTGATCGGGGGTATTCGGAAGATCTAACCAAAGATCCCACTCCTTCTTCATCCGTTCAATGCTTTCATCTGTCTGGGTAACCATCTTCAATGCGTCGTCATTGCAAACTTCTACGCACTCCATACACCCCTTACATGTGGTAGGATTGATGGTGATGCTGAATAAACCACCCGAGCCAGGACTGGACTTTTCGTGTAGGTCAAAGTAGGGTCGAGTCAGCGCAAACTGGAAGTCACCCAGCTCTTCGCGGAACCATTCTAGTTCAGTAGCCTCCCCGTTGGCACTGTTGCTTTCCCTGATGGTCGTATCGATGGCGTCATTGATCAGGTTATTGACAGTCGCACCGTTGGATGATTCGCTGAGCAACGGACGGATCTTTCCTTCCATCTTCCTGACCGTTTTGGAAAGATGCTCGAGTTTTCCATGCTTTGTTTTCACCCTTTTAACTACTGTGTCAAGCACGTCCGTGAGCGTACTTACCAGCCCGGGAATGGCAGTATCCGGGCAGATGGTATAGCAGTTTCCACAAGCCGTACAATTGTTCGGCACCCATTCAGGATGCTCAAAACGTATGCCGGTCATATCTCGGAAAATAGAAGAAGCGGCAGGCATCACGCTCAGTCCTATGAAGGGATCGGTTAGGTTATCATTGCCCATGCCGCGCAGGTAGAAATTCCCGGTTTGTTCCCAAAAGCGGTGAATGTCACTCAGTCTGGATTCACTCACTGGGATGTCCTTCATCATCGTTGGTACAGGCGCCGGGGGCATACCATTCGATTTTACCTTCTGCCCGTCATTTATCTTTTTTTCTGTAATCTCATAGACTTCATCAAAACCTCTGCGAACTACGCGCATGTTGTCATCTACAACCCTCTGTCCTTTAGACCCAAATTTTTTCTGTAGTTGATCTTCGATCGCTTTCAACAGTTCCACTTCTGACAAGCCGACCTTATTCATAAGGGGTGAGGCTGCAAAAAAAGCTCCTTGAAAAGCGATTCCCTGCATTCTCAATTGAAGTTCGGGATCTGTGGCTTCCTCGCGGGCTATATTGAAACCGTCAATGAAAAAGATTCGAATATCATTGTCAATGATTACCTTTTGATATGGTGCAGGAATATCTGCCCACACCTCTTCAGGTTTCTTTTTATCGCTTTGGATGATAAAACATCCTCCCTTTTTCAATCCGGCCAGTGCATTGGTGTGCTTGAATACATTGGGGTCGGGTGAAAGCACGACGTCGACAAAGAAGTATTCGCAGTTGACACGAATGGGTTCTGGAGCTGCTGACAGGTAATAGGTC
>JBFKOL010000445.1:0-3012 GCA_041628815.1 Saprospiraceae bacterium | reverse complement strand
TACGCTATTGCTCAATTGGTGGACGGTAGTTTTTTCAACTCCGGCCAGTCTTGCTGCGGTATCGAACGAATATATGTCGACCAACGAATCTTCGGTGATTTCGTCGATGGATTTGTAAATCTTACCAATCGATACGTACTGGACAGACCAGATAAAGAGGCGACCACTTTAGGGCCGGTAGTCAGTATCAAGGCGCGCCAAAGCATTGAACAACATATTCGACAGGCCATGAAAGGTGGTGCAGAGGCATTGATCCACCAAGCCAACTTCGGCGCAGACCAACCCGGGACGGCGTATTTGGCACCACAGGTACTTGTAAAGGTCAATCATTCAATGAAAATCATGACAGAAGAGACCTTTGGGCCAGTAGTTGGAATTATGCCGATCAAATCCGACAAGGAGGCTATTGAATTGATGAACGACAGCCCTTACGGATTGACTGCCTCACTGTGGACGTCCGATCCTGAAAAAGCCCAGAGCCTAGCAGACCATATTGACACTGGGACGGTTTATATGAATCGTTGTGATTACCTCGATCCTTCACTTACTTGGACAGGTGTAAAGAATTCTGGCAGAGGATGTACGCTATCTTCACTGGGGTATCATACCTTGACTCATCCCAAATCCCATCACCTAAAAAAAGTTCATTGAAAGCAGGCATATTGGTATGTGATCATGTAGATGAGCATTTACGTCATATCCAGGGCGGTTACGATGACATGTATAAAGCACTTCTTCATCCACTTGAATGCAGGGTATATTTTGCGTGTAATGGTGAATTCCCCGATCATCCCGAAGAATGTGATGTATGGCTCGTTGGTGGATCGAAATACTCCGTTTATGATGATATCGAGTGGATCAGGAATCTCAAAAAATTTATTGGTGCCATTTATGATACCGGCAGTATCTACATTGGCATATGCTTTGGCCATCAAATGCTGGCTTACGGATTGGATGGTGATGTCCGGAAAGCATCACAAGGCTGGTGTCTCGGATCTCATTCTTTCAATATTTGCGTTCCTCAACCCTGGATGAAGCCGTACAGGGATTCTGTCGATGTGTTGATGCTTTGCCAAGATCAAGTGACAAAACTTCCTTCATCTTCTGTCGTGCTGGCCTCTTCAAGGAATTGTCCCGTAGCCATGTATCTAGTGGGCGATCGCATGCTTGGAATTCAGGGTCATCCAGAGTTCAGCATCGAATACCAGGCAGCAATCATTGCTTCTCGCCGCGAACGCCTTGGTGAGGACAGCACAAATGCTGCATTAACAAGCCTGGGAAAGGAAATTCACCATGACTTAATGACACAATGGATCCTCACTTTTATCCAACAATATCAAAATGATGTATGACTCGTATAAAATTTCTTTGGTATGCTTTCCTAATTGGGCTAATTGCATGTTCCACAGAGCAACCGGTCACCGAGGCGGATTTGCTGTTGTACAATGGGAAAATCTGGACGGGTGCTGATCATACTCCTTGGGCGGACTGGATAGCTGTAGATGGGGAAAAGATTATCGGCATAGGCTCGTCGAGGGATAGCATGCCGCCAACTTCCAATAAAATCGATCTAAAAGGTCAACTGACATTACCTGGCTTCAATGATTCACACGTTCATTTTTCCTCTGCAGGAGCTTTGCTGTTGGGTATCAATTTACTCGACGTGAATGACAAGAATCAATTAAGGCAAGAAATTGTTGCGGCAACACAAAGATTACCCAAGGGAAGTTGGATAACGCGGGGTGACTGGGGAGCCTACGAAGCCTGGGGAGTAGGTTCAGACGGGACTCAACGCTCGAAAGTCTTTTTTACGCCTCACAGAAATATGATTGATGACCTCACCCCAAATCATCCGGTCCTTATTAACAGGTTTGACAGAACTGAAGGATTGGCCAATGCACTTGCTCTGGAAATATTGGATATTGAAAGTGAATCTGGTTTGCTGACGGGAGAAGTTTTTCGCGATGCATTAAGCAGGGTGCCCGAAAAGAGTTTTGAAAGAAGAGTTGCCGAGACAAAACGGGCCCTGGAGGAGTGCCGGCAATACGGTGTTACTACGGTGCAGGATATGTCACCACCTTATCAAGTAGACATTTATCGTCATCTTTTTGAAAAAGGGGAGTTGACCTGCAGGATCAATTTTGCTCCCTCACGGTTGATCGAGTACAAAGAAATGGCTGCAAATGGATGGACCATCGATTTTGACCACCCGGAAGGACCAATGGCCACAGGCGACGACTGGATAGCCTTCGGTACAATTAAAACGCATATCGATGGAATTATGGGTGCCAGGACCGCCAGGTTTTTCCAACCTTACAGCGACAATTTACTCGAAAATGCGACCTGGCGCGGTGGCTGGCGGGAGTTTTCAGAAGATATGCCTTCCTTCAAGGAGATGCTCTTGGCAGCGGATTCCAGTGACATACAACTTCGGGTACACGCCATTGGTGACCAAGCAAACTCTATACTATTGGACATTCTCGATACCCTGGAACACATCAACGGGATCAAGGACCGCAGGTTCCGGCTCGTTCATGCCCAGGTTATTTCACCGCAGGATTTTGTTCGTTTCCGAAGAAGGAATGTTGTAGCTGAAGTTCAGCCTTATCATGTAACCGATGACATGAGATGGATGGAAGAACGCATAGGTTATGATCGTTGTAAAGGAGCCTATGCCTTCAGGACGTTAAGAGACAATGGATGCATATTATCTTTCGGTTCGGACTGGCCGGGCACAAATGCTTCTTATTACCCCATCAACCCTCTGATGGGGCTGTATGCGGCCGTTACCCGCCAAACGATCAATGGAGACCCGGAAGGTGGATGGTTTCCGGAGCAAAAAATATCGCTGGAAGAAGCCATCAAGGCCTATACCTATGGGGCCGCTTATGGCGCATTCGAAGATAGCAAGAAAGGTACGCTCGAAGCGGGTAAATTGGCGGATATAGTGGTGATAGATACCGATCTCTTCAGCACTGAACCTCGTCAATGGCTCGACGCCAATGTTCTTCT
>JBFKOL010000444.1:0-3024 GCA_041628815.1 Saprospiraceae bacterium | reverse complement strand
TTTTTTAATAAACGTGCGTATTTTCAAAATAATTAGTGTTTATAAGATAGTCGTACACAATTTAAACGATTGAGCGGCATAATTACCCAGAACGTAAACTGAACTTAATGCTTTAATTATCCTGCATTAAGGAAGGCAGGTAGATCCCAAAGCTGTTTGGGAGATGTGGCGACAACCATCAAACGACCAATTGCAAACACCAGAGCCGTAGATTTCTTAAGGACTGCTCTCGGATGACTTCCGGTGAGGCGGTTAAGACTCATTTGCTGTTGCTTACCCACGCCCTGGTGTTATGTTTTGCACCTGGAAATTGATAAATTCAGGTGTGAAGCCGAATATGTCCGGTAAAACTGGCGGGAATCATTCAGTGGTGATGGATTCCTGTTTCTCACCGGCACTGATGAGGAACTCCACGGAATCATATGGAAGATCACCGTCAACTCGTAGCCATTCTATTCGCTGATATCCAGGGATACACGTCCATTATGCAGGCTGACGAGAAGAAGGGGATGACATGGCTATACAAATTTAAGGAAGCCATTACTAAGCAAAGTGAACAATATGGCGGCAAGGTGGTAAAGACTTATGGAGATGGTAGCCTATGTCTCTTTCCTACTTCATTGGGATGCCTGCAATGTGCAATGGCGATACAGGAAATAATGCAACATGAGCCTGCCGTTCCCTTACGGATTGGGTTGCACGAAGGTGATGTAATCCAAAGAGACGGAGATGTCTTTGGCGATGCCGTTAATGTAGTTTCCCGGATTGAATCCATGGGCGTCTCTGGTAATGTGCTCCTCTCATCTTCGCTCTTCGAAAAGGTAAAAAACCGGACCGAATTCAACTTTACGTCACTGGGCTTTTTTCATTTCAAGAATGTTGAAGACCCCATGGAGGTATATGCCCTATGCAACGAAGGATTTCAGGTGCCACGAAGGGATGAATTGAAGGGTAAATTCGAAACATCCACAAATTGGAGGAAAATGGTGTTGAAAGCGCTCGGGCCAGCCTTATTTATAGGAATCCTCACAGTGGCTTGGGTATTTTATTCTGGGAGATTAGGGCCTGGGACTTCCGGTGTAAATGCCGACAGGATGAGCATAGCCGTCCTTCCTTTTGAAAATAAGGGTGACAGTGGAGACGCCTATTTCGTCGAGGGCATCAGCGAGGATATTCTGACCCAGCTTGGCAAGATCGGAGATATTAGGGTGATGAGCCGTTTTACCATCAGTAGCTATGACATAACGGGAAAAAATCCGGGTGAGATAGGGGAAGAACTGAATGTAGCATACCTGCTTGCAGGTAGCGTGAGAAGATCCGGTGATGAGCTTAGGATAAGTTGTCAACTCATTGATACTGATAAGGCTTCTGAAGTCTGGGAAGAGGATTACGATCGTGAGGTAGATGATTTATTCATGATTCAAAGCGAGGTGGCCAAACGGGTGGCGGATGAGTTGCATGCCAAACTCAGTCAGCAGGAATCCCAAAGGATCGAAAAATATCCAACCAGAAGTATACTGGCATATAATCTATATTTAAGGGGGCGTGAAGAGTATTATCGTTATGACCCGGAGTCCAATGAGCAGGCCATCGCTTACTTCCTGCAGGCATTGGCAGAAGATCGCGAATTTGCTTTAGCCAGGGCAGGGTTGGCGGATGCTTACAGCCAAGGAGCTTATTTTTATGGCAACAGGTCATTTGATTTCCTGGATTCGGCATTGAACGTTGCTCGGCAAGCTGTGTCAATGGACGATGAGTCGGCAGAGACATGGAAAGCGCTGGGCTTGGTTTATTCGCTTAAAGGGAATTACACGGAGGCGAGGCAGTGTTACAGACAATCCCTTGATAAAAACCCTAGCTACGATCCTGCCATTGACAACCTGGCCATTATTCTTCATAAGGAAGGTAACATTGCGGATGGCGCCGAACTTAAATTAAAGGCGATCGGAATTAATCCATTGAATGCTGGAGCCTATGGCAACCTTGGTAATGCCTTCAGGATTGCCGGCCTCTACAAGGAAGCTATCGAAAAGATAAAGATGGCCATACAGTTGGATCCGGACGACTGGTTTTATCATTTCCAGTTAGCGCTGACATATATGTGCCAGGGAGACTACCATCAAGCCGGACAGACCGTTGCCAGAATGGTATCTATCGGCGACAGCAGTTCAATGGTGCTGGAAATGGCTTCATACATCACCTATCTGTATGACGAGGACTTGGCATGGGAGTACCTTGAATCGATAGAAACCAGGCAAGACTACGACGTAAGAATCAACTACTATGTACCTGTCATTAAAGGGTATTTGGCGAAGGTGTTGGGTAAGAATTATGATTTCGACGTGATTCTTTCAGAAAGACTGGCTTATCACCAGGGACGACTGGCGGCTGGGAGTGAAGATCCCGATGACTTTATCGTCCCTTCCAACATTTTTTGCATTCAGGGTGACAACGCCAATTGCCTCGAATGGATGGAGCGCGGATTGACTGCCAACAACACCCTGGATTACATGTTGTACGAACTTGATCCGATTTATGAAGCAGTGCGGGGAGCGGAGCGCTATCAACGTTTGATTAACCGGATGAAAGACCGTAGTGCAGCAGAGCGCCGCAAAATTGTGGCACTCCGTTTGAACGATTAATGCAGGAGGTACTGTCCGCTTTTGAAAGGTGCCCTCGTTCTGGATAGAGAAGACCATAGAAAAGATAAACCGCCAAAAGAAGTTCTCTTATGGCGGTTTATTGTTTCGACACGTTGCCAGGACTATTCCATGGTGGTAGTCTACTCAATCAGAGTGCTAACCTGAAAGGTACTTTCAACTTTTCCCAATGTAAGTACGCGGTAACTGAATTATCGGTGATGCCGTCGAATCCGAAGGTCAGCCATTCCTGAAATGGAGCCTCTTTCGGCATGACCGTTACCCTCAGCGCATCTTCCTCCTGATTGTACTGGTAACTTCCCCATAAGTCGTTTTTCTTGTTGAAAATAACGATCCATTCCTTTTCAGACGGTATCATATGGAT
>JBFKOL010000443.1:0-3030 GCA_041628815.1 Saprospiraceae bacterium | reverse complement strand
GGCTGGCCTTTTTTCTCCGAACCGTATTTGGGATTTGCCTTGATGTGATACCCCAACAGGTCAAACAATGTCATGGCAAGATTTTTCCCTGTAGTGATCATTCCCCATCCGCCTACCGAATGAAACCGAACGGTAATGGTATCTGGTGGCATGAGATCGGGATTCTCTGACCCTCTGAGTGCAAGTTCGCGTACGTGGGGATACACTTCCTCGATGGACTCTTGGTAGGCTCTTTGCTTGGGTGTAAAAGGCGTATCCCTGATAAAATCGATGGACAGGTAATATTGTTTTTTCTGCTTTCCTCCCGGCAGCATATTCTCAATTGCCGCTATCAAGCCTTCTGGTTGAAGATCCCTGCTACCCATACCAAAAGATCCTGAATAGATGGAAGGAATATCAGACGATTTGTAGGCTTCCAGTTCTGGATAGGGTCGATGGCCTTTTACCTTTCCGTTTTCGAGACATTTTGTCAAGGTGGAGCGCACTTCCCTGGCTATTGGTGGATCAGCTGCAAGTGGTTGATCCAGCCTTTCGAGGATGGCCACACCTTTTTTCCCTTTGAGGATTCGACTGATCAGGTCCCCGGGAAAAGGCCTGAACATGACCAGGTCTACGACCCCTACCTTAATACCTCTTGATTTTCTGATGTAGTCAACTACGGCCTCTGCGCTAGGAATTATACTGCCCTGCCCGAGAATAAGATAGTCGGCGTCGTCGACTTTATAGGTCATAACACGACTATACCTGCGACCCGTGAGCTTATAAAATTCTTCGAACGCCAAATCTGTCAATTCCTTGATGTGATCAAAGAAAAATGGTCGTTGGGCAGCGACACTCTGCATATATGAATCCTGGTTTTGTACGATACCTGCCATTACAGGATTGTCGACATCCCACAATTCTGGAATTCTTCTTCGTTGTTCACCATATATTATGCGCTGGGCAGGGGTAGGTGTGTCGATGATGTCGTCGGGGCGACCCAGAAACTCTGCTATCAGCTCCCTCTCGGGTATAAGAAGTGACTCTATAAGATGCGTAGTTAGGAACCCATCCTGGGCCACAACACCAGGCGTCAGAGCCAGCTCGGCCACTTTATGTGCGATGATGTTTAGATCGGCTACATGTTGAGCCTGGTTGGCAAACAGTTGAAAGAAGCCAGTATCATCGATCGCATGGTAATCGTCGTGCCCGGCATGTACATTCAGTGTTGACTTGGTCATAGCACGTGATCCAATGTTCAACACATAAGTAAGTCGTTTGCCGACGGCGGCGTATAGGGACTCATGCATATAGGCTATTCCCTGACCTGACGAGAAGTTGGCAGCCCGCAATCCCGTCATAGATAGGCCAGCTGTTACTGCAGCCGCGGCATGTTCTCCTTCAGGCTCGATAAAAATGAGCGGTCTGCCTGAGATATTGAGATGCCCCTTTGCCGCTTCTTCAGCCCAGTATTCACCCATTTGAGTTGAAGGTGTAATGGGATAAGCGCCGGCAGCATCGGACGATTCCCTTTCGCACATAATTGCTGCCGTATTTCCGTCCATGGCAGCTCTAATGCCAGGATATTTGAAAGATTCTTTTGATTTGCTCATGAATAAGTTTTCTTCTTTTGCAAGGTTTCATAAAGGGGTGTGTAATTAACCCTTGAACAACTGCCCGTTTAGGTTACTTCTTTGACTTTATATTCATTGACCCCATTTCGAGGCATTCTCACTTGGTTCTTACGCTTTTTGGCCATTTGTCCTGCATAGTGAGACTTCGCGTTTTTTGTGCCAGCGTGAAGCACTCCTGCAGTTTATTCATATTGCTGCAGTATGAATGATCTTCAAAATTGGCCCTGCAGTCGATGGTGGAGAGATTCAATTCTGAAAACCTGTCATCTTCTTTGGCACATATTTGAAGGAGATGATCAAGATTGGTTGTATCAGGAATGGCCCGCCCGTTACGCATCAGAAAGGATTGTAAGTAATTGGCGATCGCGATTCTCGTACTGGAACAGATTTGATGGGGAACCACGTCTTCATCAGCGCGGTTCAATTCGTATTCAGCACGCTGGATCAATGTATCCGCTTCCAGGAAAAGTTGTTTAGCTTGATTTGTTTGCATGACTGTACTTGTTGAAATAAAATAATACGTGTTGCTTATAAGCTCATAAAGCGACCTGAAGTTAGAACACCGGGGCGGGGCGAAAGGTGAGTTCGGTCATTTGTGAGGCTGATTCGTATCAGATGTTACCAAATGATTCTTTTTGTATAAATATCATTGCCGATTGTGACAGAAGTCATGCAATACAGCAGAATACACCAATAATTTGCGGGTTCTTTCACCAAATTTTGAACAAACATGTCCGTCAAAACTTTAGAAACTACTTCCAAAATCGTAGAAAAATATGTCTACGTATATGGCAATCATATGGCCGAGGGCAATTCCGAAATGAAGGAATTACTCGGTGGCAAAGGAGCCAACCTGGCCGAAATGAGTCGAATAGGAATACCTGTACCACCGGGATTTACCCTTACTACGGAGATCACTTCTTTATACGACGAGCTCGGCAAGGAGGCAACTTTCAAAAAGATACGCAGTCAGGTCCGGCGCGGTGTCAATTGGACTGAAAAAGTCATGGGTAAAAACTTCGGGGACCCCGACAATCCCTTGTTACTTTCTGTTAGATCAGGGGCGCGGGTATCCATGCCGGGAATGATGGATACGGTGTTGAACCTGGGTCTCAACAAGGAAACCGTTGATGCTTTGGCCGAGAAAAATCCGCGTTTTGCCTGGGATTCTTACCGCAGGTTGGTACAGATGTACGGTGATGTGGTCATGGGTTTGAAGCCAGAAAACAAGGAGGACGAAGATCCTTTTGAAGTAATCATCGATGCACTGAAAAAAGAGAGAGGGGTGACCGATGACCTCCAGTTGGATGCTGGAGATCTTGAAGAGTTGGTTTATCGTTTCAAAGCCAAAATCAAAGAAAAAACGGGGCTGGATTTCCCTGAAGATCCTTGGGAGCAGCTATGGGGAGCCATCGAG
>JBFKOL010000442.1:0-3051 GCA_041628815.1 Saprospiraceae bacterium | reverse complement strand
GCTGGGTAAAGCTTTTATAAAGAATAAATACGATAAGCCAGGACAAGTTTTCCTGGGTTTGGTCCATAGATTAGACAGACCCGTCGGCGGATGTCTCATATTGGCCAAAACGTCTAAATGTCTGGCTAGGATGAACAAGGCCTTTGCCGAAGGAGCCGTGAAGAAACAATACATCGCGCTCGTTTCCCAAATAACGACGGAATCAAGTGGAACCCTTGTGAATTACCTGCTAAAGGACGCTAAGAAGAACGAAACTAAAGTGGTCACCAAGCAAAAGACCGGAGCCAAATTGGCCAAGTTGAAATATAGAATTGCAGCACGTATTTCACCATATTATTTGCTTGAAATTATTCCCTACACTGGTAGATCACATCAAATCAGGGTGCAACTTTCAGCAATGGGTAGTCCGATAGCAGGAGACCACAAATATGGCGGTAAGACGATTTCAGATTCAAATGCTATCGCTCTTCACTGTCATGCACTTCAATTCTTACACCCTGTAAGAAAAAAACCAATGACCGTTCATTCCAAGCCTCCTCAGACGACCTACTGGAAACCTTTTATTCCAATCCTGCCACTCCCATTTGAAAGCTGGTGATAAAAGATTAATTTTGCGCCCGTGAGGGTCATACAGCCAGCTCCCTCTGAACTCCCCCAGGGCGGAAACGCAGCAAGGGTAGGAGGTTGTAGCGGCCAGGTATGATTCCTCACATTTTTATTTGGGAGGCAAATTGAAGGTCACGAGTTGCAGGTTACATATTGCGTGTTTTAAGAATATTAAATCCTGTAGCATGCCACATCGACTTTTACTACTGCACCTAAATATGTTCCGGACAAGGCAGGCAATGAAGGCTAAATAAGCAGCTTACCACTCAAACCACTAAAACATCTTAAACGACATAACTTCATGAAATTCTTTATCGACACAGCATCGCTCGACCATATAAAAGAAGCCCGTGACCTTGGCATTTTAGATGGTGTCACCACCAACCCGTCTCTCATGGCCAAGGAAGGGATAGCAGGCCAGCAAAATATCTTTAATCACTACCGAAAGATCTGTGAACTCGTACCAGGTGATGTAAGTGCGGAAGTGATCGCCACAGACTTGGAAGGAATCATAGCAGAGGGTAAAGTACTTGCTGCTCTTGCGCCTAACATTGTGGTCAAGGTTCCCATGATTAAAGAGGGTATAAAGGCGATAAAGTGGTTTAGCGAAAATGGTATCCGAACAAATTGTACGCTTGTTTTCTCAGCGGGGCAGGCAATTCTCGCTGCTAAAGCGGGTGCCACCTACCTTTCTCCTTTTATCGGAAGAATTGATGACATCAACTGGGATGGAATGGCGCTTATTAAACAAGTAGCTGAAATTTATGCCATCCAGGATTACGGCACCGAAATCCTCGCTGCATCAATCCGCAGTTCAAGGCACATCGTCCAGGCTGCAGAGTATGGCGCCGATGTCGTCACGTGTCCCTTGTCTGCCATTATGGGACTTCTCAAACACCCGCTTACCGATATAGGTTTGGAGAAGTTTTTAGCGGATTACCGAAAACTGAACAACTAATTACATGACCAATCGCATTTACCATCTTTCGACCTGTGATACATGTAAACGCATTCTCAGAGGTATAGAGGCAATTGATCGATTTAAATTGATTGATATAAAGGAGAAGAAGATAACTGCCGACGATCTCGACTGGATCAAAAAAAAGGTAGGGTCTTATGAAGCTTTGTTCAGTAAACGGGCCAGGAAATACCGGTTGATGGGGTTGCATGAAAAAAAGCTTGGTGAAAATGACTACCGGAAACTCATGCTTGAAGAGTACACCTTTCTCAAGCGACCCTTTATCGTATATAATGATGAGGTCTTTATTGGTAATGCCCCTAAGGTAGTCGAGAAAGCTTACCAAGAAATCAACAGATGATCATGTATCCAACCGCTGAGGAGATCATCGAGTGGTTTAAATATTTGCAGGACCATATTTGCCGGGGTCTTGAGCAATTGGATGAAAAAGGTGTGTTCCATGAAGATCGGTGGGACCGATCTGAAGGGGGAGGTGGTAGAACGCGTATTATTCAAGGACAACACATCGAAAAAGGGGGTGTCAATTTTTCAGCCGTACATGGACCCATGCCTGGTAACATTGCTCAGGCCCTAAAGCTTCCGGAAAACAATTTTGTCGCGACCGGAGTCTCAATAGTACTTCATGCCGCCAATCCCTGGGTGCCAATCATACATATGAATGTGCGCTATTTCGAGACAGATAAAGGCCACTGGTGGTTTGGTGGAGGAATTGACGCTACTCCCCACCTGATTATCCCGGACCAGGCAAGAGATTTTCATAGGTGCCTTAAAAAAGTTTGTGACCGGTTTACACCGGAAAGCTATCAGGCCTACAAACAATGGGCTGATGACTATTTTTTTATTACACATCGCGATGAGACCAGAGGAATCGGTGGTATTTTCTTCGATAGGCTAGACGATTCAAATGGTCAAACCAAGAATTCTTGCTGGCATTTTGTAAAAGATGTCGGTATGCATTTTCTCCCTTCGTACGAATTGCTTTATACGCCCAATTACCAGAAGGAATATTCAGATGACGATTCCGACTGGCAGTCCATAAGGAGGAGCAGGTATGTGGAATTTAATCTTGTTTATGATAAAGGCACCAAGTTCGGACTTCAGACCAATGGCCGGATCGAGTCCATCCTAATGAGCTTGCCACCTACCGCAAGCTGGAAATACAATTTTCGGGCACCCTCCGAAAGTAAATATACCAGAACGCAGTCATTGCTCAAGAAAAATATTGATTGGGTCAATTACACAACAAAGTGATTACACCGGACCTGACGCGGTTGCTCTCATTACCGGCCGCATCCCTAATGTATATCTCAACTACAAGATCGTTAGACGGATAAGCTGGAGGTGACTCACAAGGTTGTATATTCTCAGGAAATAAACAGCATACTGATGGCAGAATAATGCTGAGTTCTCCTTCTGCCACGTCCCCATCCTGAAGTGGTAATTTGGGAAAACTGTAGGTATTGTAT
>JBFKOL010000441.1:0-3055 GCA_041628815.1 Saprospiraceae bacterium | reverse complement strand
GTCGATGTCCACGATGTGGGTACAGACGGTATCGAGGAAGTGCCTATCGTGGGAAACGACAATCACCGTGTTTTTAAAGTCGAGGAGGAAATCTTCCAGCCATGTGACTGTATCGATGTCGAGGTCATTCGTCGGCTCATCAAGGATGAGGATATCCGGATCTCCGAACAAGGCCTGGGTGAGGAGGACCCTGACTTTTTGATTGCCGTTCAGGTCTTTCATCAGAACGGTATGGAGGTGTTCAGGAATACCAATGCCGCTGAGCAGTGTTGCGGCGTCTGATTCGGCATTCCACCCATCCATCTCGGCGAACTCCCCTTCCAGTTCGGCGGCGCGCATGCCGTCTTCGTCCGAGAAGTCGGGTTTTGCGTAGATGGCTTCTTTTTCCTGCATGATGTTCCACAGGTCTTTGTGTCCCATGATGACGGTATCGATGACGCGGTAATCATCAAATGCGAAGTGGTCCTGGTTGAGGACGGCCATCCTTTTGCCGGGTTCTATGGAGATGGTTCCGTTGTTGTATTCGCGGATGCCACAGATCATTTTTAGCAGCGTGGATTTACCGGAACCGTTGGCCCCGATGACGCCGTAGCAATTGCCGGGCGCAAAGAAAACATCGGCATCGTCAAAGAGGACGCGTTTGTCAAACTGGTGGCTGAGACCTTTTATCGTGATCATGGATTTTTATTTTGGGTGCAAATGTAGGATAAATTAGGGATTGTTGTTTTAGTCGATGGCGTGGATGCCAACGTCATCTAGCGTGGCCGTGTTGGCAGGGATGCCAAGAGGAACGTTTTCTCACCACTGTTACCGTTGGCATCCCTGCCGATGGTGTTGCCCTTTGGTCAATAAACAAGATACAATCAACAAGGTACAAGATCTGTTACCTGTTACCGTCAGCGTCCTTGACTGCCGATGGAATTTCTGTTACGACGATTTCCAGGATCACAATTTCACAAAAGACCCCGAAGTTAATGAATGGTTATCGGAGATGAGTCGGATGAAATAAATGCCTGGCTGCCATGTGGTCGTCATTAGGGTCTTTTGCCTTGTGTGCTTTTCGAGCGGAATGCGTGCCATCATCTTTCCATCAGTGGCATACACTTCCATTGAATGAGCACTATTGTCATCCCAGGTGACCAGGGTTTGGTCATTGGCCGGGTTAGGTATTATCCGCATGGGGCTGGAATAATCCTTTTCCACTGTTGCGGAAGTCCCTCCAATGTCGATAGGGCTGTTGCTGTAAGTGACGAGATTTCCTCTTATATAGTAATGAGGATTAAATCCGTCATTGCAATTCGGGCAAGTGACACCGCTGACACAAGTGAAGCTGTTGGGATGGCAGTAGTCAATATAGCTCTGGTCGAGTTGGTAGATAAAAGTATTATCAGATTGAGGAATAAATGGTGTCATGTCAAAGACGAAGGGTTTTGTGATGGCCCCCGGGCACCACCCGGAGCGGCTGAATTGCCATGTTCCATTTTGGGGCTGGCACCCGTCGGGATTAGGATTGCAAATATCCCAGACGACATGCTGGAAATTATCATCATTGACTTTCATCGTGTTCACTGTTTCACGAAATTCAGCTGCATTCTCGGAGTTGTTTTGGCCCCAGCCATGTCCTGAAATCAGGATACGGATTTCAGCTTTTTCCACTTGGTTCGGAAAATTGTAGGTGACGGTATCAACGGATTGTAAGTTGTCGGGATTGCCAAAATCGTAACGGCCATCCCAAAGCACATCGACTTCGGAATACAAATATTCCGGCGTACCGGCTTCATACAATAGATTGAGGGTGACTTCCCAGCCCTCGGCCCAGGTGTCGATGAAAAAGCGCATTTCTATTTTACCTTGCAGGATATCCCGGTATTCTGTCAAATCAATATTGTGGTTGCACCCACGACCATATGGCGTGATATACCGGATGATCTCAATCCATTCAGATCCCGGATGGCGGACCTGGATCCACGCCACGCGGTCCCAGGGGTCGCATCCTGAGTCGGGGCACGTGATATCGAGGAAGGCGAGGATGCGGCTGTATCCACCGACAAAAGTGGGCAGGTCGAAGGATTTCATGATGGTCCTGGAGGCGTTGGGAAAAGAGATCAGGTCTTTGTCAAAAGTTGTGATCTGCCTGTTTTCTGTTGTGGGCGTCACCGTGATCTCCGTTGTTGCAACATTCGACACACCATTGGTTCCTGTGGCAGTGACTTCAATAATATAGGTGCCATATTGAGGGGGCAGCCACCATGTGTGGTATAAACCTCTATGATGGAAAGTGGTGTAAGCAACCCCATCGACCAGGAAGTCTACATTCTGGATGTCAAACAATTCCGGGTGGCCAATCGCTGCTTGTGCGGTGATCCTGAAAGGTTTGAGCTCTGGCATCTCGAGATCAAATGATTCGTTGAGAGAAACAATGGCTGTCGATGGAATGACAGTTGCCGGATCGATCACATCAAAGGATTGGTAGCGCGGCGCGGATGGATTGAATGCGCCATTGCCCGGTTGCATGGCGCGGACGGTCACCTGCCCTGGTTGCCCTGACAGTATAATCTCGCCATCTACGACTTCTGCAGGCCCGTCTACAATCTCGAATTGGACCGTCAACTGGGATGTTGACGTTGCTACAGGAGTGAATGGCGGATCGTCAGTGCGCATCTTTGTAATGGGCTCAAATGTCACATACTGCGTTTGTTTCCCATTGTCCGGCGACATCACTTCGACTTCTGCCAGGGACAGAGGCATGGGGTTAGATCCATTGAGGACCTGGATCCTGAGATAACGTGCGTTGTATTGTGCATCGATAGCCAGGGATTCGAATGCGAAGCCCTGGTAGATGTAATTCCAGACATTGGCATCATTGGCAAGGACTTGGGGATCCTCCGTTTCAAACGGTGTTTCTGACAAGAACACATAGAAATCATGGAGGCGCTCCATGCAGCAGTCCGTCCTGTTCCAGATCCGTATTTCCTTTATATCGGCTGCATATCCCCAGTCGCATTGCCACCAGGGCTCGGATTCATTGGCTGTGTGTGTCGTGCTGCCTGCACTC
>JBFKOL010000440.1:0-3070 GCA_041628815.1 Saprospiraceae bacterium | reverse complement strand
TGAACTCCGCAGGAGGCCTGTCAAATTCCAGGCACAGCACCTCGCGCTGCGATGGATCGTTGCACGTAATCACCGGCGGTAGCTTGTCTTCAACATAGACATAACCCCAACACCAGTTGTCCGTATTGCCGTCTCGAATCTCTACCTTCAATCGTTCACCAATCAATGCGTGTCCGTCAAAGGTCACATCTCCATTCATTACCGCAGGACTGCCCGATCCCAACAAATTGCCATAAGGATCATACACAAATATCTTGTCGTCCATCATATCTACCATCATGCACGGATCATGCTCTCCCAGCGCTACATCGAAGTAGTTCAACGTTACATTGCAATTCTGATCAGCTGATATATTGGTCTCGTTCACACATGCCAATGACGTAGTGTTGGCGAAAGGGGCTTTGACTGTCCCGGTGATCGGGTCAGGGTCATCAAACCGGCATGGGCATGAGTACATGTCGTACATGAATGTGACCTCGTAATCACCTGGACACAGATCGGTGAATTTGGCTATCTCTCCCGGACCTACAAAAATTGTATGTCCATCGACCGTAACGCCCATTAAATAGTCATCACATTTTTCGGTATCCGTATTGCCCAATTGTACCCATAATTCTCCATCACAAGTCATAGGGCAGGTGGGCTTTACCGAGTTTATCACTTCGGCAAAAGGCGTTGCCACTACGCTGGGTGATCCAGGAGGTGTAAGATTGCCATTAACAAATGTCCAAACGCCTCCACCGACTCCTACTTTGAAATTCCAGTTAGGCAACCGGCCTTTCAGAATTTCAAAACAGTCGTGTCCTGTTATCGATAAATAGAAGGAGTCCAGAGGAGTAAACCTCAGCGTCCCGTGAATAATCGGCTCACCGAGCGTCAATTCGCCATGATCGTAATTTGGCGTCTGTAAATCGAATTCTAAGCCATAGGTGTCACCAAATAAATCAAATGTTATGGTACCATCACATCCGATCTCTATGGTGAGGTCATCCAAATCGAATCCACATGGTTGAAATTCCTCGCTAAAGGCATTAGAATTGATTCCGAATAGAAGCAGTAAGAGAAAGAAAAATACTTTTCCTGCTAAAGGATTGGGTGTAGTTTTCATGAGTAGATCATTGAGTTTAAAACCTTATTAAAACTTGCGGCTGGCCGCGAAAACCGATTGATCAGATTTTCTTACATATGTATTTCCATGAAACTGAAACAGCTACACAAAACACATTGTAACCTGATCGAACCAGTGGTAGGATCTACTATCTAAGGTGGGTTGAAGATTTGAAGCGAAATCACACAAATCTTCTAAGTATCTAACTGTAAATATACTACATATTATAAATAATCATAAAATGTTGATTATTTTTTTATTGCTATGTGAAGATGTCAACGTTAACAAGGAATTCATGACAGCGTGAAATCCGTCACGGTGATATTCGTTTCGTTTCTTTACCCGGTAACGAAGTAGTCAAAGCAATACGCAGAAACGGGGAGTTGATATTACTCCTAAAAGACAGGCTTTCTTCGGTTATCTACGTGAGTTGAAGTATTTAGACGTCGCTTTATGCCACCATCCAATAACCATTCAGGCATTCAATCACCCCACAGGCTTTCCTCAAGCCCGAGAAGTTTCATTGCATTTTGATAATACAACTTTCGCAATACATCATCAGAAAGGTCCAGGCCGTACATTTTCCAGAAAGCGTGATATCTCTTATAGTATGGAAAATATTCGTCGGCGGTCTCGAGAACCCTGAAATAGGTTGGGTACTCTGAAGGCTGGTAGGAATCCTTCCCAAAAAGAACGCGATCCTGGTACTTCTCAAAAAATTGCTTTGCCATCCTGGGTTGCCTGCCAAGCTCGGCAATTACGGCACCGATCTCAACATACATGTTGGGCATCTCATCCAACAACTCGCCCAGCCTGGCGAGGTCATTGGCATACCAGCCCATGTGCGCATTGATAAATTTTGTGTTGGGATGATTCCGGAACATATCATGCTGCTCTGCAATGATGGTTTCCCATGGGGCAGGATCATCGGGTCCTCGCTTCCGGCCCGGCCTCAATTTTAGTTCCAGCCATCTTTCATTCAGGCTGTCGTGAGGCTCCCAAAAAGATTTCGGATCAGCCGAGTGAATCAGCACCGGCATATTGAGCTCCCCACATTTTTCAAAGACGGGTGCTATCCGCGGATCATTGATTTTAATACGTTCGCCGTTTTTGTCCGTATTGCTCATACCCTGGCTCTTATAGATTTTGAGACCGCGGGCACCGATACTGTGATCGTACTCCAACTGTTGAAGGGTACTCGACAACCAATCCGGATCATCAATGCTTCTTAATTCTATATTGGTAAAATTGAGGATACGATCTTCGTACCCATATTTCTTGATATTATCAATCATACCTTTCAATCGCTCTCCGCCTCTCCCACTGAGATTGACAATCACCTTCATATTCATTTCATCCATCTCTTTAATCAGTGCGTTTAGGTCCATATCAGCCAAACGCCAGTGATGACTGTGTATGTCCACAAACGGAAACTTTGCGGAATTAACGGGATTTTCAGGTACGACAAGCGTAGATGGGGGATCGTACGATTCAAAGTCGATGGTGATATCCAGTGGTTCTCTTCTTTGTGCATCGAGTATATTTTGACTCATCAAAAGGGCCAAAAGGACCAGGTAGGCAAACACTTTCATTACTAAGAAATTTGAGACAAATTATAAATTAGATTCGAGTTATTCTCTTCAATTCTATTCTGGACAGTTCCTGCAATTCACCATTTTCATACAGGTGGTCCATTTCTTCCACCGGTGTATTTTTATCGTGCTTGTAGTTGATATAGTCCTGAAAACGGATTTTACCAACTTCTCTTGCGTTGTAAGCTTTCCTGAAGCGCACACCACCACCATCTACTTCGTAAGAATATCCCATATAATCCATGGTAAAGTGGTCTTTGTGAATCCAATACATATGTATGTCTTCAAAGTCCTTGCCACCGCCTTCCTTATCAAATGTTACCCGGATTTTGTAATAGGTTTCTCCTTCTATAACTGCCTCTCCGAGAAG
>JBFKOL010000439.1:0-3072 GCA_041628815.1 Saprospiraceae bacterium | reverse complement strand
TTCCCAGGCCACCGCCGCCACCTGGCCGTCGGCTATGCCAATGACGTTGTCCGGTGCATTCACCGACCCACTCGTCGTCCTCCCAAATCCGTAGCCCACACCCACATCCTTCGCCTTCTCTCCAGGTGCACAACCGTCAGGAGTCACATCTATCATAAAAAACGTTGTGTCGCACAAGAGCCCGGGGTCGCAGATCTCGTATACCACCGTGTCACGCCCACTGAAATCCGGGTCCGGTGTATAGGTGATAACACTGTCCGATAAGGAAGCCATACCGTTGCCCGGACCAACCAATATCCTTACTGACAACGAATCCCCCTGTAAGTCTGCATCATTGATTAGCACGTTGTAGCCTGTGGCAAAATCTTCCAGGGTTACCGTAGAATCGGGGAATGCAATGGGTGTTCCATCTTCACAGTAGTTAACATGGTATTCCACCGCATCCACATAGATCACTGCTGTGGTGTTATCCAATCGAAGATATTGTATGCCTGAAGGATTGGTCACCTCCAGGCTGAATTGCTGATAAACGGGATTGGTAAAAACAGGGGAGAAGGTGGAATGGTAGGTGAATGATCCCAATTCATTATTCGGCGATGTACTGACATCAATGCTACTTGTTGGGCCGGCTAAATATACATACAAACGCGTGCCGGGTGGAAGAAGACGGTCAAATTCCATAGTTAACCACTCCCCTATATCCACCTGCGAGCCCGTATTATCAGGATTGCCCGTAGCATTCACCGGTGTCAGAGCTGTACTCATGGGATCAATACTTGCGGCTGTCCCACTGGCACTCACCGCGACGGTAGGTAGAACACACTCGCTAACATCACATCGACGTAAATCATAGCTGATCCCATCTATCCTTACATCCGTACCGTTCGTATTGCCGTTCTTGGCGACACGGATGTAATTGGCTCCTCCCGAAGCAGTCACTACATAGTAGACATCGCGCAGCGTCGTATTGGGTACGGATTTCAAAACAGCATCCGTATAACTCACATCATCCAACGAAGTACTCACCTCAAAAGTTGAGGGCGTAGTGAGTTCGGATTGAACCCTCAGGATAATGGTATCCCCTCGCCTCACAGTCTCCGACAGCTCTATGTCGATTGACCCGCCTTCCCAGGCCACCGCCGCCACCTGGCCATCGGGTATGCCAATCACACTATTCGGTGATGTCACTGTCCCACTTGTAGTCCTGTCGAATCCATAGCCCGCACCCACAAGCTTCGCCTTTTCTCCAGGCCCACAACCGTCTGGAATCACTTCAATAACGAACAATGTCGTATCGCACAATAGCCCTGGGTCGCAGATCCTGTAACTAATGGTATCCATCCCGACAAAATCTGCATCTGGCGTATAGATAATGATACTGTCTACCATCATCCCAACACCATTTTGGGGTCCCGAAAGGATGTTGCCCGTCAGCAAATCATTTTGACGATCTATGTCGTTCAAAAGCACGTTGTAAGAAGTCTGATGATCTTCAAAACCCATCGTATAATCCGGAAATGCTGATGGAGTCAAAGGAACACATTCGTGAATGTTATAGGTAATGGATTCTATTTGAACATTTGCCACAGTGCCCTTTACACGCAGATATGTGATTCCACCCGGTTGGGTGACTTCATAAAGGTGTTGTTGAAAATCAGGTTGTTTACTTGTCACAGAATAGGTCTGGGCATCAGTAAATGTGACCAGATCATCTGATCCGCTTACAGTCACTTCCGGGGTTAGATTAACATTACCAAGGAAAAGGTAAATGGTGGTGCCAGGAGGAAGATTTCGCGAAAATATAAAAGTGATGGAATCACCTGGAGTAATTGAAGATGAAGGTCCGTCGGGTGGTCCAATTGCATTAGATCCACTCGCGGAAGAAGATGCCTCATGCCAACTGTCGGCGTAGTTCAAATCGCTTTGCACCGTAAATAACTCACTGCCGCAGCCTTTTAAGAAGCACGTCTGAATCTGATATTTGACACCATCAACTTTTACATTTATTCCATTGGTGTTGCCATTGGTTTCCAATCGAACAAAATTAGCTCCTTCAGGGTGCTTCACGGCATAAGGGAAGGGTGATATCGAAGTAGTATTCACCGTCAAGGTTTCAACATCGCGATACGTGACATCATCGTTTGAAATCGAAACCTCTATCGTTGCCGGTACTGTTGCACTTGCATAAACCCATACGGTATCACCCACGTAGGCTTTGCTAAACAACTGTATATCCAAAGCACCACCTACGCCTTGGACAACGGCAGTACCATTATTGGGTTGCCCGACGGATTTTTCAGGTGTATTGACGCTACCTGTGGCCTGGGAAGAAAATCCATAACCATCACCGGCATACCTCAAAATCTGACCCGGATCATTACATTCGTCGTCCCCTACACTTATGAACCAAAAAGCACTGTCGCAAAAGCCAGTTGAGTCACATACTTCATATAGCAACGAATCGGCACCAAAAAAATCAGGATCTGGGATATAGGTTATGATGCGATTATTGACCGAGGCCATGCCATTGTAAGGGCCGGACAATATGATGACATTCAATGAACCATTGGGCCACTCCAAATCATTGGCCACCACGTCCAGGCTGATGGTATGATCTTCCAGCACAAAACTCGTATCGTTCACTGCGGATGGAATAACCTCCTCAGTCTCTAAAGAATTCATACTTAGTACATCAAGGAAAACGAACGAAAAGTCCCGATTCATCAGATTGTCACCAAGGTCAGAAGAATCGATCGATGAATGGTTGAGTGGGTAAAACGAGGTCCCTTTGTTTTGATGCGACGGGTTGAGAATTGTCGAATAAGGTAATTTCTTGCTGGCAAGTGTAAGTTCTGAGGATACAATTACGGCACCAACCAGCAGCATTGACACAACACTGCCAACCCAATTCGTGGAGATGAATCCCCACCATACTTCAATGAAACCTTTTACAGGCATCAAGTCATTCTCAGGTGCAAACTCCTTGTGAGGAGCTAAGTCATATTAAAAAATAAAAATATGTTTTATTTAATTAATATGAGCATGAATGACTGTTGAATGTCCTTATTTATC
>JBFKOL010000438.1:0-3076 GCA_041628815.1 Saprospiraceae bacterium | reverse complement strand
TTCACCGTTTTTGCTCCGACGAATGAGGCTTTTGCGGCTTTACCGGAGGGAACGTTGGAAACCCTGCTCAAACCCGAAAATAAAGATCAATTGGTCAGCATACTTACCTACCACGTCGTAGCTGGTAAGGTGATGTCCACAGATCTTTCCAATGGTATGAAGGCTAAAACCGTAAATGGTGCTGACATAACCATACAAATCAACACTGATGGCGTAATAGTCAACAATGCAAAAGTGATTTCAGCCGACATACAGGCTACCAATGGAGTGGTACACGTAATTGATACGGTCATTCTTCCTCCCGCGAAGTAATTGTTAGAAATGGTTTAGAATGAGTCCACCTGTGGCGACCGGGTGGACTTTTTTTATTTATTGAATCCTCCTCGATTCCTATAAAATGTATGTAGTACAAAGTTTTTAATCCCAATGCAAGAATATCCTACAAGAAGATTCATGCATGTGATTCGCCGGGTGAGCTGAACAATGAAAACTATAGTAAAAAACGGACTCAGTCCTGTGCCCTATGCGAATCTGTAGTACGCCCCGGTTATTGTTGAATAAGGCCTAAAAAAGGTCTTTCACCATCATGATGAAAGACCTTGCATTTCAAATCGATATTTCGGAATTTTTCCGCCTGATTTATTACTTAATTCATTATCAAAAACTAGGTCAACAACTGAAACTTGATGGGCAGGGTAAATAACACCCTTACAGGTCTGTTTCTTTGTTTTCCCGGGCTCCACTTCCGACCTAGCTCGTTCATTTTGTTCACAATCCGAAGCGCCTCCTCTCCACATCCCGCACCAATGTCTCTAATTATTTTCGCATTGCTGATGCTTCCATTGGGTTCAACGACAAACTGGATATAGACCATTCCCTCGATCCCATTTTCACGTGCCATGGGAGGGTATTTTAAGTTGTTAAAAAGGAACTCATACAATTTCCGGTCAGAACAGTTTTTGCGTTCCGTTTTGTCCGTAAAGTCTTCACAACCTGGAAAGCTGGGCATTTCTTCCACTACTTTAAATATTTCTTCTACAACGGGCTCTTCCATGGGTGGCGGCGGCGGAGGCGGTGGTGGAGCTTCTTCCTGTTTCGGAGGTTCGATAAACTTTGGTTGGTTGTCAAAGACGGTCTCTTCGTCAATGGATTGATCCATGAACTCTACATCTTCTTCTTCTAACAATTCTTCTGGTACTGCTTCCACCATTACAGATGGCGGCGGCGGAGGCGGTGGTGGAGGTGGGTCTTGTGTTCTTGGAGGTTCTACCTCTATGATTTCATCAATTTCCAGTGAATAGGACATGACCTCGGATTGTTCGTCGAAAGAGGTCCATCCAAACAGGGAAACGATGAGCATCATTGTCAAGGCAAGACTGACATTCCATATGACACCGCTGTGACGCATCATGTTTACGGCGGGGTATTTGTTACGGTTTTCGAGTGGTGATTTACCTTTCTCTCCGGCATACCTGTCTTTGAGATTACCGTCATCGACTCTGTTGGCGAAGTATCGCAATCCAAAAATGACCAAGAGGATCAATGCAAGTACCAAAATGACCGATATGCCTACCTGGAAAGAATTGAGGGCGAGTTCGAGTTTCATTTCTATAGCTTTATAAGATTCCTAGAATGACACCCATCTCAAAGCATTCATGACCGATTGAAGGTCATTACTAAATCAGTAAAACTCAATGATGAGTATCAGCAGGTATAGGAATTCTTATCATCGGTCTCTCGGCGATTCATTAAGCGATTCCGATCCTTGGATTGTGAGAGATTCACGACAGCCGTTTGGCCCTTTTCATGGGCTGCCATGATCCATAGCTGGCGGACCTCCAAAGCCATTCAAAAGGCCCGAATCGAAAACGTTGAAGCCATGGTTTAGACCAAAGCAACTGGACGATCCATACAAAGACGACGATGAGAAATTGCCATTTTCGTTCTACCGTTCCAAATAAGGAAAAACCTACCCCCCAGAAGATGAAAACACAAATGAATGATTGCATGAGGTAATTCGTCAGTGCCATTTGGCCAACTGCGGCCAACCTTAATTGTAACCATTTGAAGCTTCCTTTTTTCACCAAATAGAGCACTGCACAAATATGGCCAAAGCTGACCAGTAGGCTCCCCCAATAATTAAACTGGCTTCCGAAATACATGGAATATTCAATGGTCCAGCCATTGTTAAAATTTTGCAGCACACCATAAGTCACGACGGGTATTCCGATGGTCCAACCCATAATCCAACCTTTTCGATAAAATGACAGATCTCTGCCGGCAGAAAGAATGTTCCACTTGTAAATTGCCATACCGACCAACATCAGTCCACTCGCCCGCCACAGAAAGACAAAAAGAAAAACGAGTGTTTCCATCATCACGGCTGTCTCAGAATTATGAGAAACTTGTTCGCTCAGTGTACCCGTCACAGCTGCGATTTCAGCGTTGAGTTGAGACTGGTCTGGTGCCCATGAAGACATGGCCGAAGCCAATGATTCGTCTGGCCATGTTTGGATAGACATCCCGACCAGAAGGTAAAGAACCGTATGAATACTTAGAACAACAACGCCCAGGATTACAAGTGATCGTGGTGACATTTTCCTAAAAAAATAGACGATGAAGGCACATATCGCATATGGGACGAGAATATCGCCATGCCATATCAGGTGGGCATGTATGAGACCTATGACCAAAAGCCAGAAATTCCTCTTGGTATGCAAGCCGGCTGAGCGGCCAGTTTTTTGTTCAGCCCTGGAGGTCATCAATACAATTCCTGCCCCAAACAAAATCGAGAATATCGTCATGAATTTGCTGTCGGCAAAGATGTGGCTTCCCATCCAGACCCATTTGTTCAGGCCGGTCATATCCCCATAGGCCATAGGGTTGAGGTATGCTGCACCAGGCATGGCGAAACTCTGAATATTGATGATAAGAATTCCCAGGATAGCAAATCCACGCAAAACATCAAGCGAAACAATTCTTTCTTGGGAGGCAGTGGGAGACAGGTTTTGCATATTCGTTTTGTTGCCTTTCAAGAAAAGAAAAAACAAGAAATTGTAAAAGAATCAGCACGTAT
>JBFKOL010000437.1:0-3079 GCA_041628815.1 Saprospiraceae bacterium | reverse complement strand
AAGCCAATCTCATTAAAGCCATAATTCAAAAGGCCGACTGTTAATTCAGTAGCATATCCCTTCCCCCAAAACTGCTTGGCAAGCCGGTATCCTACTTCAATTTCCCGAGTCTGATCCAGATCCTTTAAACATGCCCAACCTATGGGCTGAGTATTCGAATCTTTACATGCAAGCCAAATTCCAAAACCTGGAGTGGCCTTATAGCCAGATCGAATACGCTTCAGCCTGCGTTCGACCTGCTTTGCGTTTCGCAGTGGACCGATATATTTCATCACCTCAGGGTCACTATGTAAATCCACCAGGAAATCAAGGTCTTCCGGATCGATTTCCCTCAGGTAGAGCCTGGGCGTACTAAGTATTTTTTTGTCCATCACGACGATCATCGAACTGACAAGCTGACGTTTTGTCACTAAGATTTGCACAGATGATTGCGGAGAGCAGCAAAATTGGCAAAAAAAAACACCATTTCGGCAGATTTCTGGCTTGGCATCCAAATTGAGCCCCTTAACCTGAACAATGATTTTTCAACGGACAAAAATAGATATATGGGAAAGATAATTGGTATTGATCTGGGAACAACCAACAGCTGCGTAGCTGTAATGGAGGGTAATGAGCCTGTGGTCATACCCAATGATGAAGGAAGACGAACGACTCCTTCTGTTGTGGCATTCCTCGACAAAGGGGAGCGCAAGGTAGGTGACCCGGCTAAAAGGCAAGCGATCACCAATCCTCAGAAGACGATATCTTCCATCAAACGTTACATGGGCAGAAGATTCAGCGAAATAACGGAGGACGTTAAAAAAACGCCATATAAACTCGTGAAAGGGGAAAATGACACGGTTAGGGTACAGATCGATGACCGCAAGTACAGCCCGCAGGAAATTTCTGCGATGGTTCTTCAGAAAATGAAAAAGACGGCAGAAGATTTTCTTGGTCAAGAAGTGACAGAGGCAGTGATCACCGTTCCTGCCTATTTTAATGATTCGCAACGCCAGGCGACCAAAGAGGCTGGTGAAATTGCAGGCCTTACTGTGAAACGCATTATTAACGAACCCACTGCGGCGGCGCTTGCTTATGGTCTTGACAAGAAAGACAAAGAAGTTACAATCGCCGTGTATGACCTGGGCGGTGGCACATTTGACATATCCATCCTCGAACTGGGTGATGGAGTATTTGAGGTAAAGTCGACCAATGGAGATACCCACCTGGGAGGTGATGATTTCGATGAGGTCATCATCGATCATCTGGCCAAAACCTTTAAAAGCCAGGAGGCAATAGACTTAAGAAAGGATCCGATGGCACTTCAGAGACTGAAGGATGCCGCTGAAAAGGCCAAGATTGAGCTTTCGTCATCTACAGAGACAGAGGTCAATCTCCCCTATATTACAGCCGTGGATGGGGTGCCTAAACACCTTGTTCTAAAGTTAACAAGGGCCAAATTTGAACAGCTCGCCGATGATCTTGTATCCAGGACATTGAAGCCTTGTGAAGATGCCCTGCGGGATGCCGGTCTAGGGTTGGGCGACATCGATGAAGTGATCCTTGTTGGAGGATCCACCCGTATCCCTAAGATCCAGGAGGCTGTTGAGAAATTTTTCAACAAGAAGCCCAACCGCAGTGTCAATCCTGATGAAGTAGTGGCCATAGGTGCTTCTATCCAAGGTGGCGTACTCAGTGGAGATGTCCAGGACGTGCTGCTGCTCGATGTAACACCTCTTTCCCTGGGTATTGAAACCATGGGAGGCGTATATGATGTTGTGATAGAGGCCAATTCGACCATACCCACGAAAAAATCGAAGGTATATTCGACAGCAGCCGACAATCAGCCTTCCGTGGAGATTCATATACTGCAAGGCGAAAGGCCCATGGCCAAGGACAATAGATCAGTAGGGCGGTTTATTCTTGACGGGATACCTCCTGCTCCAAGAGGCGTACCTCAGATCGAAGTTTCTTTCGATATAGATGCCAATGGCATTCTCAGTGTTCATGCGAAGGACAAAGGTACCGGCAAGGAGCAGAATATACGCATTGAAGCTTCAACTGGTCTTTCCCAGGAAGAAATAGATCGCATGAAAACAGAGGCTGAAGCCAACGCCGAAGCAGATAAAAAGGCTCGCGAAAAAGCTGACAAACTGAATGCTGCCGATTCACTGGTCTTTCAGACTGAGAAGCAGTTAAGTGAGTATGGAGATAAAATACCCGCAGACAAGAAAGAGGCCATTGAAAAGGCTGTTGCCAATCTGAAAGAAGCGCATAAGGTTCAGGATCTGGACAAGATCGAAGAAACGATGAATGCGTTGAATACGGCTTGGCAAGCTGCCAGCCAGGATATATACAATGCCCAACAAGCTGCCAGTGAAGACACACAGGCATCTACGAATGGTTCTGACAAGTCTGATGATTCAACTACGGAAGATGTAACCGATGTTGAATTCGAAGAAGTGGACGATAATAAATAATCTGAGTTTACATAAACAGAGACCTAAAGGTCAATCCGGAATGCCGGTTTGACCTTTTTTTGTTAAAACAATCCTTAGATCTACTGAACCGACGTTACTTCAGACACGCTTCGGACCAAACGCACCTATTGCGTGCGGACCACATTTTCGTTGACGAAATCAATGAGTTCTCTTACTTCTGCTTTTAAGAGGTCGCGTTTTGTGATCGTTTCTTCAGTATACTGATCTGCCTTGGACTTTCCATGAATTTCTTCAAGCAATGGTCCATTGTCGCGGAGATAATCAATGAAGTGATCGTAAAAATCGACTGTCGCCCAGTGGTAGTCTCTTTCAGTACCACCCGGGATGATCATCGTATACAGGCCCCAACCAAACATAACACCTCTTTTCATGCGCTCCTCATGCATGGGCTTCCAATATTCCCGTTCCATGCGTTGATATTCCTCTTCGTCGGTGCCTTCCCGCAACTTCATAGAGTTGAAAACCTGAAAGCGATACATTTTTTCCGGATTCTCGGGAAACACCTCTTCAACCGTTGTCCACACTTCTTCATAGACGAGTTCTCTGATTTGCTCTGTACGCAGTGCCAGTGTAATTTCTTGGGGGCTGAGAATAGTTTT
>JBFKOL010000436.1:0-3089 GCA_041628815.1 Saprospiraceae bacterium | reverse complement strand
CGGATTGAAACCACTACGACTTTGCCCGTCGTCCTGTTGACTTACGGAAACAAGTGCAAGTATAAAAAAGGGCCTATTAGATGTAGGCCCTTTTTTTATCGACATATCACCCCTTTCAACATTGAGAATAGTCGTTCATTTGCACCAACAAATGCTTTATTCAACCGAATCTGATTTCAAATCTTAAAAACATAAAACATGAAGCGATTATTTCAAATGGTGCTGGTCATTGTCATATCATGCTGTGGCGCTTTCCAGGTACATGCACAGACTGCCGATGAAATCATTTCCAATTACTTCGAAAATACGGGAGGATATGATGCATGGGGCAACCTGAAAGGAATTAAGATGACCGCCATGTTTAACCAAGGTGGAATGGAAATACCCATCGAGATTGTTAGATTGGCCGACGGTAGAACCTATACCAGTATCTCATTCCAGGGAATGCGTATCTATCAGGGAGTATTTGACGGATCTACCTTGTGGTCCACCAATTTCCAGACCATGAAACCCGAAAAATCTGATGACCAGACCACGGCCAACTTCAGCCTCGAAGCCAACGACTTTCCGGATCACTTTTACGATTACAAAACAAAAGGATATTCGGTAGAATATGTCGGACAAGAAACTTTTGAAGGAACAGAAACCTTCAAGATCAAACTGGTAAAAGAGCCAAAAACGGTTGACGGCCAAAAGGTGGAGGACATTTCTTACTACTATTTTGACACTGAGTCTTATGTACCCATCGCCATGGAATCTGAAGTACATGAAGGACCTATGAAAGGTATGATTCAAATGATCACTTTGAGCGATTACCAGGAAGTCGAAGGACTCTATTTTCCATTTTCCATGACACAGGGAGTCAAAGGCAGTCCCGGTCAACCCTTTTCTATGGAAAGTATTGAGATTAATCCCACCATAGAAGACAGCGCTTTTGTCTTTCCAGCAGAGGGTAAGCAATGATTGCTAATTCTGAATCCTATCGGTCATGAAAATACTTCACTGCAGAGTCATTCTGCTCGTTCTGGGTTTTAGTTTCAGTAGTAGCTCCTTTCATGCTCAGGACCTCGTTCTCAAAGGCAACGAACTGTTTGGAGATCTCCGGGCTCGTCACATAGGACCTGCGCTCATGAGTGGAAGAATTACGGATATTGAATCTCATCCGTTCAATAACCGCGTTATCTATGTAGGAGCTGCGGGCGGTGGCGTGTGGAAATCAATGAATGGCGGAGCTTCTTTTCAACCGATATTTGACGATCATGCACAATCCATCGGTGTAGTTAAACTGGATCCATCGGACCCAGACAACACCATATGGGTGGGAACCGGCGAAATCTGGACTCGCAACAGTGTTTCGATCGGTGATGGCCTTTATCGAAGTACAGACGGAGGTGTTAGCTGGGAAAAATTGGGTTTTGAGCATTCCGAAAGAATCACCAGCATACAAATCAATCCGAACAATACGCAGGAAGTATACGTCGGGGTATTGGGAGCCCTATGGGGTGATAGCGACGAACGAGGCATCTATAAATCATTGGATGGAGGGACGACATGGGAGAAAATATTTTTCATCGACGCGGAGACGGGTTGTGCAGACCTCGTCATGGATCCCGAAGATCCCACCACCTTGTATGCTTCCATGTGGCAATTTAGGCGGACAGCCTGGTCCTTTAATTCCGGAGGTAAAAACAGTGCACTGTACAAGTCAACCGATGGAGGGTCCTCTTGGCAAAAAATCCACAACGGATTCCCTGACGGAGACCTCGGCAGGATAGCCGTGGCAGTAGCACCTTCTGACAATCAGATCCTTTATGCTGTACTCGAGACTGAACAAGATGAGGACAAAGGGCTTTGGAGATCAAACGACGGCGGTGCCAGTTGGACTCACCTCAACAATGATTTCGGGTTGGTCGTCCGGCCGTTTTACTTTTCGCGAATTGTCGTAGACCCAAGGGATCCGGACGTTGTCGTTAAAGCAGGCCTCTTCGGGTCACTCAGTCGCGATGGGGGAAAAACTTTTAAGAATCTCGGGAATATGCACCCCGACATCCACGATATCTTGTTTGATATCCATCATTCAGACAGGATGTATGTGGCCACGGACGGTGGCTTATACCGTTCATGGGATGGTGGCATCACCATGGAAATCGTTGCCAATCTTCCTCTTTCCCAATTTTATCACGTCAGCATTGACGATGAGGAGCCATACAACATCTATGGTGGACTGCAGGACAATGGATCTTGGTTTGGTCCGTCAAGATCAACCGGCGGAATAGAGGCGAGAGACTGGAATCCAGTTGGACAAGGAGACGGGTTCCGTGTATTGCGACATCCAACCAGGAAAATAGTCTATTCTGAAATGCAGGGTGCTGAAAACATCTGGCGATACGATATGGAGCGCAATCAAACCAAATCCATTCAGCCTCTTCCGGTAAAAGGAGATCCGAAGTTGAGGTTTAACTGGAATACCCCTTTGGCTGTAAGCGTTCATCAACCTGATCGCATTTTTGTGGGAAGCCAGTTCTTGCACAAGTCGGAGGATATGGGTGATAGCTGGCTTAAGATCAGCCCCGACTTGACCACCAATGACCCTACCAAGCAACAGCAAGAATCATCCGGTGGACTATCAGTCGACAACAGCGGTGCAGAAAATCACTGCACCCTATTTACTATAGCTGAGTCGGAAATCGATGAAAATGTCATCTGGGTCGGTACGGATGATGGCAATGTACAGGTTACGAGAGATGGAGGACAAAGCTGGGTCAATACAACTGCTAACTTTGAAGGGAAACCCGCAAATATATGGTGCTATCACATTGAAGCCAGTGTTCACGATGCAGGAACAGCCTATGCTGTTTTTGACGGTCACACGATGAATGATATGAATCCTTACGTGTACCGGACAACCGATTTTGGCAAATCATGGACCTCTCTCGTCACGGAAGACATCATAGGTTTTGCCAGGAACATTCAAGAAGACCATGTCAACCCGGAATTGCTATTCCTGGGGACAGAATTTGGTCTGTTTATAACCATTGACGGAGGCAAGTCATGGAGCCGTTTTGAAAACAATGTGCCTCCTGTGGCGG
>JBFKOL010000435.1:0-3099 GCA_041628815.1 Saprospiraceae bacterium | reverse complement strand
GATGAAGTCAATGCAGAAATTATAGGTGATAGAATACACCCACGTCGAAAATTTGGATTTACCTCCGAATTTTGACAGGTTCAGCAAGATCTTCATCAAGATATCCTGGGTGGCATCCTGTGCTTGATATTCGTCTTTTAGAATAGTAAGGCATTTGCCAAATATTTTTGCGGAATATCTGTTATACAGTAATTCAAAATAGAAGTAGTTTTGCGTCTCCAAGTAAATCGCTACCGCATCTTCATCCGATAGAGTCCTTTCCTTACTTTTGGAGAGTATCGCAAAAAGAAACTTAAACATGTATAGATACTTAGACGCACAAAGATGAGAAAGTTACTTTTGTATTCACAAAATTGAAAATTCTATTTCGTTATGATTAATGTCTATGAAAAAGGGATCACTACCGTAATTGCCCTGTCTTTTGCACTGTTGACTATTGGTAACGTGCAGGCTCAATACGATCAGGACGCACTTATCATCAAGCAAATACATGAACACGCGCTCGAAAAAGGAAAGGCCTATGAATGGTTGGAACATCTTTCTGAACGGATTGGAGGAAGGCTTGCAGGCTCTTTAGGTGCCGAAGAGGCCATTGCTTATACCAAAGAAATTCTCTCAGAGTTGGTGGATACGGTCTATCTGCAGCCTTGTACCGTACCGCAATGGGTACGTGGTAACAAAGAAAAAGTCGAGGTAAGGGGTTTGCCAGGTGGGAATTCTATACAGTTTAATGCCCTGGCACTGGGTAATTCCATAGGTACGGGCCCTGGTGGAGTGCAGGCCGAAGTAATCGAGGTAAAATCCCTAGATGAAGTAAGACAATTGGGTGCCTCACAGATAGCGGGCAAGATCGTTTTTTTTAACAGGCCTATGGATGTAAAACTGATCAATACCTTTCACGCCTATGGCAGAGCGGGAGATCAGCGCGTTAACGGTCCTGCAGTCGCAGCCGAATTCGGAGCAGTGGCTGCGGTGGTGCGTTCTTTAACCACGAGCAGGGACAATGTGCCTCATACCGGCACTACACGTTATAAGCAAGGGGTAAGAGAAATACCTGCAGTAGCGATAAGTACCAATGACGCTGACAATTTAAGCAGGCTGTTGCAAAGACAAAAAGCAGAATTATACATTGAGACCCATTGCAAAATGGTCAGTACCAACCACGTATCTTACAATGTCATCGCCGAGATCAAGGGCAGCCTGGCACCTGATGAAATCATCCTGGTGGGGGGGCATTTGGATTCATGGGATGTGGGTGGCGGAGCTCATGATGACGGTGCCGGGTGTGTTCATGCTATGCAGGTCATCCACACACTGAAGGCCATGAACTACAAACCCAAGAGGACGATACGGTGTGTTTTATTCATGAATGAAGAAAATGGATTAGGGGGAGGAAGGGCATATGCCGATGAAGCTGAGGTAAAAGGTGAATATCATCTGGCGGCCATTGAATCAGATTCGGGAGGATTTGTACCCAGGGCATTCAGCTGTGATGCTGAAGAAGATGTCTTTACGGGTTATTTCAGACAAGTGAGTGAATGGTCGGTTCTTTTAGAGCCTTACATGCTATTCGTTTTAAAAGGAGGTTCGGGCGCCGACATCAGTCCGCTAAAAGAGCAGGGAGGATTATTGATGGGGTTACGGACGGATTCCCAAAAGTATTTTGATTATCACCATACGGAGAACGATAGAATCGATGTGGTTAATGAGCGAGAGTTGAAGCTCGGTGCTGCAGCTATGACAAGTATGGTTTACCTTATTGATAAGTATGGACTTCTAAAAGACGATCTCGATGAATGAAAAGGAAGTCATTACTATACATGGCCAGCGATTTAAGAAGTTCATCAGTCGGCACGAAATCGATCAAAAGACCAGGGAGTTGGCTGAACGCATCAATGCGGATTATCGCGGAAAGACGCCTATTGTTCTGAGTATATTGAATGGATCGTTCATTTTTGCGGCTGACCTAGTCAGGTATTTTGACTTTTCGCTAAAAATTGAATTTGTGCGTTATTCGTCCTACCAGGGAACTGATTCCACGGGTTCCATCAAAAAAATACTGGGCATGAAATCACCCGTGAAAGGACAGCATATCCTCATCATTGAAGATATCATTGATACCGGATTGACTTTGTCACACGCATTAAAGGACCTAAGAGACCAAAAACCAGCATCTGTAAGAGTGGTAAGTCTTTTGGTCAAACCAGATGCGCTACAACATGATGTGCACATTGATTACGTAGGCTTCAATATCGCCAACGATTTTGTGGTCGGTTATGGACTGGACTACGACGACCTGGGTCGTGATATGCCGAATATTTACAAAATTGACGTACCCTAGGTCAATGCTTTATTCGGTGTAGTAATAGGTTACCCTGGTTTGAATCTTGTTGGGGTCTTCTTCTACACCTGGATCCGTAACATATTCTTCTACGAACGGAGGATCAAAAAGATATTTACGGTCTTTCATATAATTTTCCATAGCGCGATGGACGGTACCAAGACCTGAATAGGGTCCAAAATAATCCGTTTCCAAAGCCTTTTTAGCTTCCAGTGTGTAGGAAGCGGCATTTTCAATATTCACAGGTTCAGAAACGGGAATGGCAGCTGCCATATCAGCCGTTTGATTTTTCTCATCTACCGCAAAGAACAATCCACAAGGCATACCAGTCATTTCAATATTTGACCTTTGCGCCAGTTGAAATAAGCTGCCAAGATGAGTAGCATAGTATTGCTGCATATTGGCTATCCTGACCTCATTCCGGCGCATGATAAAATGCCGCTCATCGAGTAACTTTTCTTGTATGGTGTAGCCCAGATACTTACCCTCCTTGATCCGTTCAACAGCTAAGGTTGCTATGTTTTCAAGACCTTTTCGAAATCCTCTTTTCATATGTCTTTTCATGCCCATTAACAAGTAAGTCCCCCGGGTGAGGAAAGGAAAAGGAGCACCGCTTTCAAAACTCCATATGGCCGTGCATCCTTTTGGCGTGGGTGCAATGTTGAATGTTGCGTGATTTACACCTTCCCAGCCTTCAAATGTCAACTGGCTCTTAATGAGATTGGGTTGAGAGGACTCGATGATTTGTTGCCTGCCGT
>JBFKOL010000434.1:0-3100 GCA_041628815.1 Saprospiraceae bacterium | reverse complement strand
GTTCCCGTCTTTTTCAAATTGAATTCTCCGGGTGAGATTTAAATCCTATTTTTATAAGGATGGACGTAACTTGCCGACAGTTCCAAACTGTCGGCAAGTTATTTCAAAACCATCAACTAAACCGTTTCTTCTGCTTGCCAAACAGCGGCTTTTATGGACAAAAGTGGACAGAGACACCATAATATACAATCGATGAATTTATTTAAAGCCAGCTTATTAAATGTATTCAGGACCTTTTGCCTCTTCATCATCGTTTATCAATGCGCACTTGGGCAGACGGTTCCTGCAGAAAACCTGCATGGATTACATTTCAGGAATATCGGTCCAGCTAATCAGGGAGGAAGAATTGTTGATATTGAGGCAAGAAACGATGACTTTGCAAAAGTATTTGTAGCCGTAGGGTCCGGAGGTGTCTGGAAATCCGAAAATGCTGGTACCACGTGGAAACCTGTTTTTGACGATTATGAGACCGCCTCAATCGGCGATATTGCGCTTGACCCGAACAACCCAGATGTTTTGTGGGTCGGTACCGGTGAGGCCAACAACCGAAACAGCGTATCGTGGGGAAATGGTGTTTACCGGTCACTGGATGGCGGAGGGTCCTTTGAGCACATGGGACTGTCATCTACGCACCAGATTGCAAGGGTCCTTGTCCATCCGGATGATTCCGATGATGTGTGCGTATGTGCCATTGGTCATCTTTGGGGACACACAGGTGATAGAGGATTGTTTCATACAGAGGATGCAGGGGATACATGGACAAGGATGGGGCAGGGTCTCCCTGACGACGGGAAAACGGGATGCATTGATGTAGTGCGGAATCCCCAAAATCCGGATGTACTTTACGCTGCCTTTTATGAACGTCTTCGCCAGCCATGGCACTTTCATTCGGGGGGCGACAACGGCGGCATTTTTAAATCTACCGATAGCGGCAAAACGTGGAAGAAGTTAACACAGGGGTTGCCCAATGGGCCCACTGGTCGAATTGGTTTGGCCATCTATGAACAGAATCCGGAGATCATCATGGCCATCGTGGAAGCAGAGCGCTCCGAGAGTCTCTCTGTACCGGGGAGTGGGATTTACCGCAGTGAAAATGGCGGAGAGAGCTGGACATTTGTCAATCTCTACAATAATCGTCCCTTCTATTACAGTCAGATCAGGATAAATCCACATGATGATCAACGCGTTTATGTGCTTACCACAAGGTTTATGGTGTCGGATGACGGTGGCAGAACGCTCAGCAACGGAAGCGAGGACCAGGAAGTGCACGGTGACTTTCACGCCTTATGGCTGGACCCGACAGCCCGGGATCGATATTATTTGGGCGCCGACAAGGGGTTGTCCATTACTCATGATCATGGGCGTCATTTTATTCTTTTGGACAATCTACCTATTGGACAGTTCTACCGCATCAATTACGATATGCGGGATCCTTATTACGTCTATGGTGGCTACCAGGACAATGGGATGTATGCCGTAGCCAGTTTTTCGAGGGATGCACGAGGCATACTCAATGATTCCAACTGGAAGCTGCATTGGGGCGACGGACAATATGTGGCTGTCAACCCGTTCAACTGGCGCGAAATGTATACCAGTATGGAGAATGGCTCGTACTTCGACTACGATCCGCTTACCCACAGGATAGAACGAATCAGCCCAAACCCTGGTAATACCATCAACTTTTCGGAATACTTTGCCGATGCGATCAGCGACATGGCTTCGGCATTGCGCTTTAATTGGTCGGCACCGATGATCATGTCGCCACACGACCCATCTACACTCTATGTATGCGGGAATCATATCTTCAAATCAATTGACAAAGGCAAATCGTGGCGCATCATCAGCCCCGACTTGACAACCAACGATCCTGTGAAACGCAAACAAGGAGTCAGCGGGGGAATAACACCAGACAATTCCGGCGCCGAGACCCATTGTTCCATAACCACTTTTGGGGTAAGTTCAGTTACTGAAGACATCCTGTGGGCCGGTACCGACGATGGAATTGTACACGTCAGCCGTGACGGGGGAGGAACGTGGATCAATCGCAGGGAGAAGATACCCGAAGTGCCGCAAGATATTTGGGTAAGCCGTATTGAAGTCTCAAGTCACCAACCCGGTCGGGCATACATCACCTTCGATGGTCACCGGAGTGACCATTTTGGCACCTGGATTTTTGTCACGGAAGATTTTGGACAAAGTTGGGAAAAAAGAACCTCTGGCATAAGCGATGGCGAAGTAATCCGTGTGATACGAGAAGACCCGGTAAACGAAGATCTGATATTCGCCGGTACGGAGACCGGTGTCTGGTACTCGTTGGACCAGGGACGAAACTGGCAACGTATGGACAACGCACTGCCAACGGTATCCGTTTACGATCTCAAGATTCATCCTCGAGATGGTGACCTCATCATAGGAACGCACGGAAGAAGTATCTGGATCATGGACGACATCACGCCGCTGCAGCAGTGGAGATCCAATACCAAGAGAGCTGATTTTGGATTGTTTCAACAGAGAAAAGCCACATTGTGGGAAAATGTAAGCAGGGGAGGTCAACGAGGCCATTTCTGGTATGCGGGGGAAAACCCGCCGACCATTCTAAACACATCGTCATTGCCGAGAGCCCAATTCGACAACGCGGCTGCAATAAGTTACCACGTACAAACCACATTGGCTGACAGCCTGGTACTTGTGATCAGCAACATGGACCGCACCCAGGAGCACAAGGTTAAGGTGAGCCCGGAGAAGGGTATACACAGGTATTACTGGGATTTGGAGTTCGACGCAAAGCCTTATACAAATGAGCAAGAAGAGCAGGTTCAAGAAATTTTCCGGCAAATGATGGCCAGATCAGGTTCATCGTTCCTATCCAGACGATATGAGGATTTTCAGGAGGCAGATACGCCCGATGCAAAGAGAAGAGCCGTAGAGCCTCTGACACGTGGATTCCTCAGCATGTCCATAGACGAAGACCTATTGATGCCCAGGGCAGGTGCAGGGACCTATCGCTTGGAACTAATTTACGGTGAACAGAAGCACATAGAAACGCTCGAAATCCGTGTTGATCCGCTTGTCTCAAATAGGTAGGTCAGAAGGATGACTC
>JBFKOL010000433.1:0-3105 GCA_041628815.1 Saprospiraceae bacterium | reverse complement strand
GTGAACTATATAAAAAAGTTGATCCAGGCTATTCCATTTGAGAAATGATATTAATGCGTTATGAAAAATTTATTAGTCATATTTCTTTCGGTATTTCTGACTTTTCAAACTCACAGTCAACACTTAGACGTAAGCGGAAATGCAGTTATAACTGGAGACATATCTACGAACAGCGTTGATGCGTATAGTTTGAATGCATCAAGACTCTATATAAATGGAGGTACAAACTATCTTACAGGTAGAACAAGAATTGGGTCCACCTCAATCGGATCTTCTCAATTAAATGTTATTAGTACTTTGACAACATACAACAATAATGGAGATCGATTATTCCGTACAACAAATTCTAGTTCTGGGGCAGGTTACATTTCGACCCATGGCCCCGGAGGCACAGAAAACGTACGGTTTACGAATCATTCTTCCAATGGTGATCGTGGGTTCATGGGCGTAAGAGATGAAAATGGTGCAGAACAAGCAGGTATTTTCGTCAACAGCAGTGGTAATGGGATCGTATGGGGAGATACTAAAAATTTCAGAATGAACCATCCCGAAGAAGAAGACAAAGAAATATGGTATGCCAGTCTGGAAGGTCCAGAGGCTGCTGCTTACTTAAGAGGATCTGCAAAACTGAAGAATGGGAAGGTGTTTGTACCCTTATCCGATGATTTTAGAATGGTGATTAATACAGCTACCATGACCGTCCTTCTGACTCCTGGATCGGCCGATACCTATGGAATTGCAGCAGTTGATAAAACTCCAACGGGGTTCATGGTTCAGGAACTTGCAGGAGGCAAAGGAAATTATTCTTTTGATTGGGAAGTCAAGGGAGTCAGAAAAGGCTATGAAAACTATAAGGCTGTTCGATACAAGGAATTAATGGGAGAAGACCCTGTACAAGAACCAAAAGAATTAAAAACCAACTCTAAAGTTGGATCGTCTAATTATAACAAACTTATTTACTCAACATACTGTATTTATTAGACTTTATTTTGTGCCCTTCTATCCATAGTTTTTAGTTTCTATTGTATATCAAAGATTCTAGAAAAATCTTCTGTGTGACTCATTCGCGATATTGGTATACGCATGTTTCTAACTTATTTCAAGCGAACACTAATGGTATAATCTGATGTTTGATTGACTGTAACTCACCTCTATTGTGCCCGTATCATGTACCAATCATGACCGCATAGCTTCACTGTACATAAGCATTATAACTTTTTGCTGCCACTTTTTTTTAAGATTTGAGTTCTTTAAATCTGCATTTGAACCCAATGTCATATTATAACTTCCGGATATATTTATCTTCCTGCATCTATGCTAAAATCTGATCATACCTCAGAAAATAGGACAGTGAGTTTAGTTTGATTTTATCATCTAAATTTACTCACATGACTCGTAGAAAATTCACCCCCAAGTTTAAGACGAAAGTTGTACTCGAAGCGCTCAAGGAGAGGAGCAGTTTAGCCGATCTGGCGCAGAAGTACGACATCCACCCGAATCAAATCTCCAAATGGAAGAAAGACTTTTTAGCAGGTGCAGAATCTGTATTTGGTGACAACCGCAAGAGCAAGAAGACAGAAGCTGAAGAAGAGAAAGATCGGCTGCTCAAAGTGATCGGACAACAGAAAGTTGAGATCGATTTTTTAAAGAACGCCTTACGCTAAAAAAGCCCACTAGAGAACGACGCACAATGATATGTAAGGGTCATTCTAAGCTGAATATTTCGAAGCAGTGTAGGTTGCTGAATATTCATCGTTCGGGCGTGTATTACAAACCCAAAGGAGAGAGGCCCCTGAATCTCGAACTCATGCGTTTGATGGATGAGCATTATCTGCATCATCCGTTTAAAGGAGCAAGGCGGATGCATACATGGCTCAGACGTGATAAGGGCTATAAGGTCAGCAAAAATCGCATAGAACGGCTCTATTACCGTGTAATGGGTCTGCGCGCCATTATGCCTGGTAAGCATACATCCAGGCGATGTAAGGAGCACAAGGTATATCCCTACTTGCTTCGACATCTGACCATAGATCGTCCCAACCAGGTATGGGCCATGGACATCACCTACATTCCCATGGCCAAGGGATTTATGTACCTGGTGGCGGTTATCGACCTGTATAGTCGTTATGTCGTTAACTGGTCGGTATCCAATTCTATGGATGCACAGTGGTGCAAAGAAACGCTTGAAGAAGCTATCGAGCTTTTCGGCAGGCCAGAGATTGTAAATACCGATCAGGGAAGCCAATTTACTTCTGAAATATTCGCTGACTATGTCTTGGGTGAACAGATCAAGTTAAGCATGGATGGCAAAGGAAGGGCTACGGATAATGCCTTTATCGAAGTGCTCTGGAGAAATGTGAAGTATGAAAAGATCTATTTGAATCCACCTAAAGACGGGCTGGAGCTATATCAACTATGTACCGAATATTTTGACTATCACAACAAAAAGAGAAGGCACTCGGGAATTAACAATAACACTCCACTGGAATTGATTGATAAGTACCTGAAAATGAAGGCCGCATGAGCGTTTTCAACAAAAATCTGTGGAAATTAAAAGAAAGAAAAAAGGAGCAAAAAAGAAAGAAAACGTATTATGATAATTATTAATATATAAACTTAAAAAACACTAAAACCTGTCCTAAATATTGGGGCATGATCAGCTTCCCTCTTTTGATTAATTATGACCCCTTCCCACACCCCAGAAATTGTAACACGCAGGCTTGAAGCCTGGTATATACATGGATTCCAGTCTTTCTATGGAGAATCCGCCTTTTTCTAGGATCGCGGGGATATCGCGGTTGAGGTTACACCCGCCGCTTAATCGCTTCCAGACAGGGTTCAGCCGGTTTTGCCATTTGTGCACACCGGGGTCAGGAGAGAGGCCGTGTTCGCAGAATAGCAGTCGTCCATCCGGTCTGAGGACACGTCTGAATTCCTCCAAAGCTGGTTGCACCTCCGGGATGGTGCACAAGGTATAGGTAATGACAATGTCATCAACCGACTTATCTTTCAAGGGAATATTCTCCGCCTTGGCTTCCATGAATTCGACTTCCAACAAATACTTTCGTGATCGCTTCCTGGCTTTTTGAAGCATCTCTTCCGATG
>JBFKOL010000432.1:0-3110 GCA_041628815.1 Saprospiraceae bacterium | reverse complement strand
TTAAGTGATTTGACAGTTGGGTCATCGGGTTCTCAAGGCGAACTGGAGGTGATGGACCTGAGTGTAGCCGGGCTAAGCACTTCCATTTGCATCGATGCTTCCGGTCCCAGCAAACTGGGACGTTGTGCATCTTCTAAAAAGTATAAAACGGATATTCGGGACCTGAGCATCGGGCTGGCCGACATCCTGAAACTCCACCCCGTCGAATTTGATTGGACAGTCGGCGATACAGGCCACGACCTCGGCTTTATCGCGGAGGAGACCGTTAAGGTCCACCCACTCCTGGCCACAACAGACGAAAAGGGCAATGTCACAGGCGTAAAATACCGCAGGATGACAGCTGCTTTGGCCCAGGCGATAAAGGACATGAAAGACCTTATCGATAGTCAGGACAGAGAGATCGAAAGGCTTCACAGCAGGATTGAAGTCCTTGAAAAGGCGAGGTTGGCTGATGGGCAGTAGACCAGTCACAGGATCTAAATCCCGGCACCGATCCTGGTTTGCGGTGAACCCATAAATTCCTGGCTACTGTGTCCAACCACCCGGCCAGGCTTTCAATATATGTGGACCAATTCTTTTCGTATGGATTTTATAGTAAAAAAATCATTTCAAGACAATTTCTCTTCTTAGGGATTAGGTCTTCGTGCACAAGCACCTTTGCCCCGGGTTTCAACACAGGGGAAGGAACCATTTACCCAAACTGGTGCAGGGTTAACAAAATGTTCATTGTTCATTGTTCATTGATAACTGCAATTCCCCTACCTTTGTGCGTTCAAAAATGATATTAATACAACAGCAATGAAAAAAATATTTATTATCGCATCAATCACCTTGATTTTTATGGCTTGTCAATCTACAGAGACTGTGATCCCGGCGTCCATCGAAACCCTACCCTATCCCGACACTTACAAAGACACAACGATTGTCGATGATTACCACGGCACCAAAGTGGAAGACCCCTTCCGATGGCTGGAAATCGACACAGCCGCCAACGTCGAAGCATGGGTCGAGGAACAGAATAAAGTGACCTTTGATTACCTGGAGCAAATTCCTTACCGCGAAGACATAGAAGAGCGTTACGAAGAGCTCTTCAATTATGTCAAGCTCAGCTCTCCGTTCAAACAGGGAGGCTATTACTTCTTCAGGAAGAACGATGGCCTCCAGAACCAAAGCGTCATCTACATCCAGGAAGGTCTCGAGGGAGAACCGGAAGTCTTTATCGATCCCAATGCCCTTTCAGAAGATGGCACGGTGTCGATCAACCTTGTCGGTTTTTCAAAGGACAATAAATATGTGACCTATTCGAGGTCAGAAGCCGGCTCGGACTGGCAGAACCTCCGCGTCATGGAAGTCGCCACGAAAAAAGAACTTGAAGACAACCTGGAGTGGGTGAAGTTCTCGGGAGCAGCCTGGAAAGACAATGGCTTCTTCTACAGCCGCTACCCGGAACCTGAAGAAGGGACAGAGCTTTCCGCAGCCAATGCCGGACATTCAGTGTACTACCACAAACTCGGCACTCCTCAATCAGAAGACAAATTGGTCTACAGCAATCCCGATGAACCTAAGTTGTACCACTGGGTCTCAATCACAGAAGACAAGAGATATCTTGTCCTCTATATCTCTACCGGAACGGATGGATTCGAAACACATGTCAAGGATCTTGATACACCGGGGTCTGATTTTATACCCTTGTTCACGGGATTCAAGAATAAAAGTTCTGTCGTGCATAATGTCGGTGACCTGTTTATGGTACTCACGGACATCGATGCACCTAAATACAGGTTGATCAACCTGGACTTGAAAAATCTGTCAAAAGAAAACTGGTCTGACATCATCCCCGAATCTGATGATTTACTTCAAGGTGTCTCTTCCGGGGGTGGCAAGTTATGGGCCAATTACCTCAAAGATGTGACCACGCGCATTTATCGTTTTGATTATGACGGAAAGAACAAAACCGAGATCAAACTGCCCGGCCTCGGCAGTGCCGGTGGGTTTGGTGGATATGAGGACGACGATCATTTCTTCTACAGTTTTACCTCGTTCACCATCCCGAATTCTATTTACAAGTTTGATATTGCCACGGGAAAGTCCGAGGAGTTTTTTGAGTCCGAACTGAAATTCAACCCTGAGGACTTCATCGAAAAACAGGTCTTTTACACAAGCAAGGACGGCACAAAAGTGCCTATGTTCATCGTTCATAAAAAAGGCCTCAAGATGGACGGCAACAACCCCACATACCTCTATGCGTATGGTGGCTTTAACATCAACCTGACGCCCAGTTTTAGCACGTCTCGTATCATTTTACTGGAGAACGGCGGCGTCTTTGCCATGCCTAACCTTCGCGGTGGCGGCGAATACGGTGAAGAATGGCATAAAGCAGGGATGCTGCTCAATAAGCAAAACGTATTCGATGATTTCATCGCCGCTGCAGAATATCTTATTGCAGAAAAATATACAACCTCTGATAAGTTGGCCATTGCCGGTGGATCCAATGGTGGCCTTCTTGTGGGGGCATGTATGACTCAGAGACCAGAACTTTATTCAGTGGCTTTTCCCGCTGTGGGAGTTCTCGACATGCTTCGATACCATAAATTTACAGTGGGTTGGGGCTGGGTCCCTGAATACGGATCCAGCGACGACCCGGAACACTTTGAAAACTTGTTGTCCTATTCGCCGTTGCACAACCTGAAACCTGGCACTGCTTACCCAGCGACCATGATCACGACCGCAGACCACGATGACAGGGTTGTGCCCGCGCATTCATTTAAGTTTGGCGCACGTCTCCAGGAATGCCACGCAGGCGAAAATCCCGTGCTTCTGCGCATTGAAACAGACGCGGGCCACGGAGCCGGAAAGCCGACTTCGAAGATCATAGAAGAGCAGGCTGATATCTGGTCTTTCTTCTTTTATAATACGAAGAGCCCAGTCAAGTATATGAAAGGTTAATGAGTTTTGAAATCTAAGATTTCGCTAAACGAATAAATCCCGACATTGGGGAAACAAATCGTCGGGAAATTCTGAGTCGTTACCGTTTTATCATATTCTCAAAACTCTGAACTCTGAACTCTGAACTTATAAAATGAAACTGAAATTCTTCACCTTTAACCCTT
>JBFKOL010000431.1:0-3111 GCA_041628815.1 Saprospiraceae bacterium | reverse complement strand
GTCTCTGGGGTGAAGGGTTAAAATATCGATTACATTTTCTCCGGCACAAAACCAATGAAAGCTATCTAATACCATACCTACGTTATTTTCACCTATAGCATTTATCAGCTCTTTGGTCTCTCGCATGGAACCGATGAACGGAAATTGGTCGCGGGCCATAAGGGTCCTTGGCCCGACGTATTCCAGGCCAAGCCTGAGATCATACCTCTGCAATATGCGGGCCACTTCTTTTAGCCGGTCCCTGTGCAATTCAAAATTCTCGTGATAGGTAAGATGGTCATGTGTGGGCATAATCCAGGTAGTGAGCCCTTTGAGTCCTACTTTTGCAGCGACTTCTGCATGCCTGGGTAAAGCATACAAATCGGCTTTGAACCTCACTATATTTTCCCTGAATTGTATTGGAAGGCCACCGGCGCCCCAGGAAATACCATAACGGGACATGGTGGCAACCACCTTATCAAGCTCTGATGGGCTCAGTTCAGCCAACTCACTTGTTGATGCTGCAATACTTTCAAAACCATAACGCTGGGCAAATTCAACGGTGGCATTTATATCCGATTTCATCCCTATGGCACCCGGGTTAAGACACATGGTGAATTTCCTTTTCTCAGTAGTTAGGAATGCCTTAAATGGACTTACCAGCGCAAATGCGCTGCTGAATTTGATAAATTTTCTTCTAATCATATTGCTTTATGATGTTTTGATGCTTCACAGGTCGGTCGTATCGTCCTGTAAGATATACCATTGAATGTTTTCTATGTCGAGGTTCTTGCGTCGACTTTCTGGCAGTGGGGCATAATAAGTACCGAGATATTCTACAATACGCGCTTCATCCTTTCCGAGGTCCCATAATCCTTGCGTTTGCTGCATCCAATGAATGGTATATCGCCATGTGTCTGCATCCATCCTGTTTTGAATGATAAGTTGGGCACTGTGGCAACTTAGGCAGTGTTTTTCGACTAAGTTCTTTCCAGCACCCTCTTCGAGCCCGGAAGGTACTGTTACAAAGGCCGTCACCTCCGGAGCGTTGGGTGAGGACGGCCACGACAACTCGAAATCCTTGAATGCAAAGGGGAAAGCCAGCCAGAGGAGCGTTGAAACGACAATGAGCAAGCTGAGCCTGAAAAGATTTAGTAACGAATTGAACAAGTCCTCCATCAACTCACTTTTACAGCTATCCTGTGACAGGCATTGTTCAGGTATCCCTTGGGATTCCAGCCTGGCAGGATCATAGGTTGTGATTTGCCTTGCGAATCGGTAGCCCGAGCCCATAATTCGTAATATCCTTTTCGTGGAAAGTTGACCTCACCGCGAAAACGTTGCCAGGCGAGCCTGTTTACTGGTGGCTCCACGGAGCACGGCTCCCAAGTCATTCCAAAATCAATCGAAAATTCGACACCCACCACCTGATGATCGCCAGCCCAGGCGTGACCCCGAAAGGCAAGCTTTTTTCCGAGAGGCAGGATTACCCCCGTCTTGGGGTAGGTAATCAATGACTTTACCGGCATACTTTCAATAATACACATGTCCTCTTCAGGCACGAGTGCTCCCGGAGCAACAGGGTTGCATGGTATGCGGTAGGAACTGCCACCCATCTTGTTGCCATCGTGAATCCTGTCGCGAACAGAAATTCTTTGTAACCACTTGCCAGAACAGGATGCGGGCCACCCACCGAATACCAGCCTTAAGGGATATCCGTTCTGGTAGGGTAGTGGCTCGTCGTTCATATTCCATGCTATGAGGGATTCCAATTCCATGGCCTTTGCCATTGGTACCCCCCTGGATATAGGCTGTTGCTCAGGATTACCGGATAAATGGCCATCAGCACCGTAATAGCCAATATAAACAGCCCTTTCTGTCAGACCCGCTGCCTGCAAAACATCTTTGAGTCTTACACCGGTGAACTTGGCGCACCCTACAGCTCCTGTCGTCCACTGGTTACCGCTGGCCGGAGGATTGAATTCGCTGCGGCCGTTACCACCACACTCCAGTGTCAGATGATAAGAGACCACTTCAAACTGGCGTTGCAAGTCTTGAAGATTGAGAACCACCTGCCTAACCACCGCTTCGCCATCCACGGTCAATGTCCAGGAAGAAGTTTTAATCGTGCTTCTTTCCGGAGGCAATCCGTTGTTTCGTATAAAGAATCGATCCGAAGGGGTCGCATCGGGATCAAGCAGGTCTGCTGGAGTCTCTGCATTGAGAGGACGGTCGTTGAGAACGACCAGGCCGGGGTGTTTGCCCGGGATCTGGAAAGGATGAGGGCTGTCGGCCAACAATGCTGGTATCATACCTTGCGGAAAACGATCAGCAAATACCAAGTTGGCACCAATAACCATTTCTAGAGCCACCAAAGCACTTTTCCTGATGAATCCCCTCCGTCCTGGAGAAGCTTTTCTTCCCCAAAGAAGATGATCTGCATTTAAAGGATCCGTGCGGTAAAGTTGGTGGAGACCCTTGAAAATCTTCTTCATTGATTTATTTTGAATCTTCTAAGGTGCGAAATTGACAGATGAAATATAGAAAAATTAAAAATCTGGATGCCGTGATGGCAGATCAGGTGCTCAAACTTTTCAGGCAAAGCTGGTGGGCGGCTGATCGCGACCTCGAGGGCACGCTCCGCGTACTTGAAGGAAGCACGTTTACCCTGGGGTTCGTGGATGAAGAAAACAACCTTATCGCATTTGCAAGGGTGGTAAGCGATGGCCGTTACAAGGCTACCATCTATGATGTTCTCGTCGAAAAGCATATGCACGGTACAGGTCTCGGAAAGGCTTTGATGGACGCCTTGATCAACGATGTGTCACTTCTGCAAGTGAAACATGTTGAACTATATTGTCTGCCTGAAATGATACCTTTTTACCAAAGATTGGGATTCGAAACAATCGAACCCCAAGTACACCTATTGCGCAAATCTCAAATTGACAAATGAGATATCAGAGCCCCTTGCATTATAAGGCAGCTCTATGATGATGTTCTCAAGTGGTACACCAAAGGTGTTCAGAAGATCTGCAATGGCTTTAGACCGGTTTTGTGCCAGGGTCCTGCTGCCCAAAGTATCGTGGTGATACGAGACAATGGTTACGGTGCGGAACCTTCCTTCCTGGAATG
>JBFKOL010000430.1:0-3161 GCA_041628815.1 Saprospiraceae bacterium | reverse complement strand
GGGCTGATTGCTCAACGAGGTGGTAAAATTCTTCACGACGATCTTCTTACCCCTCACTTCATAGGTATGCTCGTCGGAGGCATAAGCTTCCTTCAGAGCCGGCCAATGGGATATTTGCGTATCGCTTTCCGGTGACCACTGTACCCTTAATTTTTTTTCTTGAGCTTCCAGTGCCGTTTTCAGTTCAGGTGACGGATCATTCTGTTTGAGTAGATTTACGGCATAGAGTCGCGAGGCAATGGCACATTGCTTTTTAACTTCTTCGTCATAAGACTTGATGGTCTGGCATATCTCGATGAGGTAGTGGCTCTTTTCGGGCGGAATGATGTACCGTTTCTCGCTTTCTCCTGCACCCAGAACCATTGCATCGGTACCGGGAAAAAGACTTTTCACCAGCACTTTAAAGAAAACGTTGACACCAGGATCGTTGAATTGAGAGGCAATGGTGCCATATACCGGCATATCATCGGTGTCCTTGTCCCAAAGCCCATGGTTGCGCTGGTATTGTTTTTTTACATCGCGAAGCGCGTCCGGAGCCCCGCGTTTGTCGAACTTATTGATCACGACCAAATCCGCAAAATCGAGCATGTCTATCTTCTCCAACTGCGATGCAGCCCCGAATTCTGGTGTCATTACGTAGACAGATCTGTCTGCATGGTCGACAATTTCCGAATCGGATTGTCCGATTCCCGAGGTCTCGAGAATGATCATGTCGAAACCTGCATATTTTAGTATGGTCAGTACGCTGCCAATGTGTTTGCTCAGGGCAAGGTTGTATTGTCGTGTGGCGAGCGACCGCATGAACACTCTTTTGCCGTCCAACGCATTCATCCGAATGCGGTCACCCAGCAATGCGCCGCCCGTCTTTCGTTTGGAGGGATCTACCGAAATCACTGCTAGCTTCTTGTCTTCAAATTGTTGCAAGAAGCGGAGAATGATCTCATCCACCAAGGATGACTTGCCCGCGCCGCCCGTACCGGTAATTCCCAAAACTGGCGATATTGATTGATTGTCAAGTGCACTTTCCAGTTTGTCAACCCATTCCATGCTTTCTTCGGGATAATTTTCCGCGGCAGTAATCGCCCTTGCTACCGCACCAAAATCATGGACATTCAATTGCCCCAGCTGGCCATTCAGGCGGTGACCAAGGGGAAAGTCGCTTTTTTTAAGCAGGTCGTTGATCATGCCCTGTAGACCCATTTCGCGGCCATCGTCGGGCGAATAAATGCGGGTTATTCCGTATTGATGCAACTCGGCGATTTCATGAGGCAATATAGTTCCTCCTCCACCACCAAATATCCTGATGTGACCGGCACCTTTTTCCTTTAGCAGATCATAAATGTATTTGAAGAACTCCATATGTCCACCCTGGTAGGAGGTAATCGCTATGGCTTGAACATCTTCCTGGATGGCCGCGTCGACGATCTCGTGCACCGGCCTGTTATGACCAAGATGAATGACCTCCGCCCCTGACTGTTGTATGATGCGACGCATAATGTTGATCGCTGCGTCGTGTCCATCGAACAGTGAGCCTGCCGTAAGAACCCGGATCTTATTTTTGGACCTGTACGGCTGAACGGCTGCCATTTTCACTTTGTTGCTTTTGTTTGTTTGCAAGGTAAAATTCCCTGAACAGTCCCCGCGAAATAATAAGCTTCATGATCTCGCTGGTCCCCCCATAAATTCGGGTTACTCGTGATGCCGCATAATTTCTTGCAATATCATATTCCCAGATGTAACCGTAGCCTCCGAACAACTGGAGACATTCATCCACCACTTTTGCATACATCTCGGTAGCTTTCAGCTTGGCTATGGATCCTTGCACGGCCGAGAGCTCGCGTTTCGATCGGAGTTCAATACAATGATCGATATAGCTTTGAAAGACCTGGACTTCAGCCGCACAGTCCGCCAGTTTGAATTGTGTATTCTGAAACTCCGCAAGGGCCTTATTAAACGCCCTCCTCTCGGTGACGTATTCCAAGGTTTTCTCGAGGGCACCTTCGGCGCTGCCAATCGCTTCAATGGCTATGCCCAACCTCTCACGGGCAAGTTCGTTCATCATGTATTTGAAACCCATTCCTTCTTCTCCGAGAAGGCTTTCCTTAGGTACTCTGACATCTTCAAAGAATAGTTCGCTTGTGTCCTGTGCCTTTCCGCCGATCTTGTCAAAAGGCTGTCCTTTGGTAAATCCATCGAGATGGCTATCAACCAGGAGAAGGCTTATACCCACTTCAGTGCGACAAGCACAAAGAACAAAGTCACATATGTAACCATTGGTGATGAAAGTCTTCGACCCGTTCACCAGATAGTGATCCCCTTGATCAATGGCGGAGGTCTTAAGTGATTTCAAATCCGAACCCGCGCTTGGTTCAGTCATACCAATAGCCGCCACCCATTCTCCTGAGGCCATCCTTGGTAGATATTTTTTCTTCAGGGCTTCGTTTCCATACTTAAGGATGTACGGGGCAACGATGTCAGAATGAACAGCCACCCCAAAATCTATCCCATGGTAACGTGCCCTCTCCATTACTATGGCCGAAAAGCTGAAGTCCAGCCCCCCTCCCCCAAATTCGACGGGCATGTCGAGGCACAACATTCCCTGTTCTCCCATTTTCTTCCAGAATGTTTTGGGAATGTGTTTCTGAGCTTCCCATTCATGGTAGTGAGGCACCGCCTCTTTGGTATAAAATTCATCGACAGCCTGGATCATCATCTGGTGCTCATCGCTTGCATAAGCTCTCCTTTTCAATCGGATGTCTGAAAACATAGGACAGTTTGCTGCAAAGTTATGTCCTATTGACCAATCAGGCATGACCAATTAGCTCGATACCGCAGATATGCCGATGAAAATATTCAGACCAGCAAATATGACTACGATATGTTTTACTTTTGACGTCTTCATTTTATTAGAACAAGCAACGATTATGAGATTAAAAGACAGAGTAGCCATCGTCACGGGCGGTGCTCGCGGTATCGGACAAGCGGTAGCAGAGCTCTTTGCTGAGGAAGGCGCAAACGTGATCATTTGGGATTTGCTCGACGAGGGAACCAAAACCGCCGAAAACATCAGAAACAACGGAGGTAAGGCAGAGTTTTCGAAGATATCGATCAGCGATCAGGCAGCAGTGGAGAAGGCAGTGGAAAACATTGTCTCCAGGTAT
>JBFKOL010000429.1:0-3169 GCA_041628815.1 Saprospiraceae bacterium | reverse complement strand
GTCCTGCAAAGCATGGAACGATATGGGGTAGGAAGGGGAGCGACTTTCGAAGAATTTCTTGAGATCATCCATTCGCATAGATTTCGAGTCGTCCTCTTTTTCGCGAACGTGTACAATTTTGAGTTTGGGTTCAAATCGAGCGAACAAAACTCCTACTTCCCAAATATGCAGGGGATCCGTTTCAGTGAGATCGCTGGCATACGCTATATTTTTTATGCGCTCATAAGGAGTTTCGTCCGGTATTACCAGGACGGGGCAATGGGCACGCCTGACCGTATTTGATGAAGTAGTGCCAAACCAACTGGTTATTGCATTTCTTTCTCCCCGGGTACCCATAATGATCAGGTCGACTTCTTCTCTTTCAGCCATATCCGTTATTAAATCCATGGCCATACCGATGATTACCTCCGTTTGCACCTTGGGAACATGATTCAGATCGTGAACTGTTTGGACCTGCACAAGGCCTGATTCCACGAAAGTTTTCATGACTTCTTTCGCCGCTTCTGATCTTTGTTGGGTCAGTTTCGCAGACATTACAGGCAAGTCCATGGGAACAACCTCGGGAGGTATAAGGTGAATCAAGATGATTTCTGCTTCGAATTGATCAGCAAACCACAGTGCATAACGATACGCATGCATTGCCGCATTGGAAAAATCTGTAGGTACAAGAATTTTATTGATTTCTTTCATGGCTTGGCTTAATGGTTTTGATCAAATCGCTCAAAAGTTCTTAAAAATGAGATTATTTCTCCTTTCTGCTTAACTCATAAAGCCCGAAAACAGGAGCATTGAATCTTCTTCTTCCAAAAATTCATAAACATCCAGTTCATCCCAAGAATTGAAGTCATGTTTTTCTATGATATCAGTCAAAAGGTTAAAATCGGGTCCTTCTAAGTTTTCCTGAAAGCACGAAATTCTTGGTCTTGCCTACCAAGGCCGCTGATGGTCAAACTTACACGGTCTCCGTCCTTCAAGTACAGTGGGGGGGTCATACCCAGTCCAACACCCGGTGGTGTACCGGTAGAAATGAGATCTCCAGCTTCAAGGCACATGAACTGCGATAAATAATAAACAATATAAGCAGGACTGAATATCATCGTTCGTGAAGAACCCGACTGCATGAGATTTCCATTCACGGATAGTTTCATATCCAGATTGCTTACATCTGTAATCTCGTCCTTAGTCACGAGGAACGGACCCGCAGGTGTAAAACCCGGACAAGACTTCCCTTTAACCCATTGTCCTCCTCTTTCCAGTTGAAAACTTCTTTCCGATACGTCATGAACTATACAATATCCGGCAATAGCATTTTCTGCCTCTTGAACATTTTGTAAGTAACTGGCGTCTTTTTCGAGGACTACGCCAAGCTCGACCTCCCAATCTGTTTTTTTACTCATTTTAGGAATGGTCACCGTGTCGTTAGGTCCTGCTATGGTATTGGTAGCTTTCATAAATACCACTGGTTCCGCAGGAACCTCCATTCCCGATTCTTTGGCGTGATCTGAATAATTCAATCCGATACAGACGATCATTCCGGGACGCGCTATGGGTGGCCCAAGACGGACATCTCGATCTAATTGTGTCATATCCATTTTGCCGCCGATCCTGCTCCGGAGTCTGGAAATCCCATTGTTTAAAAAAAAATCCCTGTTCCAGTCTTCAAATGAGTCTGAACAATCGTAATAATTGTTATTGATAAGAATGCCTGGCTTCTCTGAGCCCGCAGGACCAAATCGGATCAACTTCATGGCAGGTATATTTGTTTCAAGAATATTTCGGCAACGTAAATTAGGAAAAGGGTCGTTGCTAGACCTAACTTGGAGATAAAACTTGCACTGGCAAAGAGCAAGTACTCGTTTGATGTAAAGAAGTTGACAAGTAATTTTAGATGAAGGCTGAGGTAGTATTCAGGGATTCTTTGACTCAACTGGGTGAAGGGCCAGTGTGGGACGAACGGATGCAATCACTGCTTTGGGTAGACATCATGAGATCAGTGGTTCACCGTTTTGATCCTGTAACCGGTGAAAACCAAACCCTTCATGTAGGCAATATGATCAGTTGCCTTGCCCCTATACGGGGTCAACTGTATATTGCCGCTTCGAGAGATGGAATCGGCTATCTGGATTTAGAGCAGCGAAGGTTTAAATCCATTGTTGATCCAGAAAAGAATCAAGTTGGCAACCGGTTTAACGATGGCAAGTGTGATCCGGGAGGATCCTTCTGGGTCGGAAGCATGGCGCTGAATGAGAGCAGGGGCAAAGGTGCATTGTATCGCCTGGATGGGTACGGCAAGGTTTCAAGAATTATAGATGGTGTCTCAATTTCGAACGGATTGGCCTGGTCCAATGACGGCAATCATATGTTTTACATCGACTCTCTTGCCTACTGTATCATGCGATATTCATGGGTCGAGGAATTGAGCAATCTTACTTCGGGGCATATTTTATGCAAAATCGATCCATCTGAAGGTGCGTTTGATGGGATGACCATTGATTCGGAAGACAGGTTGTGGGTCGCTGTCTATGGAGGAAAAAAAGTATTGTGCATCGATGGTCAATCGGGTAAAACCCTCCATGAGATTCAGGTAGATACCTCGTTTCCCTCCTCATGCACCTTTGGAGGAGAGGACTACCAAACCTTATTTATCACATCTATTGCGTTGAAGGCGCCAAAAACTGACCCTAACAAGGGTGCATTGTTTGCCGTAAGACCAGGTGCAATGGGAATGCCGCCAGCTTCTTACAGACCTTTGAAGAATTAGGACTAAAGGAATCTCAATTATCCGGGAAAATAGAGCGTTTGGCAAGACATTAATCACTTCTATGTGTGACAATAATCATGGACAAAGGTAGATGTGAATGTCGAAATTTGTGTTGCGGAATCAAAGTAAGAAATACATATTATTTAATGTCAAAATCGTTACCATGAAAACCAAAAACAAAAACCTGATGATGGCATTAAGGGATAAGTTTGACGATTTTTGGGAAACAGATCGCTGGTTCCCTGAAGACTTCCTGAGAAGTCGATTCCACTTTATGCCTGCTGTAAACATTCGCGATGAAAAAGATTTCTTCTTCATCGAAATGGCAGTACCAGGCATGAAAAAGGATGACTTCAAAATTGAAGTTAACAACGGGTTGTTGACCATCTCTGTTGAGCACAGCACTTC
>JBFKOL010000428.1:0-3173 GCA_041628815.1 Saprospiraceae bacterium | reverse complement strand
GAAATTTTTACTTTCAGGTTGTTGTCTATGAACCCGCTAAAATGATCCATGGGATAGATTTGCCTCTTCTTTAACTCTTTTAATAGTTTGTTGATTGCTCCAAGGGAAAGCGAAGACTGCAAAACCGTAAAGAACATAAAATACAAAAGAGTACTGCGCACAAATTTGATATGTGATAATAGCGTTTGCCTTGATTTAATAAAATTGCGGTCGTTAATTAAACTAGTAATTTTGTAGATCAGGTATACTTTATCTTCGACCAGCTTTTTTACGTGACTGGGGTTTTTAAGGCTTTTGATAGATGTATCGTGTTGCACATATCTGTGAATTTCGACAGGGACAAATATCATTTTTTTAGCAGCTACCAATGTCTTGAGTGTAAAAATGACATCTTCAAAGTACTTTCCTTCCTCAAATGTAACCTTGATACGATCCAGGAAATCCCTCCTGAGTATATACCACCACGCTTCGTAGCGGTGAGATTTATGTTGTTCAATGAATTCAAACCCGCTGGTGACCTCAGCTTTACCCTTCATTCCTAATTCTGGAGTTTCTGTTAGATCGAGCTTTTCGGTAACCTTAGTCCGAAATCCAATGAGATCAAGATCGTGTTTGAATGCCGTTTCTAACAGCCCACCTAAGGTGTTACCGGCTAGATAGTCATCCACATCGAGAAAATAGATGTAATCTCCTCTGGCCATTTGCATACCCCTGTTCCGGGAATATCCAAGTCCACGGTTTTCCTGATTATGGTGAATCAAGTGAGGATATGCTTCTGCGTATTTTGCGGCTATTGCCGCACTCCTGTCTGTTGAACCGTCATTTATAAAGATGATTTCGTATTCACCATGGTCAATACCCTGATCAAGAAGACTTTGTATGCACCTATTAATGTGTTTTTCGCCATTATAGCAAGGAACGATGACACTTAATTTCATATTTCAATTCGATATAAACGGGTCTTCATCTCTGATAGACGAAATCAGTTTTTCTAACAATTGATCCGAGGTTGGGCTTTCAAATTTTCTGGCAAACAAGTCATTCCCGGCCTTGATTTTTTTATAGTCAGTAATGTCAAGGATCGCAGGAGAAGTACTGTGCTTTCGAACTCTTGGTGGACTCCAGTCTATATATCTCAAATTGTCATTTACTACTTTTTTTGCTAAAGGTGAATTCATAATCACAGTCGGAAAATAAATCTCCTCCGGGCAGAAAGTATGTTTTAGTCGCCTTAATAGACGTTTATCTTCCTTTGTATATTTTAATACATACTCAAGTGTCTCCCTGCTAAGGGTCCACCAGGTGAACCCGCCATAGAGTGGTGGCAAGGTGTTGGAATATGCCCTTTTTAAGCCGATCTTTTTTTGCAATCTTACGAGCCTCCACAACCATTTCAAATGCCGTTTGGCATCCATCAGGTCAAAAAAATGGAAGTAATCCACTCTGTCGAAACCCCCATTCTCGTTATCCCATATATGGGCGGGCAGTCTAAAACTTTCTAAAAAATCACAGCGATTTTGTGAGGTGCCAAACTTCTTGAAATAGGAAAGCTCCTTAACCGGAAAATCCTGTCCGCTGATCAAATGGAAATATACATTTCTCTTATCTTGTAAGGCCTCCTCAGCTAAATGCAGGTAACATTTTAAATGATTGCGACCTGCCCAATTTACTCTGAATTTCCTTGAAACCAATTTGACCTGTTCACAGCTTTTAATGGGTTTGATATCAATTTCACCAAACCGGCTTTTTCTGTCTAAGTGTATATAAACGGAGAAGTCATTGTCAAAAAAGTTGACCAGCTTATGGAGATGATCCAAATCCTTATAGGCGGTTATCAGAATCGCCTGTTTGTGGTTGAGTATGCCTTTCATAGAATCTTTTCGAAAGATCTAGCCTGTAATCATATTATAGCAAGATACTATTTCGCTCCTAGAAAAGGCTCCGATATCCGACATTAGACCCAATATGGCGATGATTGATGTGAAGTTATGCAGTATTATTTAATTTCGTGTGGAGCATTCATTGAGTTGAAACTCAATGAATAAATTGACCAATCCAACACATAAATATGAGCCCATTTATTACCAAAAAGACATTTGTTTTAATTTTTCTCCTCCCCATTGTACTTTCTATAATACAACTCCTGTTGATGCTAAATCCGTCAACCCGTGACATCGGGTTTTGGATGCTGGCAGAAAATTCACCGGTAGAACTTCTGTCCTTTTTAATTTTTCTTTTAGCCGGGATCTATGGTATTCGATTCAGTTTTAGAATAAAATCAAAGATCAAACTCATCCATTTTACTTTTTATTTGTTTTTCTCCGTTGTTTTGGTCTTTATCGCCATGGAGGAGATTTCATGGGGACAGTGGTTCTTTCATTTCGAAACTCCGGAAGCCTGGCAGAAGATCAATGCTCATGAGGAAACCAATCTGCACAATCTCAAAGGGCTTTCAGAAAAGACCGAAATTCTGAGGATTATTTATGCCGTTGGTGGAATTATCGGAATCTATTTGGCGAGGTTCCAGCAATTTGCCATGTTATCGGCTCCCAAAATACTGCTGATCTACTTTATTATTATCGGGGTCAATGCGAGTTTGGATTACTATGCAGACCTCGTACCCATCAATGAAAACATCGACTATGCTTTGGCAAAGTCTTCCGAATTGATGGAATTATTTATTGCCATCAGTGCATTTGTGTATCTCTGGTATAATAGAGAAAGAATTGAGGCCAGCGTATAATGCAATCCATTTTGGTGATTAAAATATACCTCAACTTGCCTTATAGTTCAGCATCCAAATAATTCAAATCCTGTCCATTCAACACCATTACATATGCACAAATTGCACTCATGGCAATCATTTCTCCTCCATCTTCCAGGACACCTATTTTTCCTTTCCAGTATGGAATCACGATATGAGCCATGTCTAGAAATACGCCAAAGAAAACAAGGACAATAACTAGGATAAACAATTGCTTTGCAATCTCTTTGGCCTGTTTATTCGCATAGACATAGCTGATGACTAAAAACAATAAAAAGAAGAGACCAAATACGCAGGAAATCATAAGTTCCCCCAAATCTTCCGCTCTTAAACCATTCCACGGTTTTAGTCCATAACTCGTGACTAGTTCCACACCCAAGTTCTCATGGATCTGCATAGCATCGTCTAG
>JBFKOL010000427.1:0-3174 GCA_041628815.1 Saprospiraceae bacterium | reverse complement strand
TGCTGCAGGAAGAGCTTGACGAGTTGAAAGAAGCCCTGGCCCATAAAAATATCGTGGAAGTAGCCGATGCTCTTTGCGATCTACAATACGTCCTGTCGGGAGCTATCCTCGAATTTGGGTTGGGTCATAAATTCAGCGAACTTTTTGATGAGGTACAACGTTCCAATCTGAGTAAAACCTGCAGGGATGAAAAGGAGGCTGCAGCAACACAGGCACACTATCTGAGCGAAAAATCCACGGAATCTTTTATAATTGAACGGGAAGGGGAATTTTTGATTTACCGCAGTGAAGACCAAAAAGTATTAAAATCGGTGAACTATTCCCCGGCGGATCTCACCTCAATTCTTGAACAATAACCAGATTTATTCATTGAATCATCCATGCTGGATGAAGCGATCAAACTGTGCGATCCGCTCCGTCATCGTCGTCTGAGTCCCCTTTGTCAGAGTGTCCAGTTTCTCCGCTGATTTCGCTCGCTTCCTCGCTGTCCGCAGGTAAGGACTTTTCTTCTGATTCTTCATCTTCTCCAGACTCAACTGACTCGACGATAGCATCGTCAACGATTTCATTTCCGTCGCCATCCAAATCGGTAAAACCAGCCGCTTTGGCAGGCTCTTTCTTTGGAACAGGAATTCGCTCATCTGTAATAGAAACAGTACCCTCCAGGACGGCACCATAATTTCCCTCGGCGTATTTTTCAGCTTTGGTAAAGAAATCGTCCTTATCTTCTAGCAAGGAACCTTGGTTCTCATCCAATATTTCTTTTAGTGGTTTTTGAGGTTTAGCCGCCTCTGCTGCTTCCTCTTCTTTCGCTTTTGCAAGGGTCTCGTCGATTTTTTCATTCAAATCATCCAGGACTTCGCGGGCTTTGACCACCATATCTTCCTTCGCCTTGATGACTTTGGAACCTACATCTTCAGTGAAGTCCTTCACTTTGTCGACATTTTCACGGTTTTTACCGAGAATTTTTTCACCGATAGACTCAGCAATATCTTCACCTTTGTCGAGCAATTCACTGCCTTTTTTTATTACTTTTTCCCCTACATCTCCGGCTATGTCGCTTCCCTTATTGATCCATTCTTCACCTTTTGAAAGCACCCTTTCTCCAACGCGTTCTGTCGTTTCTGCCGCTTTTTTCAAGGTCTCGCTTTTACCAACCATGTTGATGGTGCCTTCGGCTTGGTGAAGGATGGCATCTCTCAGGCCGCTTGTCTTGTCCAAAAGGTCATCTCCCAGGTCTTTGGATTTTTCAACAAGATCCTCTTTGATGGCCTTAGACTTGTCAACGATGTCTTCACCGGTTTTTTTAGCTTGCTGAACCCCTTTGTCAACAGCTGACTTGCCCACCGACTGAACGCCAAAGAGTAATTTTCTCAATTCGCTGAAAATGCCCATTTTCCAGATTTTACAAGATCATGTAAGGATTCAAATATACTTAAAAGATCCGCTTATATTTTTGTACTCCCTAAATTGTTTGACAAAGACCAGTTCAATGACCGACCTTCAACAAGAGATTGAAAAAACCATTGCTAAAATAACGCATCTCGATACTGTACGGGCCCACTTGGCCACGACAGAAGAAGAGCTTTCCAATGTTCAAAAAGAAATACGATGGTTTGAAGCCTCATTGCGCAAGGGCATGCGAGAATTGGAACAACTCGATGGACTCAACACAAAAGCCCTTTTCTATAAAATACTTGGCAGCCGTGAAACACAACTCGAAGAGGAACGTCAAAATTTCCTGGAACTGCATCTGAAACACGAAGATGCTATCAACAGGCAGAAAATCCTCGAATATGAAATCAACCTGTTAAAAGCTAAGGTAGGCAATGAATCCTTGCTGAAAATCCAATTGGAAAAATTGAAGAAGTTGCGAGAATCTGAAATCATTGAAAACGATCCTGGCTTACGGCAAAAATTATTGAGCATCAGCGATAAGCTCGAAACTTCTTACCGCCTTTCTAACGAATTACATGAAGCTATACAGGCAGGGGAGATATGCATCAATCTTACTACTCAAGTAATTGTACACCTGCAAAAAGTAAGCAATTGGGGCCATTGGGGGCAACACAAAGGTCATTACAGGATGCACCTGAAAAAGGAAGCGATCGACCGCGCCCGTAATATCGCCTTCCAGGTAAAACACCATTTGCATATATTCGATACGGAGTTGAGAGATGTCGGTAAACGCCTTTCGGTAGAACTCGATTTTGACGTACTCGATAATTTTACCAACTTTTTCTTTGACAACCTGATTACGGATTGGATATTCCGTCAAAAGTTGACGAGGGCACTTGCGTCTGTTCGCAAGACAAAGTCCGAGCTTATAGAAATTATGAATTGGTTAAATCTCCAATTCAGCAAGACACGCGAAGAAGTCGACCATTTGAAGGACGCACGCGAAAAAGTCCTGATGTCCTGAACTATCGCACGGGATCATAGCCGCCCGGATGTCCTCCGGGAGAAAAGACCATTTGCCACAACTGACCTTTGCGCGATGCAAAAAATCCTGCGCTGCCCAACAGGTAATATTTCCACATCCTGAAAAATCTGTGGCCGTATTTTTCTTTCAGGCCATCCCAGTTGTCCTCAAAATTAGCAAACCAGGCACGAAGGGTTTTTACATAGTGTAAACCTATGTTCTGCCAATCTTCCAGGACAAAGTAAGGTTCCGCCGCCACGGTAAGCTGTGCCATGGACGGCGTCATAGAATTGGGAAAGATATACTTGGCAATCCAAGGGTCGGTGGCCTTGTTGGAGGTATTGCTTCCAATGGTGTGCAGTAAATATAGACCACCTTTGTCAAGACACTCATGAACTTTTTTCATGATGGTGCCATAATTCTTGTATCCGACATGCTCAATCATGCCACAGATTAAAACTTTATCATAGGAACCTTCCAACATTCTATAGTCACATTTAAGGATGTTTACCGGAAGGCCTTTCGTAAAGGTTTTAGCATAGTTGATTTGCTCATCGGAGATAGAAACACCTGTCACATGGCATCCGTAATGTTCGCTGGCAAATTTTGCAAATCCACCCCATCCACACCCAATATCCAGAACGCGGTCCGTAGAATTCAATTGGAGCTTCCTGCATATCAAGTCCAATTTGTTGAATTGGGCTTTGTCGAGGTCCTTGGTATTTTTAAAATAACCACAAGTATACTGGTTG
>JBFKOL010000426.1:0-3189 GCA_041628815.1 Saprospiraceae bacterium | reverse complement strand
CAAAGCAACGAGCTCTGCCTGCAGCAATTCCAAGTCTTCAAGATATTGGGCATGCTGTACATACCTGTTGATCTTGATGCCTTTTTCACCGGCAATTTTTATCAAATCATCCCGTGTCCTGGCAGACAAAAGATCCTTCTCTTTAAACATTCTTCCAGTTTGCCTCAATCGCAAAAATAGTCAAACCTATGTGATCACACCTTATGGTCGACCGGTTGTTCGAAGAAAAAGATGTTACTTTTTAGAGATCTTGTTGAATGTAATTTGACGGTGGGCCTCCGATTTGAACCTGATCTGTCCGGACTGTCCAAGTCTGCGATGTTTGGTTTTTCTCCCATGAACACGCTTTCTCCATCGCTTCCAACTCGATCGTCCCAACTCACGCCGCATCCATTCGCTCACCTGCTTTTCACCGATACCGAATTGAGCCTCAATAGCTTCAAATGGCGTGCGGTCTTCCCATGCCATCTCAATAATTCTGTCTGATTCTCGGTCCGTAAAGGAGTTCCTTGTCATGGTACTGTATTTTTATTCATAGTAAACCGAGAGTACAGCTTTTGTTTATCGTCCTACCATTGTCGCCTTCCTGACTCCCGGAAAAATCCGAAACTCTTGGTATCATGCATATTGGCAACCCCTGGTTTTTGACAAATCTTTAACCCTGTCACAACCTTGCGAAGAGCGTGAATCTGTCCAATCCAGGAACCTTTCGTCTTCACTTAAAACCAATACTATGGATCCAAAGGGTCACTAAGTAACGTCAATCTGCTCCCATCGATTGAATTACTTCCTCGATCCGTCTGTGAAATATTGGCAAGGTCAAAACCGGCATCTCTGGTAGAGGTTAGTTCGAAGGTTTCATCCTGAATTATAGAAAGAAAGATTGTGATACAGTCAACAACTCATCCGATAGACAGGCAAATACCATCGGCCTCGGCCGACCCGGCGACGTTAAGAGACTGGTCAGGACATTCATCGCGGAGTGAATGAACACTGAAGTCACAGGTAAAATCATAAGAATCTTCGCTATATGCAGCCAGAATATCCACAACAAGAGCAACAGACATGAATTGAGTTTTCATTTTTTGGTCAAACCTAAAATGAGAAATTTGAGTGTCTCCTACCCCTGCGGGTAGTAAAACTACCAGTGGTAGGTCGTCACCCGGAAGATGGTGAAAATGATTGCAGAATGTCCTTCAGAAACCGATTGAAATCAAAAACAGGCTCTTCTGCCAATCCCATCCGCACGATGACCAGATCATAAGACGGAATGATGAATACCCTTTGCCCCTGGAATCCATTGCACGAATAAAGATCACCCGGCACATCGGGATAAGCGTTTTGTCCTTGATTCAACCAAAAGTGCCCCCCGTAAATTCCCCGGCTACCCGTGGAAGGTGTCCTTACAAAGTCTACCCACGAAGAATCGACTACTTGGTCTCCGTGCCAATTTCCATAATTCAAAAAGAGTAAACCAAAACGTGCCCAATCTCGCGGTGTAGCATAACAGTAGGACGACGCGATATAATGACCACTTTCGTCAGTCTCCAATACGGCCGAACTCATTCCGATCCGATGAAATAGACTGTCATAAGGCAATCTCAGGTAATCTTTGTGATCTTCGTATTGATTGCGAATCAACTTGGACAAAAGATTGGTTGTCCCACTACTGTATGACCAGTGCGTACCTGGCTCATATTGAATCGGTTTTGCCAGAGGTATGCTGGAGACATTTTCAGTCAGGTAAAGCATCCTCGTGGCATCAGAAAGACTATTGTAGTCTTCTTCAAATTCGAGACCACTTTGCATCTGTAGCATATCGCGCAATGTTATTTTAGACCTTTCGTCCTTCCACTCTTCGAACAGACGATTGTCCTGAAGCCCTAGACGGCCATTCTTCACGAGAATTCCAATAAGGGCTGCGGTTATGCTTTTCGTCATTGACCAGCCCAGGATTTCCGTATCGCGGTCAAACCCTTCGGCATACTTTTCAGCCACAATATCTCCGCCATGCACTACGACAACAGCCCTGGTTTTAAGACTGTCTTTGCCGGTCAGATCATCAAAAGCATTACCAATAGCTTTTTCGAGCGTAACCACATCCAAACTGTAATCTTCACTGGAAGAAGTGTCTGAAGAGGCGGCCGGCCAGATACCGCTCACACCGTTCCTGTTCAAGGCAAGACGAATATTGTGATCATCTGCTCCATCCAATAATACACAACCCACCCCTTCCCTGTACATAGCAATTTTAGGCGATAAGCCGAATAGCGATGATGTCACGTATTTCTCTTCAAAATTGACTTTGGTTCTTGTCAACCCCAACGGCCCAAAGTCCAGATCTTCCGACTGAATGCTTTCCTGTGACCTTTCTGCGATGAAGATACAAGAGCACATTTTTTTCGCTGCATAGCCACTAGCCACAGGTAATTGGGGTAGGTAGTTGTACAAGAAGTAGACAATTACAACGACGGGCAAGAGCGAAAGTGAGTAAAGGATTTTCTTCATTCGATCTAAGTTAAAAAGTAACCGTTAATCTGCGTGCAAGAACATTCTGCAGATTGACTGGACTGCATTACCTGCTTAAAAGGAGAAGTCTTCGATGTTGGCCACTGCATCCGGCATTTGCAGATTGAGTGATGAACATCGTCATGGTAGATTGATAAAAAACTCTGTTAAGTGTCCATTTTATAAGTCTCAGAAATATAAGGGTTGCCCATTTCCGTCCTCGTTGATCCTTTCAAAGACCCTCCCCTGTTGGTTTTCTTTTTTGGGAGAAATACAGTTGCATTGGATACAGGTGAATAATTGAGGGCTCGGAACAACTCTTCTGTTTTGGGCCATTCATCAAACTTCCAATCCGGATGTATCCGCTCAAAGGATTTCTTTTCTCAAAAGATTTTTCGCATCAAAAGCATGGCCCCTATCAGCAAGACCAGTGCAACAATCCATACGGCGAATGCTATACGGGTTCTCTTTATGGCTACTTTACTTTCATACCATCGGTTTGGACGAATACCTGCAAAATAGAAGGTGATGATACCTGCCAGGTTGAGACTGATGATGTTGGCTGTGAAAATCAGGAATGAATTGATACCATCACTCATAAGACCCCCGCCTATCAGGAGCCCAGCGCGCATGAGTGGTGGAAGCAGGGCAGCAGCGACCATAACACCTACTAGGGTAGAT
>JBFKOL010000425.1:0-3189 GCA_041628815.1 Saprospiraceae bacterium | reverse complement strand
CACCATCATTTACGGCTACCTCCCCAATGGGAGGTAACCCCGTCGTTAGGATTGATAGAAATACAGGGTTGATTCAAGGTGTTCCCGAAATTGTAGGAGAGCATGTGATGGCAGTCTGTGCCGAAGAATTCCGCGATGGAGTCAGGCTATCCACCATACGCAGAGACTTCCAATTCATCGTCTCTAATTGCGAAAAAGCGGTGAATGCCTCTATAGCCTCAGATCGCACATTGGGTGAAAAAGAATTCGAATTACAATTGTGTGGTGATTTTGATGTAAGGTTTGAAAATTTAAGTACCCGTGAAGAAGACATCACATCTTATCTCTGGGAGTTTGACATGAACGGAGAAATTGTTACCTCCAATGTGAGGAATCCCGTGATAACATTTCCGGGATTGGGCTCTTATACTGCGAAGATGACATTGAACCCCAACATCCCCAACTGTACCGATAGTGCTGATATTGTCATAAATGTTCTTCCAGGACTGGAAGCGGATTTCTCCTTCGCCTATGACACCTGTGTGGCGGGTCCCGTTTCATTTACGGACCTTTCGTATACCGACGGTGATTTTATCGTATCCCGTATCTGGGACTATGGGGATGGGGTAGTGGAAGACCGGTTGAATCCGCAACACATCTTTGAATTGCCCGGGTCTAAAAATGTCACGTTGACCATAGAGGATAACAACGGTTGTGTTGATGATGTAAGAAAGCGCATACAGTATGCTCCAGCGCCAAACCTGATCATTGTCGAACCAAGTACCTTTGTCGGTTGTGAACCAGCCGATGTTTTCTTCAACAACCTGACCTTCCCAATCGATGAGAGCTATGATATTGTCTGGGATTTTGGAGATGGATCCGAAGGGGAGGAGCGTTTTGAAATCAGCCCTAATCACGTTTTCAAAGAAGACGGCGTCTATACCATTTCTCTGGAAATAACTTCGCCGATCGGCTGTGTTGCGCGCCGTACTTACCGGGATTGGGTGCGTGTGCAGGATGGTCCTGAGGCTGCATTTGATTACTCTCCCGAAACGCCAAGCTCCCAGCAGAATACGGTTTCTTTCATCAATCGTTCCACAAATGCAGTCGGATATTTCTGGGACTTCGCAGGCCAGTCCCTGTCATTTGAAACCAATCCCGAGCACGTTTTCAGGGATACAGGCTTACATAGGATTATCCTACAGGCAACCAGTGCAAACGGATGTACCGATACGATTTCGAAAATCATTGACATCATCCCTCTCGCACAGCTTTTCTTTCCGAACGCCTTTACTCCAAATGGTGATGGTCAAAATGACTTTTTTCTCGGCGCCGGGATTTCACCGCTGGTCAATGATTATAGACTGATCATTTACGACAGATGGGGCAAAGAAGTTTTTGTCACTGACAATCCGGAAGAAGGCTGGAATGGACGGCACAATAATACGGGTGCATTACTGCCGGGAGGGGTATATATGTTTCTGGCTACCTACAAAATTCCGAGGGGTACCAAGAAAGAAGAAAGAGGGTACGCCACGTTGGTCAGGTAATAAATTCCATCATCACATATTGAAGATAAGTTGGAGAAAACATTATCTTTGCGGTCATTTTAAATCAAGGCTTATGGACCCGATCAATTTCGTACATGAAGAGCTCACAGAAAAGAAGTCCTATCCAGACTTTATCGCCGGAGATAACATATCCGTCAGCTACCGCATCGTAGAAGGTGCCAAAGAGCGCATCCAGGTTTTCAAAGGCGATGTTATCCAAATCAAGGGATCGGGGGCAACAAAGACGTTTACGGTCAGGAAAATGTCCGGTAATATTGGAGTAGAAAGGATTTTTCCATTTGCTTCACCCAGTATTGTGGAAATAGCCATTAATAAGAGAGGAAAAGTCAGACGAGCCCGTCTTTTTTATCAGAGAAACCTGGTAGGTAAGAAAGCAAAGATTAAAGAGAAGAAATTCGGAAACAAGTAAATGCAGTTTAGGACTTCTGATTTACCGAAGAGTGCATTGCCTTCGGCAGTCCGTATTGTATCTGTTGTGATTTTTATTGCCTTTTTTGGTTGTTCTCAGGACAAAAATGATGTGAATCTCCTAATTGGTCGATGGGATGTGGTCAATGCTACCCGTAACAACAAAGCTACTTCAACACTTTCTGATGCTTATTTTGAGTTTGTGAATGACACGTTGATGATGACGAATATACTCAGAAGGGATTTGGAGTTTCCCTATGTATTGGAAGATGACGCAATCAGGCAGTTGGGCACACCACCTATCACTTATAAGATAGTAGAAAGCTTTGCCGACAGTCTTGTTCTCTCCAGTCAAATCAGCAATTACCAGTTCCAGTTTTTTCTGCGGCGCTCTTTTCAACAGGATACGATCGCTATGTGAAGGTGGCGCCATCTGACAGACACCTTTTTTACAATTATTTATTGTCCAAAAATCAAGCGATAGCCGTTGTTGTCTATAATGGCGAACTCAGTCATGCCATAGTGAAGGGTTTGCAGCGGCCATTCTACTTGTACAACATCTTTGAGCTGTTCCCATAAATCGTTTATATTTTGGGGAAAGAAATAGAGTGAACCCGTCATGTGGCAGGCAATGCCTTTAGTAGCCTCGAATCTCGTTGAAAACATGATGCTGGCGCGATCCCAGTCCAGCATCACCCAGGTTAATTCATTTTTATCCGAATAATAGGTTCCACCCACACAAAAAGACAACTTCTCCGTGTAAAAGGCAACGGTTTCGTAAATATCGTCTGTTTCCAACATTGGTATCATACTGGTCATTGTCATAATGGTGCATTATTTTTTCAGCCAGAAAATGACCGGATATGCGATAAAATCGCAATTAGAGCAGGTTTTTTCATGTGTTCAATCAAGGAATCCCAAAGAAATGAAAATATGTCTTACTTTTGCAGCCGCAAAGCCCTGGGACATTAATTGTTCAAACAGGGTATGGTTAATCCAAATAAATTTCAAAAATGCCAGTAAAGATCAGACTTGCCCGTCGCGGGCGCAAGAAAAAACCCTATTACCATATTATTGTTGCTGACAGCCGTGCTCCACGAGACGGTCGTTTTATTGAACAAATAGGCAGCTATAATCCCATGACCAAACCTGCAACGATTGACCTTGACAGGGATAAAGCCCTTGATTGGCTCATGAAAGGTGCGCAGCCCACCGATACGGCCAGGGCCAT
>JBFKOL010000424.1:0-3194 GCA_041628815.1 Saprospiraceae bacterium | reverse complement strand
TTCACCATCGTCCGTAGAGCGGAAGGTATAGATAAATCCAATTCGATTTTCTCGTCCGAAGTTTCTTCTTAACCTGAATACACCAAAATCTTCAGGTGCAATACTTTCAAGTTCATTGGTCCTTACATGTTGAATGGCAATATCATAATTGCCCATTCTTCCAATGATCCGACTGCCAAATCCGATAGGAATTGATCTTCCATCTTTTAACCCGATCTGTCGGCTGAAATAGGGAATGACGCCGCTGGCTGGAGCAAAGGAATAAATGGAAGATCCTTCCAGGAAAAAATCGCGTTTTTCTGGAAAAAAAAGAGGAAACCTTGTAAGATTGATTTGTCGCGTGTCGACCTCGGTTTCAGCGAAGTCCGTATTGTAGGTGAACGAGACTTTTAACCCTGGGGTAATACTGTAGTTGACATCGAAACCAAAATCTCCTTGATAGTCAGTGACCAGATTGTCTTCTGAGCGTGCTGATAGCCTTCGACCGGCGAGGTAAGGAATGGTTTCAAGCCCGATTCCCTGAGAAACATCTGTTAAACCTGTAAGTGTCCCTGCGTTTTGCGGTCTTCTCAGTCCCTGGCTTCGAAGAAACCCCGACCAGACAAGCTCTTCATTTTTTCTTCGAATGGTGCGTTGAAAATTTATGCCCCAACCTGTTTTATCTTGACTGAAGTTCAAAGTGCGAAAAGGTATTCGGATTTCGGCCGACCATCCATTGGCATGTACCTGTGTCCAAACCGACCAAATACCATCCCAATCGAAATTGACTGATGTTCCCTGACCCGTAGATAAGAGACCGTCTGTAAAGACACCACCGGGGTTTATTGCAAAGAAATATGCATTGCGGCCGTCATTAAAAGTATCGAGAATCCACATAAAACGATCATCGGTATCAAGTTCCGAGTCACGTTTCTTTTGAAAATATTTGATTCCACCGACATTGCTGTCCCAACACTGAACTGCCAGGTATAAATTGTGTTGATCATAGGCAACCCTTATCTCGGTTTTTTCGCTTGGATTCCCGCCTTCCACAGGCACTTGCATCTTGAAATCATCAATAAAAGCTACGTTAAACCATTCAGGTTCATCAATCCTGCCATCGAGAATAAGCGACGAATTATCAGCCAGACGGTAGGCCTGGACTACCTTGTTACTTTCTTTCTGTGCCGTTAAACTCGCCCCAAGCATCACACATATACAAAGATTCCTGACTTTGATATTTATATCTTGTTCTTTCCAGGACATAGGCATAAGGTAAGCAAGAATAAATAATAGCAGGGTATGAACTGTAGCAGGTAAGGTTTAAGGGATTTTATCCTTGATATATACCGGAAGGTTCTTTGATTCTTTTCGAGAATTTTCCATGCAAAGCAGCTGGAAAATATAGCTTATCACTGTCTTTCTGACTTCTTTAAACATTGAATCACCTTGGTAGGAGATCAACTATTCCTTTGTTATTCAAGACTACCGCCGGCAATTATTTTGCTTTATCAATGTGTTCTGTTCTCCATGGTTATGGGTCCTTTAGTTTCCATTGCTCAAACAGACGCCATCAATAGGGAGACATACAGAATTAGAATGGAATTCATAGAGGAGGCTGTGTCTGTTGACGGAATACTGGATGAAACATTCTGGAAGATGGGGCAGAGGGCAGGGTATTTTCATCGCGTGACACCTACAGATGAAGGTTTTGCCATTAGCCAGTCAGAAGTCGTAATGGCATACGATGAAAACAACCTGTATATCGGTATTACTTGTTATGATACCTTACCAGGCAAGAGACCCTCAGAATCGCTTCGCCGCGATTTTAATTTCGGACTCAATGACAATTTTATAGTTTTCATCGACACGTACAACGACCAAACCAATGGTTTTTCGTTTGGTGTTTCGGCCTCCGGTGCCGAATGGGATGGCATCCAGGCTGACGGAGGGTTTGTTTCGTTGAATTGGGACACAAAATGGTCGTCAGCCGTCGAGAATTATCCAGGCAAATGGACGGCCGAATTGGCTATTCCCTTTAGGAGTATAAGGTACAAGGATGGCACTACTGAATGGGGCATCAACTTCTCAAGACTGGATCTTAAAACGGGCGAAAAATCCAGCTGGGCTCCCGTGCCAAGACAATTTCAGACGGCCAACCTGGCATTTACAGGTACCCTGGAATGGGATCGTCCCCTGCCTGCCAGAGGACCACGCTATTCCCTGATACCATATGTGTTTGGTAAGACCACGAAAAACGTTATGGAAAATTTGCCATCGGAAGAAGATGGAAAAGTGGGATTGGACGGTAAACTTACCTTGTCCACTTCTCTCAACCTCGATCTGACGGTGAATCCGGACTTCTCTCAGGTCGAGGTAGACGAACAAAGGACCAACCTTGACAGGTTCGAATTATTTTTCCCTGAAAGACGTCAATTTTTTCTTGAAAACAGCGATCTCTTTGCTTCACTTGGAGAAGACAACAACAGGCCTTTCTTTTCGAGACGGATCGGTCTTACAAACCCGATAAGAGCCGGACTCCGGCTCAGCGGTAAACTCGATAACAAAACACGCATCGGTTTGATGAATGTACAAACGGGATCTGAGGGAAATATTGCTGCAGCCAATTTTACGGTGGGAGTCCTCCAGAGACAGATTTTCTCGAGATCCAATCTGTCTGTTTTTATCGTCAACAAATCGATTACCGGGGACAATGAATCAGCTGTCGTTTCTTCCAACCAGGTGGTTGGCCTGGAATACAACCTTGCCTCATCCGACAACCGTTGGACAGGTAAATTTTTCTACCACCACGCACTTTATAATACCGTGCCAAGGGGTGGAATGACGCTATCCGGAAGACTTACCTATGAAACGACACGTTTGAAACTGGCTTTTAGAACGGGTTACATCGATGACGATTATCTGTCGGAAACGGGTTTTGTCCGCAGGACCGGCATTTTTCAGAATGGTTTTGAAGCCAACTACCGGTTCTTTCCGGAATCGGGAAAAGTGACAAGCCATGGACCCGACCTGGAAATTGATTTCATTCACGATCCTGCTGGTGTGCTAAGGGACAGGGAGCTCGAGTGGTCCTACTCTTTGACTTGGCTTGACCGGAGTTCGATGCGTTTTGAAATCGAAGACACCTACCTCCGCCTCATGAGATCTTTTGATCCTACGAATACAGGCGGTGCGGAGTTGCCTGCCGGCAGTGC
>JBFKOL010000423.1:0-3206 GCA_041628815.1 Saprospiraceae bacterium | reverse complement strand
GGTCATGCCCTGGACTTCTTTTTGACCATCAATCGTAGAGACAATGGTGATACCCGTTGCAAAAGCGCCTGCAACTTTACGTAAATGCAATGGGTCTATCCTTTCGTAATCCAATATCTGATGACTTGAATAATTTTTCAAAAGTGATGTTGTCAGTAAAAAGAAGCTACAAGGTATCAAAAGATTTTTGGGGAAAATGTTCAATAAAAGCTATACCCACATTGGTTATTTTAGCGATTCATTATCGATGGAGTTTAAGGAGTGTTTAAATTATGGTATTATCATTGGGGTACAGTGCCTTTCACCAAGATAAGGCCCCTCATTTATAGGTCGGCGGAATTGGATCCAGTGTAGATGTCAGGTACTAATATCTTTCAAGTTTGGCGACATCAACATGTTTCCCCATGGCCTTTCTTACATACGAAGTGTTATCTTGACATCGATAAAAATTCTTCTATGAGCGATCAAAAGTATGCCACTGTTCACTACCGGAATTATCTCGGCCTTGATGAACTGTTGGGTTGCCAACGTCCTCGCAGCGGTCAGGTAGGTGAACAGTTAGCGCATGAAGAGATGTTGTTCATCATAGTCCATCAGAGCTACGAAATTTGGTTCAAACAAATCATTCACGAGCTTGAATCCGTTATCGACATGTTCAACCGAGATGACGTTGACGAACGCAATATTGGTACTGCCACGGCTCGCCTGCAAAGGGTTTCTGGTATCCTAAAGCTACTGATTGAGCATATTCCCATAATGGAGAGCATGACGCCATTGGACTTTCTTGATTTCAGGAAATTTTTATTTCCGGCTTCGGGATTCCAAAGTTTTCAATTCAGAAAGATTGAAAACCTTTTGGGAATGAAGGATTCGATCCGCATGACTTATGCAGGTCATCATTACGCGGCCTTTTTTACTGAGGCCGAACGGGTTGAACTCGAAAGGATTGAGAAAGAACTTAACTTATTTGATGCCGTTGAGGGTTGGCTCGAAAGGACTCCTTTTCTTCAATTTGGCAATTTCGATTTTATCAGTTATTACAAGGAGTCGGTGAACAGGATGATTGCGAAAGAGGTGCGTGCCATTAGGGAATCGAACCACCTTAGCCCGGAGGATAAGGAAATGAGACTTAAGATGATGGGATCCACAGATGGTTACTTCAGGAGCATACTCGACCCAAAAGTACATGAACAGCTGATTCAGGAGGGCAAGCAACGTCTCAGCTATAAGGCAACTGTTGCAGCTCTTATGATCAGTTTGTACAATGAAGAACCCCTGTTACAACCTGCTTATCGGTTCTTATTGTCGATTGTCGACCTAGATGAATTACTGATTTCTTGGCGTTACAGGCATGCCCAGATGGTGCTCCGTATGCTTGGCCGTAAGGTGGGAACCGGGGGCTCTTCAGGACACAACTACCTCAAAGCCACGGCTGACAGGCATCATATTTTTACGGACCTTCACAACATTTCCACTTTGCTCATACCCCGTTCTGAGCTACCCGAATTACCCGAACATGTTCAGAAAGAGCTGGGTTACTATTTTACCAATCACGAGGACTGGTAAGAGCGACATGAAGCAATGCATATGCCTTAAATTTGCCTTACAACCCTATGTACGTTAAAAATTACATCGCAGGAGAATACAGGGAAGCCGCAGGAAGGGGAAGTCTCGATTTTGTAAATCCTGCCGAAGGAGAGATCCTTGGAAAGGTCGTCAGTTCAGAGAGACACGATGTTGAAATGGCCGTTGAGTCAGCCATAGAGGCTGTTGAATCATGGTCTTCAAAATCGGTGGAAGAGCGACATGAGGTATTGTCACAGATCGCAAAGGGTATCCGTGAAAATGCTGACGATCTGGCCATAGCCGAATCCCGCAATACCGGGAAACCGCTGAAATTGGCCCAAAAGGTAGACATTCCACGGGCTGCCACAAACTTTGAATTCTTTGCCAATGCCATTACACAGTTCTCATCCGAAATGCACGATACACCTCACCGGTCGGCATTTAATTATACGTTACGCGAACCACTCGGAACCGTAGGGTGCATTTCTCCTTGGAATTTACCACTTTACCTGTTTTCGTGGAAAATAGCGCCGGCAATTGCTGCCGGAAACACGGTGGTGGCCAAGCCATCTGAAGTTACACCTCTTACCGCTTCGATGCTCTGTGAGATAGTTACAAAGGCGGGATTACCGCCAGGCGTGCTGAATGTCGTTCATGGCCTTGGTGAGAAAGCCGGAGACGCCATAGTCCGTCATCCGAAAGTAGCAGCTATTTCTTTTACGGGTAGCACAAAGGTGGGACAACACATCGCGTCCTGTGCAGGACCTCAATTCAAAAAAGTTTCTCTCGAAATGGGTGGTAAGAACCCAAATATCGTTTTCGCAGATAGTGATTTTGACGAAGCGCTGGAATCGACTGTTAGGTCTTCTTTCTCCAATCAGGGGCAGATTTGTCTTTGTGGGTCCCGTGTTTTGATCGAGAAATCAATTTATAATCGCTTTGTTGAAGCGCTCGTTGAAAAAACAAGAGCCTTGGTGGTAGGACATCCCATGGATCCTAAAACCGATGTGGGCGCAGTCGTTTCCAAGGATCACTTCGAAAAAATATCTCAACATATCGATATTGCACGGCGAGAAGGTGGTAGAATTCTATGCGGGGGTGGACCAGCAAATGTTCGAGGCTACGAAAATGGATTTTACATCGCCCCCACAATTATTGAGGGTCTTGCTCCGGGCTGCATCACCAATCAAGAAGAAATATTTGGTCCTGTGGTCACAGTTGCTCCTTTTGTCGATGAATCGGAGGCTATAGAAATGGCTAATTCTACCAGGTATGGACTGTCGGCAACCGTATGGACGGCAAATCTTTCACGATCGCATAGGATGGCTCGTGCATTGAAAGCGGGAATCGTTTGGGTCAATACGTGGATGCTGCGTGACCTGCGCACTCCATTCGGTGGTTACAAACAGTCCGGGATGGGGCGAGAAGGAGGATGGGAAGCCCTGAAATTTTTTACGCAGCCAAAAAATGTATGTATCAAATATTGAGATTAATCATCATAAATTCGCAAAATGTCAAAGCTCTTACCAAAATTCAACTTCAAGAAATGGATCGATGAACACCGGCATTTGTTAAAACCACCCGTGGGTAATAAATGTGTATGGGAAGACGGCGAATACATAGTAATGGTAGTGGGAGGG
>JBFKOL010000422.1:0-3233 GCA_041628815.1 Saprospiraceae bacterium | reverse complement strand
GGGTCTCAGCCTCGTCAGCCAGATTCGTGAAGATCTTTTCACCATTGATATAAATCGCTGATTGTAAATCGGGTGTATTGGTGAGCAACCACTGATGAGCGGGTATCGCTTGCCTATATTGTTTGTTTTTAACAAGGTCGTTGTGAAGAACATACTTCTCTTCAGCAAGTGCCTTTTGTGCACCGTCAGCCGGCCATTTCCATTCCTTACACTGACCAAAAACAGAACCCCCAACCAGAGTAAGGGCAAGTACCAGTAGAGTAATATTAGCTTTCATAGTAAAACGAAATTATCTAATTAAACCTTCTTTTAATAAACCATTTGTCATTAAATGTGATTCCAAATTGAATCCTAAAATATTCTTCTTGCAATAAATTGTTGTCCAAGTCTCCCTGGACCCCATATCTGAATCCGAAATCAACACTGGAAAACCCCTTGTTTAAAGAACTGCCAGTATTGCTGGATGGTACGATTGGTAGGGAGAAACCAAAATTAATGCCAAAATCATTAACCTGCATACCATTTATCAAATAGGGAGTTTTTTCATAACTGCCACCCAGCCGGAAAGTCACCCTTTTCAGGTAGTCTTCAATAGAAAAAGCATCCGGTGTAAATTCTCCCCCAACGCCAATATACATGCTGTTCGCCGTAGCCAATGGTTGTCCCAACCTGCGCAGGTCTTCCCACGATTTCATTCTCAAGTCAGCCCCCACCGACCACTTGAATCCCTTCGATAGCCCAATTCCGAGACCAATTCCTGCCGGTAGTTCGAGAGTTCCGATTGTATTATTTTGTACCGTATCAGCTTCCAGTATGGTTCCGGTGATAATTCGTCTTTGAACACTTTGAAATTGTTTCGCCCTCACATCGCGAGCAAAATCATAGGTAAGTCCCAATGTTACCTTTAATGGATCATCCCCTGAAGTATTAATCGAATCGGTGTAGACGAGTCCCCCGGTAAAAGTTACTCCCGAAACTGTAAGCCGGTCATATATTGCTGCTGAATACCTCACTGGTATTTCCTGTGTATCTACATTATTGATAAACTCAGAAAATATCGAGCTGAAAAGTACCTGCGTTCTCAAACCAAGCGAAAGGTTTTTCGACACTGAAACTCCATTCGACCAGAACAATTGATTGATTCCTCCTGACCCTTCTTCTGTGACCAGCGTGGAGTAAGGTGATCCGGCTAATTGAGTTTCGTAGTTGAGGTTGTAATTGACACTGCTAAAAGGTCTGAGCCCAATAGTAGAAAACCATCGATTTTGAATGACCGGAAATCCTGTGACGAGGTAAGAGAGGTTGGTGCCTGCGCTGCGCTCAGAATTGGTAGCATTCCGAATCGTCTTATTGTCAGAGATAACACCCGCTTGAAACACAGTGAGCCCGCCAAATATGGTATTCCTTGTGTACATTAGCATGGCAGGATTAACCGTGTTGAGATTCCAATATGATCCCAACGCAATTCCCACACCACCGGAGGCTTCCTGTTGCAACATGGCATTCGATCCAATCTTACCAATTCCAATTGAGGTAAATGGAGAAGGGGCCGTTTGAGCAAGTGCTCCCGAAAAGGATAATAACCAAAAAAATATGACCGTTATATTATGCCTCATTGTAGTCCAGCACTTTCTTCAATCCAAACAATACCAAATTCGGTCTTATATCTGCTTCCAATGAGAGAGCGTCTCCGAAGTATTGAGAATCTCCTCCACAAATAACAAGCTGCAAATGTGGCAATTTGTGCTGATACATGCGAATAATTTCCCTCATTTCTGCTTTCAATCCATTGATAACGCCACTTAATATGGCTTCTTCAGTCGTCCCGCCGACCAATTCCGCAGAATCCTGACGACTCAATAACGGGAGGCGTGCGGTATAATTATGTAATGACTTGAATCTTAATTCCATGCCCGGTGAAATTGACCCTCCGGGATAGCTCCCATCCGCTTTTAATAAATCATAGGTGATACAAGTTCCAGTATCAATGACCAGCAGATCTTTGCCTGGGTATTCCGCCCACGCACCGATAATTGCTGCAAGACGGTCTGTGCCAAGGGTTTCCGGAGTCTTATAATTAATCTTTATGGGCATTTTCAGGCGATGAGTCATCAGGTATGTATTGCCTCTCACAGCCAAATGGTCACGGATAAACTCGGCTTTTTCCCTGACAGAACTAATAATCAGGTTACCGTCAAAATTCTCCGGGACATAGCTGCCCAGGTCGGCAATTGCCACACCACGAAAGACTTTTTCCAGCCGGTCTTCATTAAAGAAGCCAATCTTCCCAGAGCTTGTACCAAAATCAATTGTTATGTCCATCTAAACGCAGAAAATATGGTTCGTATCAAAAGGGATTTGAGCCAGAGTTTGATTAAATTTATATGGTCGCCAATCCAATAAAACGGGGTTAAAAATAGCGAAAATGGGTAAGATTTATAAGGTAATCGGATTAATGTCAGGCACGTCATTGGATGGGGTGGATGTAGCTTATTGTCATTTTGAATATAATGATGATAAGTGGTCCTATAAAGTCATCGATACGGAGACCGTGGAATATCCAAATTCTATCAAGGAAAGGATTAAAAACACGCTTAGCATGTCAGGCATGGATCTCGTTAAACTCGATCTCGACCTGGGAGGCCTCTATGGGCAATTAGTTTCAGAATTTATTGAACGCTATGATATCCATGTTGATTTTGTTTCATCACATGGGCATACGATTTACCACCAACCTGATAAAGGCCTAACATTTCAGGCAGGAAACGGTCAGGCCATTTCCCAAGGTTGCGACTTGCCGGTTGTCTATGATTTCAGGACCGCAGATTTAATTAAGGGAGGGCAGGGAGCACCACTGGTTCCGATTGGAGACCACCTGCTCTTTCCCGAATACAGTGCATGCATCAATCTGGGTGGAATTGCCAATATCTCATTTATGAAAAACGGTAAGCGCCTGGCCTATGATGTCTGTCCTGCAAATATGCCGTTGAATATTGTGGTGGGCAACATGGGACTGGATTTTGACAGAGATGGTGACATTGCCAGAAAAGGGAATATGAACGAGACAATGCTGGGGGAATTTAACCGGTTAGCATACTATGGTGTGCCCGGTCCAAAATCGATGGGCTATGAATGGGTTATGGAAAATATTATGCCGGTCATTGAAAATTCAAAAGCATCAATACCCGACATCCTCGCAACCCTGGTAGAACATACAGCCCAACAGATCAACG
>JBFKOL010000421.1:0-3236 GCA_041628815.1 Saprospiraceae bacterium | reverse complement strand
TGTTGGCACTGGCCGAGCCCGTACCGTTTACATTGGCGAAGCGAATCACCATATCATTCACTGCACTGACTTTCTTCATTAGATCTGGTCCGCTTTTGTGACGTTGTAAAGAAATTTCTTCATGTCCCAGGCTGAGGTCGGACATCGTTCGGCACATAGCCCGCAGTGGAGGCACACATCTTCATCCTTGACCATCACCCGTTGGGTGGGCAGGATTTCGGATACATAGAGGTCCTGTGTCCAGTTATCTGCAGGAGCGTTGAGTCGGGTGCGCAGATCCGCTTCGTCTCCGTTTTTGGTAAAGGTGATGCACGAAGTCGGGCAAATATCCACGCAGGCATCACATTCGATACAGAGATTAGTGGTGAAGATTGTTTGCACATCGCAGTTGAGGCACCTTTGGGCCTCCTTGTAGCCGGTGGGCCGATCAAAGCCCAATTCCACTTCCACCTTCCGGTTCTTCAAGGTGATGGTCTTGTCTTCGTGCGGCACGAGGTAGCGTACATCTTCCACCACCGGACTGTCGTACATCCATTCGTGAATGCCCATTTTTTGACTTATCAGGGTAACTTTAGGTGCAAGTCTTTCATGCACATCTTCTCCCTGGCAATATTTATGAATGGAAATGGCTGCCTGGTGGCCGTGTGCTACTGCTGTTATCACGTTTTCAGGGCCAAATGCAGCATCTCCTCCAAAAAATACGCGGGGTAATGTCGATTGGAAGGTTTCCTTGTGCAGGACGGGCAGATCCCACTTGCCAAACTCGATCCCGAGATCTCTCTCTATCCAGGGGAAGGCATTGTCCTGACCGATAGCGATGATGACGTCATCGGCCTCTATGAAGACATCAGGCTCTCCGGTGGGAATGAGTTTGCGTCGCCCCGTTTCGTCGTATTCTGCCCGAACCTTGGAGAATGTCACCCCTTTTAACTTGCCATTTTCGACTACAAATTCTTTGGGAGGCATATTGTTGTAAATCGGTATGTCTTCGTGTTGAGCATCCTCGATTTCCCATGGCGATGCTTTCATATCCTTGAATGGGCTGCGCACTACTACGGTTACTTCTTCTCCACCGATCCTCTTAGATGTCCTGCAACAATCCATGGCCGTATTGCCCCCTCCCAATACAATCACCTTTTTGCCGATGGAGTCGATGTGTTCAAAAGCTACCCCGGCCAGCCATTCGATGCCTATGTGCACGTTGGCGTCGGCTTCTTCTCTTCCCGGGATGTTGAGGTTGCGGCCTTTGGGTGCCCCTGTACCGACGAATATGGCGTCATAATCCTTGTCCAGTATTTCCTTCATACTGGAGACGTAATGGTTAAAATGGGTGTGGACGCCCATGTCGAGAATGTAATCGACTTCTTCTTCGAGGACTTCTATGGGAAGCCTGAAAGCTGGAATTTGTGTACGCATCATGCCGCCGCCGGCGTTCCACTCGTCGTAGAGGTGCAACTCATAGCCCAGTGGGGCCAGGTCGCGGGCTACGGTGAGGGATGCCGGTCCACCCCCAATGAGTGCTATTTTTTTGCCATTTTTTTCTTTGGGTATGGAAGGCATCAGGTGTCGCACTTCCGCTTTGTTGTCGGCTGCTACCCGTTTGAGACGGCAAATGGCCACAGGTTCTTCTTCCACCCGTCCCCTGCGGCACGCAGGTTCACAGGGTCTGTCACATGTCCGTCCAAGAATGCCCGGGAATACATTGGATTCCCAATTGATCATATAGGCCTCGGTATATTTCTCCTCCGCTATCAACCTGATGTACTGGGGTACGGGGGTGTGTGCCGGGCAGGCATACTGGCAATCCACTACCTTATGAAAGTATTCCGGATCGCGAATGTCTGTAGGTTTCAAAAATCAGTTTTTTGCTTAACCCGTACAAAATAGGGGTTAAAATGGATTGTCCAAAGAGCGCTATCAAAATTGTATTCTTCTGGTATCGAGAGTAAACCCCTTCATCGATTTCTTGAAAAGTCTAATATCCAAACGACAGGTTGGGGTTTTAGGTGTATTGCCAGTATCCGGAGACAGGAACAAGAATTGTTGTGAATCTGGGTAGCGAGAAGCGTGATGTACTTTTTCTCACACCTAAAGAGGTGAATGTCTTTCAAAGAAAAGAGGATCTTTGCACGTCACTATATTTTTACCATCGAAGAGAACAGAAACAAGGCATACGGCATTGTTATTCTTGGGGCACTTTTGGCCGGAGTGAGTGGGCTGATGATTAAGGGTATGACTATACCGGCCACCTCGATTGCGTGGATCAGGCATGCCTTACCTGTCGCCGTTCTGTTAATATGGCTCAGATCCCGGCGTATTGCTTTGTTCCAGGGCAGGTACAAGTTGATGCTGACGGCATCCGGCCTTAATGCGGTACGCATGTACTTTTTCCTGACGGCTTATCTCTACACGACCATCAGCAATGCCGTAGTCATTTCCTATACATGGCCCATATTTGCCACCATCCTGGGTGCATTCTTTCTCAAAGAGCATCTCACCTGGGGGCGCGGCACATTGTTATTGGGGTCTTTTCTGGGCATCATCATCATTTACAGCGGTGGCACCTTCTCCTTTGAGAACAAGGATTTCGTCGGCATGACGGCCTCGTTGATCAGCGCAATCTTCTATTCGGTCACAGTGATCTTGTTTAAGTCGCAGAGCCTGAATTATCATCGCAATCATATTATTTTCTTTCAAAACCTGGTGGGTTCGGTCGTTTTCCTTCCGTTTATCCTGGTTAACCGACCATTGCCGACAGGTACGGACTGGAGCATCGGCATTACCTATGGATTGGTGATCGGTTTGGGGTTGTTCAGTTGTTTTTTCTACGGATTGCGGTACTTGAAGGCATCGACAGTATCGATGATATCTTACCTGGAAATCGTAAGTGCCATTTTTTTCGGTGTCGTTTTTTTGGGCGAGGAGGTGACACCACAGATCGTAGTTGGCGGGATGTTGATTGTTTTGTCTACGGGGCTGTTGCGGTCTACCGAATAAATTCAGTCGTTATTATACGGAATGAATTCTGTATTCGCCCAGGCGAATAATATGTGCGGAATTCATTCCGCACACTGCGGGTGCAGTTCGGTTTCCTCACAGGTTCGGTTTCCTCACAGGTTCGGTTTCCTCACAGGTTCGGTTTTCTCCCGGGTTCAGTTTTCTCACAGGTTCAGTTTTCTCACAGGTTCGGTTTCCTCACAGGTTCAGTTTTCTCACAGGTTCGGTTTCCTCACAGG
>JBFKOL010000420.1:0-3237 GCA_041628815.1 Saprospiraceae bacterium | reverse complement strand
TCTGGTCATCAAAATATCTTTTTCCACCACCAATAAAGAAGTCAACACCGGAATTGGCAACGTCTTTGGCAATGAACTCCGTAAGGGCTCTCGAGGGTTGATGGGCATAGAAAGCCGCGGGAGTGGCATGAACAATGCTCGCGGTAGTGACGATCCCAATACCCCAGCCGAGGGCCGATAATCGCTTGGTTATGCTTTGTGCCGGCATGGAATCGGGACCCATGCCGATGGCATTGTTGAAAGTCTTGACACCACAGGCGATAGCGGTGGCGCTTGCTGCAGAATCCGTAATTAATGCATCAAAAGCATGCGTCTTTTGCATGCCGATGACCTGAAACTCCTCAAAAGCGGTATTTTTTTCCAATCCGGCCAGCATGGAAATATGCGACAAACCCATTCCATCGCCAATCATAAGGATAATTTTAGAAGGCTTGGCAAGGGGGGCGGCTTGTGCAACTAGGTGTGACTGAGAAAGTAACATCCAAAAAATGATGCAAAGGACGTAGAAAAGATTACTCATTTAATCTTTTAAGCGTAATGAAATCTTCAACTTTGGTCGAATATTCTACCTGGTAAATCTAAGAAGATTTGATATATGAGACCAGGTATAACTAACTTTAAGCCTTTATTTTCGTATCAGCCATGAAAACCTTATCGATCTTCAAGATTGTTTTGTTTGTTGCGACGAGCACCGTTCTTTGGTCTATTTCGGATCCGGTTGCTACTGAGAAAACACTTTTCGACTGGTTCAGCTCGCTGGAAAATGTAGAAATGACGGTCATCACAGACCTCGATAAACTTATTCGCGACAAGTACAAAGACGAATACCAGAATGCCGAAGTTATCATACGTGGCGACAACCTGGAAGAAACCACCTGGCCAGCGAGGGTAAAGGCCAGGGGCGTTTATCGTAAACGAATCTGTGATTTTCCTCCCATTAAGATCAACTTCGGAAGTGAACTAAGTGAAAGTCTGGGAGTAAGGGAGATGGGCGGTCTGAAGCTGGTGACCAATTGCAGTGCACAGCTGGAAAGTCATCAGCTGGTTCAAAAAGAATTTCTTGCGTATCAGATGTACCAGCGCGTTACCGATGAAAGTTTCAGGGTCAAATTGATCACCATACACTGGCAGGACGAAAAAGGAAATAGCCCGCCTTCGACCCAGGTCAATTTTATGATTGAAAGTAAAGAACAACTCGCCGAAAGACTCAAGGGTACAGAACTAGAAAAATATGCGGTGAGTGCTGATTCTCTGGATATGACATCGGCATCCCGCACAGGATTGTTTCAATATATGATCGGCAATTTTGACTGGTCCATCGAGAATCTCAGAAATGTAACACTGATTCAGTCCAATATCGATGGAAAGATCAAGGTTATACCTTATGACTTTGATTTCTGTGCCCTGGTAGACGCGCCTTACGTCAAGGTTCCCCGTGCACTTAACTTAACCTACCAAGGAGAACGCATCTTTCTGGGCCCCTACTCTTCACCGACAATCGCAATTGCAAAAAAGGATTTGTTGGATTCTAAAAAAGAAATCTATAAATGCATTCGCAAATGTCCTACCCTCAATGCAAACCATAAATCAGCAGTCAAGCGATACATAGAATCGTTTTACCAGGCCATAGATGAACCCTTAAACATCCATAAACAACGCATCAACGAAGACTAGGAAAATTAAAGGTCTCTTCATTCGTCCATGTTTAATTGCCGAGGATCACAAGCTACCATGGCATACTGCATGATCCTATAGGCACGAAATGAAACAGTTGACATAATTTGTGATTTTTTGATCAGAATCTCCTGTGACTTATCAAGATGGTCAGCAATCCTTGTTGCTGGACTTATGGAATCGCAGGTTCTTTCAATTTATTGATCTTATTTAGCAGTATCCTTCGGAATTCTGCGGCTCTGTCGGTTTGTAGTAAACAGGTATGAACTGGATTTATGTTGGTAGAAAAGTTGTTTGTCTTCCTATTCATATTCTTTACTGCTTCCATCATTGTTATATACAATCATGGTCGCCCGGGTAAGGAAAATTGGTTGCCTTATGAAAAGATCATTAGGCCAGGAAGCGTATTGTGGATGTCCTGGCTTCAATCTTTCTTTTCAATACACCTACAAGTGCCGCAACCAACACGATAACCAACACACATTGATGAGATCAGTCGGAGTAAGCTGGAAAAACCGAATAGAGGAAGCCATCGCACGCCTTGATGGCAACTATGAACAGGTGATGGGCCATTACGAGACATACATGGATCAGACCGACACGGTAGCCAAGACATTTTCCCATGATCCGAGCGCCGTTTACCGCAAGGCAGGCGCCTTAAAGAAAGCTGATGATCTGATGGATAAACTACTGGTGTAAGATCCGAACCAGCCGATCTATCTCGCCGAAAAGGCTCGGATTGCATTCGGACGAAAAAACATGAAGAAAGCCCGAAAATATGCCGAAAAAGCTTTGGTCATCTGGCAAGGTGGCGAGAAGGATTTTATCTTTTATAAAAAAGCCCGCGAATTGATGTCCCGGATAGAAGCCCTGTAATTGCCATGGTCAAAACAAGCCCGATATCATCCCTGAGTTGTCGATATCAATGTTTTCGGCAGCTGGCGTGGATGGCAATCCCGGCATCCGCATGATATCGCCAGTGATCGGGATAACAAATCCTGCCCCAGAAGCGATTTCTATCCTCCTGACAGTTACCACAAAGTCCTTGGGTCTTCCAATCAGTGTGGGGTTGTCAGAGAGACTTTTTTGCGTTTTGGCAATACATACCGGCAATCCGTCGAGGCCCAACTTGACTATTTTCCGCAAATCTTTTTTAGCCTGCGAAGTAAAATCGATGGCGTTGGCTCCATAGATCTTTTTAGCAACGGCCTCTATCTTTTCCGGAATTGTCATAGACCAATCGTACATCGGTTGAATCTTTCTCTTCTCGCCGCTGCAGACTTCTTTTACCAGATCGGCCAATTCGAGGGCTCCGGCACCACCCTTGCCCCATACATCTATGGGTGCCACTCGAATGTTTTTACCTTCACAAAGGCTCCTGACTATTTCAATCTCCGCCTCGGTGTCCGTGGTAAATATATTGATAGCGACTATGGGAACAGCATTGAATCGCTTGATGTTTTCAATATGTTTTTCAAGGTTTTCGAGGCCTTTCTCGAGTGAAGACAAGTCCTCTGTCGTCAGTGCCTGAAGGTTCGCCCCACCGTGGTACTTAAGGGCTCT
>JBFKOL010000419.1:0-3248 GCA_041628815.1 Saprospiraceae bacterium | reverse complement strand
GCACACATATCAATGCGGTTTCAATGAGATGGTCACGCTTTCCGGGAAAGGTCTATCTGATGAATCAGAGCCGCGGTTATAAAAATTTGTATATCCACACGTATGACCTGAAGTCAGATAAAATGGAGCTGCTTTATACGGAGTCGAGTAGTACCAATATTGACAACTTTACCTATGAGCTGGCTGAAAAAAGCAATTTGCTTTTTTTCCTCTCTGAAAAGAGCGGCTGGCGACAAATACATCTATTAGAGCTTGACACCGGTAAAGAACAATTGATATCGGGAGGAGGCTATTATATCCATAGAATAGTCGAAATCGATGAAGAGGACGGCAAAATCTTCTTTGTTGCATCGGGAAAAGAAAAAGACCGGAATCCTTACTTCAGGCATCTCTACAGCATGTCCTTTGATGGAAGCAATCTGAAAATATTGACTCCTGAAGATCGAAATCACCGTATCAGTTTGTCCCCTGATTATCAGTACATATTCGACAATTTTTCAACGGTTACCGAAGTTACACATACTGTCCTGCGAAGTGCTGATACTGGTGCCATACTCAAACATTTAAGCAGTGCTGATTTGAGTCAACTGGAAGGCTGGAAACCACCAGAATCTTTTACCGTTGAGGCTCGCGATGGCCGTACGGCCTTGTATGGTGTATTATGGAAACCTACTGATTTTGATCCCAATAAGAAGTACCCGCTGATCGAAAGGAGTTATACCGGACCTCATACCCAGGTTTTTCCTCGAGATTTTTCAAGGGCATTTGATTTGCAATCATTGGCAGAATTAGGTTTTGCCGTTATGGTAGTTGACGGTTTGGGATCTTCGGGCCGCTCAAAATCATTTCATAACTATTCATACAAAAACCTCGGTGGAAATCTGGAAGACCATGTACTGGCTATTCGGCAATTAGGCCGTCGATACAGCTGGATAGATACCAGTCGAGTAGGCATTTTTGGTCATTCTGCTGGAGGCTATGATGCTGCTCATGCTCTATTAAAATATCCGGCTACCTACAAAGTGGCAGTAGCAAGTTCTGCCGACCACGATCATAGGATGGAAAAGGCGTGGTGGCCCGAAATGTATATGGGTTGGCCGGTAGACTCGGTGTATCATCTGCAATCGAACATAACCATGGCCGGTAATTTAAAAGGCAAACTCCTGATCACACATGGAGGCATCGATGAAAATGTAAACCCTTCAGCTACTTTTAAACTCGCCGAGGCATTGATCAAAGCCGACAAGGAATTTGACATGCTCATCTTGCCCAGTCAGCGTCATGGATACCGGGATCTCCACTCTAAGTATTTCACCAAAGTACGTTGGAACTACTTTATAGAGCATTTGAGCGGTTTAAAGCCATTATGGAATATTAAATGGGAATAGGGAGTGTGAAAACCGTTAACATGGTACTTAGTATCATGTCTTCATGAAAAGGTGAACTACTTTCTAAATCAATCGTAGAATTGATACTCCTGGAAGGAATGGTTTGTTTTTATCTATGATGAACCATAGGTAGCGTATGCCTTCTGATATTTATAAAACTTAAACTGAATAGTATCTTTAATAGATGTTCACTCTACTGAGAAAATTGCGAAGGTCTTTGATTCAATCCGGTCTGGCTCGCAAATATTTGATCTATGCAGCCGGTGAAATCATCCTGGTGGTTTTAGGGATATTAATAGCCCTGCAGATCAACAATTGGAATGAAAACAGGAAAATGCGCGCAAAGGAAATTACGCTGTTGAGAGAACTAAATGCCAACTTACAGATAAATAATCAACGTTTAAAAAGAGATATCGAGCTTGAAAATACCTATTTCAATTCTGCCAAAATCATAGTAAATCACCTTGACAATAAGCTGCCTTATCACGACTCGCTGGCTATTCATTTTCAACTTTCGCAATTATCAGCGGATATTGTTCTTGTATATTCCGCTTATGAGGCCATTAAATCCATCGGTTTTGATCTAATCAGCAATGATTCACTGAGAAGCGCGATTATCGATCTGTTTGATGCGAACTACAACCCCATGATCTCCTACACAAAAGGTCTGGAAGATCAATTTTGGCCGAGTGTCACGCTTCCGTTATGGATTAAACATCTCAGACTCGTGTCCATGGATGAAAATCATTTTGGGCAGGTGCCGATTGATTATGAACGCTTACTGAACGATTCGGAGTTCGTGAGTATGCTCGAAAAAAGAGGGGTGTTCAGAAGACAGGCCGCCGCGTTGAAAATTGAGTCGTTAAAGCAAACGGAGTCATTGATGCAACAAATTACAGTTGAGTTGGAGCGATAAGAATAATTGCTCATGGCATACATTTATTGCACTGCAATCGGTACTAAGTCATGGTAGAGGACTATGCTTACCAAAATATCAAAAATTTCGGCCTGGACTTTATTGCCAATGACACGACCAAACAGCTATTGACCTCATTGTTTGAATGACAGCTTGACTACTTGGAAAAATTGGACGCAAGAAACAATGAATTCTTCTTCACCCAGGTTGTGCCGGAACTGCTCATTCACTTCGGCGGTGCCCAACCGCAAGGCAGATATTATGAGGACCTGGTACCATCTGAATATCCGTCACTGCTGGAAAATGAAAAATATTACGCCATCCTGAAGACCTCACGCAAATTCAGGGATCAGTATTTTCGGTGGCAGTTGAAAGGTTTCGAAGGTATGAAGGATGTAAGCAACATGCTTGAGCGGGAGTTGGCTGACTGGTAAAATGATTCCTCCATACATCATCATAAATACCTAGATCACAAAATCACAGCTGTTCCCTGAAATGCGCCTGCGTGAAATGGATTGTTGAGCGCGAGCATGAAAGATCTATGCATGTCTAATACCTGCAAGTCGATGTCAAATCGGTGAAGCGGGGATGTAAAAGCACAGTGTACCGGGTAATAACAAATGTGTAACTTAGACACAAGACTTGACTGAATAAACCATTAAATCATTTGCAGTGATTGTTTGCCAAGTGTTATTCTGATTTTGTCTTGTCCTGCAATCATTAAACGAATCATTTATGTCTTCAGAAATTGTATTGCTTCTCGTCGGGGCTCTGCTCATATCTATCGCCATACTTGACAGTATCACAATCAAGGATTCAAACCTAGGTCTTGTCAATGTGAAATTGAGGATTGCCTTGGGTGTCATAGGTATTTTACTGATTATATATGGAGGCTATTCTTACGGTGCGGTCAACCTGATGGGCCAGATCGAACAACCAGCATT
>JBFKOL010000418.1:0-3258 GCA_041628815.1 Saprospiraceae bacterium | reverse complement strand
TCAGAGATTACAGGGGAGGTGGAAGGTCTTCTGCTCGAGAAACAGTTGCAAGGGTAGCAGCGGGTGCCATAGCCAAAAAAATTCTTGAGTCAAGCGGCATCAGGATACGCGCTTTTGTGACTCAGGTAGGCCATATCAGCATTGATCGAACAGATCCTCATTTCGATCCCGACATCGCCGAAAAGAATATTGTCAGGGCACCTCATGAGAAGTTGGCTCTCGAAATGATTGAATACATAAAAAGCGTCAGGAAGCGAGGTGATACCGTTGGAGGCAAGGTATCCGGGGAGATCACTGGCGTACCGGCGGGGTTGGGCGAACCGGTGTTTGACAAGCTTCACGCCGACCTCGGCAAGGCCATGCTCAGCATCAATGCCGTCAAGGGATTTGAATATGGTTCGGGTTTTGGGTGTGTTGAGATGCTGGGAAGTGAACACAATGATGTTTTTGTACAGGAAGGCTCCGAAATCAGGACCAAGAGCAACTACTCCGGAGGTATCCAGGGGGGAATTTCCAATGGCATGCCGATCTATTTCAATGTGGCCTTCAAGCCCGTGGCTACGCTTATGAAAGACCAGACTTCCATTAATCAGACTGGAGAAAAAGTAACCGTCGGCGGCAAAGGAAGACACGATCCTTGTGTGGTACCACGGGCTGTTCCTATCGTGGAAGCGATGGCTGCCATTGTTTTGGCAGATCACTTGCTCAGACAACGCATGACACGCCTTTAGATGCAAAAATGATCAAGCAGGATCTTTGTAATCTCTCAACGATTTGATGAGGTGGAGTTTCCGTTGAGTCGATTGACTTCCTCCACTACATTTTCGAGTGCGTCCATCAATTTGGAAATAGCGCCAAACTCTCGCCGGTAACTGATTCCGAATCCATAAATCTGCTTACGCTCTGCAAATGCCTCATCGTAATCGTAATTGCCATAGAAGCGGAGTTTCAGACGTTTGTCTTCTGAAATAAACCAATCGAGGGCAAAGTCACCGGTCAGGTAATCTTGCACAGTCTCAAATTCACTCTGTCTAACATAATTTCCTCCTATGTTCAAAACGAGATTATCATTCTTGAATCGATTTCTCAAATTCAGCTGAACTTCATCTGGTACAAAATCCACAAAACCCTCGAACAAATCCTGGCCTGTACCATCAAGAACAGAGGTGTTCTGGGCGACAGCAATCTCAAAATCAATACCTTCAATGAGCCCATTGTCCTTAAGCCGGGCAGACAGGTATTCCGTAAAGAGAAGAGATAGCTGGCTGGTGAGAAATTCCGTGATCGTATTGTTACCTGATTGCCCGAGAGTGCTACCGTCAAGACTTGCAAAGGGGTTGTTGTCAGGAAGAAAATTGCGAAAAACAAGCAGTCCCACCACTTGATTGTTGATGCCGTTCTCCGTCGATTCAAGAGCTCTTACTTTGCTATCCGCCAATGTCTTGAGTTCTCCGGTCAGATTGGGGAACCCGATGTCGAAATTGATTTCCGGGTTGAAGAGCGTGCCCGTCAGTAAAAGCGTCAAATCGACTTCTCTTCTCTGGGAGAACTCCCGAGCCTGGAGTGTTGATGACTCAATGTACTCCTGGAGAAAAACGTTAAGCGGGGCCCGTAGTCCAGCATATCCCGCAGTCACTTCTAGCGACGCATTGATAGGATCCCCAGTCCAGCTCACACGGCCACCCCGATTGATGATGAACGGTTTTGCGATGAAACCATAGGCCGTATAGCGATATTCCCCTTCTTCTATGTCGTAATTGCCATATACACTGAATTCGCCGTCCCTCTTTACCTTGATACTCAAGTTGCCGCGACCTCGACCTTCAAGTACGTTACTGGTGCTTTCGTCGTAGATAACACTGACTTCTGCATCCGGGGTAAACGTCAGATTCATTTCAAAATCTACCCCCGACTGCTGAAATCTCTTTAGAAGGTCATCCACGTTGAGGCTATCGGCCTGTTCTTTACGGTAGTCAAACTTGATAAAGGATTCATCATAGCCATATTGGGTTGATGTGATCGGGATAAAGAGCTGTGTAAAAGGACCTGTTGTGGCAGTCACCCTCATATCGACTGCATCGAATGGGCCGTCAAACCTGACTGTGAGGTCTCCATTGCCGATCCCATAGTACAACGGGTTGTCAAGATCCGTTGTACTCAGAGCGATAAATTCTGGAGAGGTTATGGTCAGGTCTGTCCTAAAATCACCTAAAAAGTCGTGGCGTAATCCACCTGTCATCACGGCCCTGTTCTCTCTGGCATCGATCAATTCGACGCCATTGAGATCTACAAACTTTTCATCAATTTTGATGGTCTGATTCTCCATTCGGTAATATGTGCCGAGATAGTCAATCCTGACGCCAGCCTCGCGTACTTCAGCCAACCCTGAAAGTTTGAGATCATTGAAGTTGCCGTAAATCTTTGCTTCGATATCCGTTGTTCCCTCGGTCTCAGAAATGCCATCTGTAATGATGTATTCAAAGAAATTCATAGGGTAGTCTTTCAGGGTAATATCAACATTGACATATTCATCCGATGTATTGATGTATCCTCTCGTATACAACTCCTGCGCTTCTTTTACGATGCGCAAATCAACATCTATTACATCCTTCCCAGCCTGGTTTGCCCGTAGCAGCAGCGTTCCGTAATCATCTCCATTAATCGCAAAATCAGGCACTTCCAAAAATCCCTGGACGGCCCTTTCCTCGAAAATATTTTCTATGCGCATTTTGGAATCAGCAGAACCAGTAAAGTAAAGTTTGTCATAGTTGATCAGTGGGTTGATTACTTCGAAGTTAAAATCGTTCATACTTACCTCCAGCCCTTTGCGGTCTATGTCTTTAACCGCAATGTACCTTGTGCCATCTGTAATTTCGAAATTCTCAATATCAATTTCATCCTTATAAATGCCAATGCCTCTATTGGGAAGGATCGTCCATTCCTCATTATCCAGGACCAGGTGATGGTCTATGATACGGGTGTAATAACCCTTATCTTCCACGAGAGACTGGGCCACAAGAGAAATGAGATTCCCATCGTTATAGACATATGATGCAGACCAGTCAAACCTGTTACGCACTATGTCCGTATGAATGGATATGTTTGATAGCCTGCTCTGGTTGCGGCTAAGGCTTCGTATCTCAAGAAAAAAATCACCGTTGCGATTGGCGCTTGAAATTTTCATTTTAATCGAATCCCCGACAAAATCTTTATAGGCCAGTAATGGAGCTTCAAGATCCACAACAAACTGTGCTGCTT
>JBFKOL010000417.1:0-3280 GCA_041628815.1 Saprospiraceae bacterium | reverse complement strand
GGTCTGCCATGTCCCTCAAAGATTGGTGGTAAATGCCATCCTGTGCCAGCACTTCGTACCATTTTTCAATCCATTCGTTTTCTTTTTGCCATTCTCTGGGACCTAAACGCCAATCCCAACTCTTGTAGTACCTATTTAATGAGGTTTTGAGCGGCTTGTTGTTAATGAAAGAGAACAACCCAATATTATTCATTTCTTCCAATGAAGAAGTGTTATAATCTTCAAGGTCTCCTGTTCTGTGAAGCCAGGTAAACGTTAATTTGATGAATTCTTGGTTGTAAGATATTGGAATAGTTTCATTCCAGATTCGATTGGGTGTCCATTCAGGAATACCCCTGTCTAATTCACTTCTCCCCGATAATTTCAATATGTAATTTACACTGTAGAATCGGAACATATGATTTACCTCCAATCTTTCTAAAACTGAGATATCAGCATTTAAATCTTCTATCATACCTTGTAGATAGATTTTTGTCGATTCTCTCGTCTGTCTGAGTTCATTCCAGTTGTTTATCTGCAGGGCGATCAATATGCCGATGACTACCAGGGCAATTTCTCCTATAGCATAAAGCAGATATTTTCGAGCAGAACCCGCTTCGATCAAAGACTTACGTATTTTCCGTAGGAAAGTTAGCATACATGATGTATGTCAAAAATTACACCAGTATAGATTTATTTCCCCGGGAATGCGAAATCTTACCTGCCACCCATACACCTGCAGGTAATCTGGTCCGATTCTTTGTTGAGTGGAACAGGTCTGCCAAAGCAGAGATATTTGTCTGGTGTGATATGGTCATGTAAACTATTATCCAGCCTTATGAATTTACCAAGACGTCTTGTGTATTTTTTTGCAACCTGACATTCTCATTGATCAATTTTTCGATTTCATATATTGGACCATTCGTTTTTAGCCCGAGTTCATAAAGAATTTGTCAGCATTGTCATATTGCTGACTTCGAATGCAAATTTCATCAGTATTATCGGCAATAATGCCGATTTTGTAAAGCGGAATTCGCTTATAGTTCTTGGTAGAACTCTTTTTCACTCATTGGTCTAAAAACTTTGCTATCTCCATGTTCAGCGTATCCCCTTTGGCTATAATGCGATCATATTCCCGGACGATTATCGGAGATTCTATTTCATATCTGAGGAAAATCCCGACAAGACTTCCAAATTCTTTCATGGTGTTCAGGATATCAGGATCCTCAGTAGGTTCTTCGAATCTACCCGGATTTATAAATTCAAATCTTAAATGATCCCATATGCTGTCATAAAAGCCATTGCTAAACAATTCTTGTTCCATCGCCTCCGTGTGCGTATTCAATTTTGATTCTGTGTATTTGTTTTCTTCTATCAAAGCTTCATAATCTCTAATTAAATCTCGAATTTCAACTAAGGAATTGGATTCATAAATAGATGATGACTTAACACGTTCAATTCCCTGATTCTTCATTTTGAAACTTTGTTCTACCACTATAGGCCCGTATTGTTGCATGAATTCAGAAAAAGAAATGGGAGAGGAATTCTTGTAAGCATCAATTGCTTCAGAACATTTAATAAGAGCATTTAATCTTTCTTTTTTTAAAGCCGATAAGATTTCTTTATTTACTTCCACATCTTCGATTGCATAAGCCAGATTGTTTTTAAGGGTATGCAATTCTATTCTATGGGAATTCCAGTTATTTACCTGTAAAGCAATCAGTATTCCTATGACTACTAAAGCAATTTCCCCAGTGGCATAAAACAGGTATCTTTCGGCTCCGCTCAAGCCTGGCTTCCCGGTTGAACCAGACTCAATAAGTGATTTACGAATTTTCCTGAAAAATTTCAGCATTCAATCAAGATACAAAACAAGCTGAAAGTCAGCCTGTATGGTTCCAAAGAAGTCCCTCTTTCCACCCAGCTTACACGAAGAAAGGACAACCTGCCCCAGTGATGTAATTCAGGTGGGGTTTCAAACCGCTTGTCCCTTTTAATTTCATTCTTTTTCAAGTATGAAAATCGGGAGCCTTATATGATATCTTAAGTGACATTGGAATAGTCTCATCAGTGATTAAACTAAGATAAGCCCTACATTCTTTTTCCTCAGACCGTCTTCGTTTCAACAATTCATCAAGTCTACGTTGGTTTTCATCAAACTCAGATAACAGATTAATCAAAGCCTAATATTCTGCTTTTCTGTCCTTTCGCCACTCATTCCAGTTGTTGATCCCTGCCTGCCGCAGGCAGGTGAAGGGCAATAAAATACCTATGACGACCAGGGCGATTTCACCTATGGCATAAAGCATATATTTCCTGGCACTACCCGACCCGATCAAGGATTTTCGAATTTTGCGTAGAAGATACAGCATGGGTTGAATTTAACAATTAAAGTTTCCACACTGTCGTCCAATGAGAAAATAGACAAGACTGACCTACTTTTTCTTTTCCATATTTAGTTTGACGATATGGAAAAGAGTAACCGCCACCTATCCAGGTGGTGGCATCAACATCGTCCAGCCCGCATGCACCATTTTCCAATCGTTGTCGAATCGTGCATAGATAACTGTAGCAGCCCAGTTGGCTGAAGGTGACCCATCCGGAAGTGTGGGATGGTACTGATACGTGAGGATCACCGTATCTCCGTATTGCCGGGCTTTCAGATCAACCATTTCGTATTGGTGCTCAACAAGTTCTGCAAATGCATTCGACACATACTTTCGAATGTTTTCTATCCCAGCTACGGTATGCTGAGCACCGAGATTGTCAAAATAGGTTTGTTCCGGATGTGCATGAATCCCGTATTCGAGCGCATTGCCACTGGACCATCCGTCCAATGCTTCTTTCTCTAACGCGATTACCTTTTCTATGGCTCCCATATGTGATTGTTTTATAAACTTTTAAGATTCATCTTTTCGAGGATCTTTAAATAATCAGGCTCCCCTTTTAAGATATCAAAAATTGGATCGACACCCAAATAAGGCATGTTAGGATCCCTTATGTCATAGGCTTTTTTCAGGTATTCAACCGCCTTGTCTTTATTACCGGCCCTCGTATATAGAGTGGCTATCTGCCAGGGTGTGCTATATGATCCGTCGTCGTTATCAATTTTCAATTGGGCCACATTGGATAATGCCAATTCATACCCTCCCCTTTCATAACCTTCCTGCAGAGCTTTGGCTGCTTCTAATTCTCCTTTCTCAAGATAGGATCTCCTAAAGATATCATAGGATTTATCCTTTTCTCCCAGATTGAAATAGACCGATCTCAGGGTAGAAAATGCCACAGGATGATTATGGTT
>JBFKOL010000416.1:0-3296 GCA_041628815.1 Saprospiraceae bacterium | reverse complement strand
GTGCAGCCTTAAGAAAAAGATCTTCCGGGCGATGTAAAATACTTGTCTCTGACCAGGCCCATTACTGTATAGAACGCGCTGCAATAACAATGGGCCTGGACCGCAGTGACGTTATTAAGATCAGGTCGGACCATCAATTTCAGATTGATCTCATTTCTCTTAAAAAACAGCTGCGAAAGTGCATAAAGACGAATGAGAACATATTGGCGATCGTTGGATGTGCTTGCTCGACGGCTACTGGTTCTTATGATGATCTCGAAGCTATGGCAAAGATTTGCAGATCACACGACATATGGTTTCACGTTGACGGCGCTCACGGTGGCGCTGCTGTCTTTTCAGACAAAAACAGGTATTTGGTCAAGGGGCTGTCAAAGGCAGATTCGGTGGTAATCGATGCTCATAAAATGATGATGGTGCCGGCCTTGGCCACAGCAACCTTGTTCAGAAACCAATTGCATGCCTATGACAGCTTTAACCAGGAAGCCTCCTATCTGTACGAGGAAAAAGAACCCGAATGGTACCAGCTGACCAAGCGGACCTATGAGACGACCAAATACATGATGAGTGCCAAAATATACTGGTTACTGCAAAATGGTGGCGACGGAATCATCGGCAGTTATGTGGACCGGCAGTACAACCAGGCAAGGATCTTCAAACAAATCATTGACGGTACACATGGCTGGGAGGCAGCTCATGAGCCCATGAGTAACATCGTTTGTTTTCGCTGCGTGGCTGTCAACGGTGGCGAGGAAACACAAAATGACGTCAATAGGAGAATTCGTCATAATTTGCTGCAAAGAGGAAATTATTACATCACGCAGGCAAACCTGAAAGGAAAAGTTTTTTTGCGCTTATGCATTATGAACCCCCTGACATCCCGGGAAGACCTGGAGGGGTTGATCCAGGAATGTCAAGGCATCTTTTACGCGCTTTGAAAAATGATTAAAGAAATAATCACGCAAAGACTTAAGATAAGGCCCTTTATCCTGCAGGATTTCCCTTTTATCCTAGAGATTACCAATGACGAGGACTTCATGGCCATGATTGGCGATAAAGGAATCAGGAGTCCTGACGACGCTGAAAAATACCTGTTGCAGGGACCATTGAAAAGTTATGATGAACATGGATTTGGGCTAATGGCCATTGATCTTCTGACGACAGGACAGACCATTGGCCTGTGCGGTTTGATACAGAGATCATTTCTGCCCATCCCCGACCTCGGCTTTGCCTTGCTAAAAGATCACCGGAGAATGGGTTATGGATTCGAATCGGGAACGGCTATAGGGATCATGGCATTTCGTCGGTTAGGAATCAAAGAAATTGGAGCAATCAGCAAACCAAATAATAAGGCTTCACTGACGTTATTGAAAAAACTGGGTTTTAAGAATGCTAAAAGGATCTTTTCCCCGGAAGGAGAAAAGTTGCTTTATTTGACAGCACAGAAGATGTAAGGGCTTGAATTTACATCTCAGTTCACTCCAGGGCATTGACAGATTAATCCCGTTATCGGCCAAAAAAGCAGTGGCGCTTCATGTAATTCCCGATCTTCGGTGTATAAAATCTATTTAACACTTTGAGAATTGTGATATTTTCTGCTGGTATGAGGAAAAGACTGCTACGGTGGGTGTTGTATTCAATACTGATCACGACTATTGTGTCATGTCAGGGTGACGACGTTTCTTTTCACCGGGATGTAAAACCCATTCTCAATAAATCCTGCGTAAAATGCCATGGCGGAGTAGCCAAGATGGGTGAGCTCAATATGTTATTTGAGGAAAACCTTATTAGCCCCAATCCTGTATCCGGAAAACCGGCAATCGTTCCTGGTCATCCGGGAAGAAGTGAAATCATCAAAAGGATATCTACGGTTGACGAGGAAAAAAGAATGCCTAAGGAAGATCATGCACTGGCAGACGAAGACATAGCAACAATTGCCAGATGGATAAGGCAAGGTGCAAGGTGGGACGATCATTGGGCGACGGCTTCCATAAAAGACTGGTCCCAGGCAGATGATGGACCCGGTACGATAGATCATCTCATAGATATGAAACTGATGGAACATGGCCTGAAAATGAAAAGTGTCGCAAAGGATGCCGAGCTTATAAGAAGGCTTTCATTTGACCTTACCGGGCTCCCGCCAGACTCACTCTTGAAAGCAATCTATCTTGCATCAACCGGTGATAAAAAAATGCAAATCGTTGAGGATCTTTTAGACTTGCCATCTTATGGAGAGCACCTGGCATCCCACTGGCTGGATCTGGCGAGATATGCGGACTCGAAGGGATACGAAAGGGATTCACATCGCGATATATGGAGATACCGGGACTGGGTCATATCGGCATTCAACGAAGACATGCCCATGGATACTTTTGCCTTGATGCAGCTGGCAGGAGATCTGCTCGAAGAAAAGAACGAGTCGGCACTGATTGCAACTGCGTTTCACAGAAACACGATGACCAATACGGAAGGTGGTACAGATGATGAAGAATTTCGATTGGCAGCCGTTACAGATCGCCTCAATACGACCATGGAAATTTGGCACGGCATCACCATGGCATGTGCCCAGTGTCATGATCACCCTTTTGATCCCATCACCCAACGGGAATACTATGAATCCTTTGCGATTTTCAACAATACGCTTGATGCTGACTTGACAGGCGAATTCCCGGTATTGGAAAGGTACCTGGATACGGATCTTGAGAAGCTTGAACAGATCAAAGCTTTCGTAGAACGAGACAGACCGCAGTGGTTTCCTGAAGTCGATGCCGAAAATGCGGCAAGCATTCACTTTCCGGATCTTCACCCTGTCGATGCCACTGACTTTACGCATACCCTGCTATTCCCCGAAGGTGTTATTTCCAATTGGACCATGAATGTGAACGATGGGACAAAACGAAAGTTTTACTTTGCTTTTGACCAAATTCCTATGGACAACCTCGTAGGTATCGATGTGGTGTACGGGACATCTGGTGATCACAAAGCCCGCCTGAAAGTCTATGTAGATTCCCTGGTTGGGGACATTGCGTTTGACTCTACTTTTGCACAAACGGAAAGTAAAAGCGGTAATGAATGGGTTGGTGAGAATGCTTGGCCCACGCAACGTTTGAATATCAAGAAAGGATTTTCTGGAAAAAGGGCGCTTATTTTTGAAATCATCAATGATTCCGGAGAAATCCCCGATGGCATCCTCTTAATCAAGAAGATTGGCCTTGTATATGATAGATTGGATTTTCAAAAAGAATGGCAATCCGTCCAGGACACCCTGGTTGCCATACGGGAGCGCTCGGATAAAACGC
>JBFKOL010000415.1:0-3303 GCA_041628815.1 Saprospiraceae bacterium | reverse complement strand
CCTGCCAGGCTTTCAGTGATTTGTCCGACAAATGGCGATAAGGATCACCCACGGTCTCTGCCAATCCACCACACCCACAGACCCAGCTGCAGTACCAACGCTTTCCATAGAAGTAGGTCAAGACAGGCGAAATAATAAAGATCATCGAAAGACCGAAGAGGAACATCAGCAGACCCAGTCGTCCCGTAGAAAGGAACCCATTTACCGACCATTCATCAAAAAAGTAATAATTGAGTGGCCACATGTTCTTCAGGTCGAAGTAGGGATAGTTGAGCCTCAACAGCAACTCCGGAAGGAGAAAGGCAAACCCAAGTTGGAAAAACATAACACTTAACGTACGCCATATCTGGTATCGATTATGCCTGTATTTCCATATGAACCTCACCCCAAAGACAATGATGCCCAGCGTGTAGAAAAAACCATAGACAAACCATTGGCTTGCAGGCAACCCCTTTAGCCATATCGACAGAGGATCAAACATTTCGACAAGGTTGGTATTTTTTTCACCGTTTGTGCCCAGGCCTAAGTATTCAGGAAACCAATAGAGAATGACATAGAAGAAAGTAATAACGATGGCCGTTATCCAGGCACTCATCCCCCGCGACATGGTGCCGCTGAACCATATGCCGTCATTTCTGATGCCAGCATGTCGCATCAAATAAGTGCGCCAGGAAAAGCCGATTACGCCCAGGGATATACAGATAATACCAGTGATGAAGAATAGCGAACTGTTCAGGTCTTTGACCCCGAAAGTGACCAACCCAAAGATCAGTACTCCCACAAGGCCAAGAGCGACAAATGCTCTTTGAATTCTGTCGGTGTGGGGTGGATAGGTATGGACCGCTGGCGTGCTTAAAGAGTTCATCACGAAATAGGGTCTGGGTTGAGGAATTGATAAACCTTATCCGGCGTATGTCGAGATAATCTCGGCGGCTTTTTGCCATGCATTTGTTCGTAAATCTTCCGGACATTGTCATAGGGCTGCCGAAAGAATTCGGGATCAAAATGCGCCAAGGGCAATTGCTGTACAACCATTTCAAGATCCGATTCCAGGCGGAGCCACCTGTCGCATACTTCATGCCTGAATCGTACGCCAAGGAGGTTGACCCCCCGGACGATCATACTTTCTTTTTCGAATACAATGCGAATGAGACGATCCCGTTCTTCATCTTGCCATAGTAACGATGATAGATCTGGGTCAGGTCTGTTGGGTACCATCCCGTATACCTGGTATTCTATATCCATGAATTTCGCTGAATTGTACCATATCCCTGGTTCATACGGCATCTCATTACCGCATATGGTGTGAGCAACGGTTTCACCCATCATCCGACCTGTATACCATACAGCTTCAATGTCGCTTCTTCCCAGTGTTGGAGCACGCAACTGTGCACAGTCTCCGATGGCCCAAATGCCATCAACGTTGGTGCGCAAAAAAACATCCACTAGGATTCCTTTTCCGGTTTCGATGGGTGTTTTTTTAATCCAATCGATATTGGGACTGACACCAGGTGTAAGTCCTACAAACCCACAGGGAATCTCTTCACCAGTCTCTTTTACGGTCACCCCTGCCACCTGTCCATGCCCGTCATCTATAATGCGTTCGAGGTTGGATTCCAAACGCAGATCGATACCGTGCCGCAGGATATGGCGGCTGATCATAGATGCTTCCTCTTTGGGTAAAACATTGTCCCAATATTCTTCTTCCCTGACGAGCATCGTTACGGGAATTTTCCTGCTGTGGAACATTTCACCCATCTCGATGCCGATAAGACCTCCGCCGACAACAACAGCTCTCGACAATCCATTACTGAATTTTTCCATGGTTTCGAGGTCTTGTTTGGAATAGAGTCCTGTTACACCTTTTAGGTCCTGGCCCGGCCATCCGAATTTGTTGGACTTCGATCCCAAAGCCAGAATGAGGTGGTCGTAAGCAAAGGATTCACCTGATCGACCGAATACTTTTTTCGCAGATGGGTCGATACGAATAATATGATCCTTTACTAACTCAATGCGATTCTTTTTCCAGAAAGACCTTTCATAGGGTTCGATATCCCTCCATCTCATATGGCCCATATAAACATACATCAAGGCCGTCCTGGAAAAGAAGTAATCAGTCTCCGAAGAAATTACACGGATTTCGTGGTCGCTCAATTTCCTTATATGCCGAGCTGCTGTGATACCACTAACGCCGTTGCCGATAATGACGATTCTCATAATGTTCGCAGTACCCAACATAAGGTTTTTTCGCCATTTCCACGACTCTTCCACAAGGACTTTCTCCCCATGGCGACCTTCAGAACCAACGCGGGTCCAAAGACTGCCCACATGATGCGTTGTATGGAAAGTATATTGTTAAATAATTATATTTCAATTATTTACAAATAATGAATTATCTTTATATTTGAAATTGATATCGTTACAGAGATCGCTGAAAAAGATTGTACCGACGGCGACTTTTAACAATAAATTAGCAAGTGGTACGCGAATAAGCAATTATCTTTATAGAAGTGACTTTACGCCATACAATCATATTTACGATAATGACTCTTTCTCTTTTCTGGGTTCAGTTGGCAATTGGACAGAGCAAGGAGGGTGTGCAGTCCTATCAGCGCAGTAAAGAAGATTTGGCGGAAATAAGCATTTATCCCAATCCGGTGAATGACGTCTTCAGTGTAGCGATAACCCTTGATATCGGAGAGGTCAGGGTTTACAACATCCTCGGTCGCGAGGTTTCCGTCTATAAAACACAGGACAACAAGTCTTTCGATGCTGCCCACTTAAAGAGAGGTATTTACATTGTCAGAATATTCGATAAACAAGAGCAGTTAATCAAGGCGCTCAGGATGAGTAAAACCTAAGCCGGATATTCAACAAAGTTCCTCGGTGTTTCCCACAACCTTACAGTCACTTCGTAACGTTTTCCCAGTTTTTCCTGAAGGATAGTCCATATCAGGTAGCAGAAGTTTTCGGTAGAAGGAATGACATTTTTGAATTCCGGGATATCGAGGTTTAGATTTTTGTGATCGAATTTTTCCTCAATGTGTTCACTGATGATTTCCTTCAGGATCTTCAGATCGATCAGGTATCCGCTTTCGGGATCTACTTCACCCACCACCTTGACTTCCAGTTCATAATTGTGGCCATGGTAATTTTCGTTGCTGCACTTACCATAGACCTGACGGTTTTTTTCTTTACTCCATTTAGGATTAAAGAGTTTATGGGCAGCATTAAAGTGGGCTCTTCTGAAAACGGCTATCCTCATAATGCGTAATATTGTTATGTAACATCAGTGATGAGAAT
>JBFKOL010000414.1:0-3304 GCA_041628815.1 Saprospiraceae bacterium | reverse complement strand
CCAATGAATAATTTAATGTTTATTCACATTCACCCTGTCTCACAACTGTGATACTATTGCAAGCAGCCTCGCAAGCATTACCATAAGTCACGCCGTCACATCCGCATACAGGGTCGTAAACAGCGGGACAGAAGCAATCCGGCTTAATTTCAGGATTGCAGTCGTCATCGTTGCATGCGTTATTTATAAACGTAAATACAAGAAATAAAACGAAATAATACCATCTCTTTTTCATGACATTGATGCATTTGAAATTGGATTGTATAAACAATTTTAGTGCTGTCGGAGTTTCGAAAAACTCAACTATCGTGCCCTTCCTGCTAACCATCAAAATCGTTCGCTAACCGTAGCATCTTGCTACAGTTGAATATCCGGCCTCCACTCAATCCAACCATCATTCTCGCTAATTTTTTAAATAATACCGCTAACCGTAGCATCTTGCTAAGGTTGAATATCCCGGCCTCCACTCAATCCAACGATCATTCTCATAACAATTTGTCCTATCTTGTCTCCACTCAATTCTTTTTAGCTATGAAATTTCTTACTGCATCTACAGTCCTATTTTTTTTCTATTCGATAACCTGCCATTCCCAGGATTTCGACAAGGTAGAAATCACGACAGAACACGTTCGTGATGATGTCTACATCCTTTTTGGCTACGGAGGCAACATCGGTGTCCTCCAGGGTGAAGACGGTTTTCTCATCGTCGATGACCAGTTTGAACCGTTGGTGGAAAAAATAGGTGCTGCCCTGGCTGTCATAGGGCCAGAAGGCGTATCCTATGCTGTCAATACACACTTTCATTTTGACCATTCGGATGGCAACAAGGCCTTCGGAAAGATGGGCACTACACTCATTGCCCATCAAAATGCCAGGAAAAAATTGATGGAAGATGTACTGTTGATGGTTCCGGGGTTTGATACCATTGTACAGGAAGCCTATCCAGGCCATGCCTTGCCAGCCGTCACTTTTGGGTCCTCCATGAGTCTTCGACTGAACAACCAAACGGTCAATTTGATCCATGTCGAAAATGCACATACGGATACGGATGTTGTTGTCCACTTTAAAGAGTCGAATGTGCTGCACACCGGCGATGTGTTTGTCCGCTATGGCATTCCTTTTATCGATGGGCCCAATGGCGGCAGTGTCGGCGGCATGATCAGGGCGGCCAATACGATCCTGGAAATGTGTGACGACGATACCCTGATCATTCCCGGTCACGGGCAATTGTCGAACAAGTCGGATCTCATGGCTTTCAGGGACATGCTTCAGGGAATTTGGGACCGTACGGCCGAGCTTGTCAAAGCCGGGAAAGGCAAGGCCGAAATCCTCGACAGCAAGCCGGCGAGCGGATTCCCGGGTGAAATGACAGCGGATTATATAGTGCTGATGATTTTGGAGGAGATAGGGAAGTGAAGATCTCGGACCTGTCCGACGAAGCCCACTCAGATATCTCTAGCCTTGGCGAAGGAAATGGCACAGCCGGTTTTCGGATTTCGGAATGAAGAGAAGTTGTCTGATTACCTCAAGATACCGGACATTTCGATAACGTTGGCGACCTGGAAACGATGAAACAGGTTGCCAGTTGCCAGTTGCCAGTTGCCAGTTGCCAGTTGCCAGTTGCCAGTTGCCAGTTGCGTAAAATCTCAGAAAAGTCTTAACTCACCAATCCAAAATCACCTGTCGTTAATGGCGGATGCCCACTCTGTCCTTCTAAATACACATCCCTGTGATATGCAGAGCGCAAAAAACCGAAACATTTCACCTTAATAATCCGGTTAATGACTGTCTTCTTTAATAGCCTATCAAAACAGAACTATTCAATACCTTTCTACCATAATTCAATGATTTAAAGATCGTATGAAAAAAGTTGTTTGTTTTGGAGAAATCATGTTGCGTTTGACACCACCAGGCTTTCAGCGATTCTCGCAGGCCAATTCCTTTGACGTAGTTTATGGAGGAGGAGAAAGCAACGTGGCCGTATCGCTGGCCAATTACGGTTTAAAAGTTGATTTCGTCACGCGTCTTCCCGATAATGATATGGGCGATTGTGCTGTAATGGAAATGAGAAAGCGCAATGTCGGGGTTGACCATGTCATAAGAGGAGGAGAACGGCTTGGAATTTACTTTCTGGAAATGGGGGCAATCCATCGAGGTAGTAAAGTCATTTACGACCGAGCTCATTCAGGAATGGCTACCATCCAAAAGGGTATGATCAACTGGGATGAGGTTTTTGAAGGGGCTGACTGGTTCCACTGGACAGGTATTACACCTGCTATTTCCCATGGGGCTGCCGACGTATGCCTCGAAGCAATCGAAAAAGCAAATCAACTGGGCATCACCGTTTCTACAGATCTCAATTACAGGAAAAACCTCTGGAACTACGGTAAAAAACCCTCCAAAGTCATGCCTCAGCTGGTCCAGGGTTGTGACATAATCCTTGGTAATGAAGAAGACGCAGAAAAGCACTTTGGTATTCATCCGGATGGTATTGATGTGACTAAAGGGGATTCGTTGGATGCCAAAGCATACATCTCAGTCTGCCAACAATTGATGAAAAAATTTTCCAGATGTAAGAAGGTCATAATCACGTTACGCGGGTCCATCAGTGCCTCACACAATACCTGGTCGGGTGTATTGTACAACGGTCAAGATTTAATTGAAACTTCAACCTATCAGATCACCCATATTGTCGATCGCGTAGGAGGCGGTGACAGCTTTATGGCCGGGTTGATTTACGGATTAAAAACTTACCAAGATGATCAGAAGGCATTGGATTTTGCAGTAGCTGCTTCATGTCTAAAGCACACCATATACGGCGATACCAACCTTGTAACCACCGAAGAGGTGGAAAAACTGGCAGGGGGAGACCTGTCTGGCAGGGTGAGTAGGTAGGGATTTAAGCGTGATAAATGATAAGTGATGAATGTCGGAGCGGAGCGGAGATTTAGGTCATAGAACTGCCAGCGGCAGGGTTGTCGGGCTGCACGCCTTCGCACAAGGATACGGCACACGAAGCAGGTTGAGGGTAAATCATCCAATTATTGATGTAATCAATTGTTTTGAAAAGAACTGGACTATTCACCACTTCACCACTTCACAACTTCACCACTCAACAATATGCCCCACCGACGGATCCATTTTACCATCCAGCATGGGTAGGTACAATTTCTTCAAACCTTCAGGTCCGTGTGCTATTTCTACCTTCATCCAGTCACTGATTACACCGGTGAATGCGAGCCAGGCTTTACCCAACTTTTTCTGCAAAACGGCGGGGCCCCACTCGGAAGTCCTATTTGCATAT
>JBFKOL010000413.1:0-3313 GCA_041628815.1 Saprospiraceae bacterium | reverse complement strand
TGCAATCCGGTGGTAGGCTCGTCAAGTATGTATATCGTATTGCCTGTATCTTTTTTTGACAACTCTTCACTTAACTTAACCCTTTGTGCTTCCCCACCGGAAAGAGTTGTAGCCTGCTGGCCCAATGTTATATATCCCAGACCTACTTCTTCGAGAGTTTTCAATTTACGGTGGATAGATGGAATGCTTTTAAAGAATTGAACAGCCTCCTCGACAGACATGTCCAAGACGTCGGAGATGGACTTGCCTTTGAATAGTATTTCCAGGGTCTCTCTGTTGTATCTTTTTCCCTGGCAAGAATCACAATCTACATAGACATCCGGCAAAAAATTCATTTCTATCAGTTTTTGCCCACCTCCCTGGCACTCTTCGCATCGACCACCTTTAACATTGAAAGAAAACCTTCCAGGTTTATATCCTCTAATTTTCGATTCTGGAAGATCGGCATACAGTTTTCTTATGGGATCAAAAAGTTTCGTGTAGGTGGCAGGGTTGGATCTGGGGGTACGACCGATCGGGGATTGATCAATTTCTATTACTTTATCAAGATGATCCATGCCTTCTACACTGTTGTAAGGTAAAGGTCGCTGATTACTCTTGTAGAAATGAGCCCTAAGAATGGGATACAAAGTGGCATTGATGAGTGAAGATTTTCCGCTACCAGAAACACCAGTCACGCAGCAGAATGTACCTAAGGGTATCTTGAGATCTACATTTTTCAAATTGTGTCCCCTCGCTCCTTTCAGGTGCAACGCGGTACCATGACCTTGTCTTCTCTTATTATCAAAGTTTATTTCTTTTTTTCTTGACAGATAATCGGCCGTAAGGCTGTGAATACGCTTGAAATCTTCCGGATGCCCCATATTGACCACCTCTCCGCCATGTGAGCCGGCTCCCGGGCCTAAATCAATGAGGTAATCAGAAGCCTCCATTATGTCCTTGTCGTGCTCTACAACAATAACGGTATTACCAATCTTGGAAAGATTTTTCAAGGAAGTTATAAGCCTTTGATTATCCCGCTGGTGAAGACCTATACTCGGTTCATCCATGATATATGTAATTCCAGTCAGTTGAGAGCCAATTTGTGTAGCCAGTCTCGTGCGTTGAGCTTCTCCACCTGAAAGCGTTCTACTGGGTCTGTTCAGGCTGAGGTAATCCAGACCTACATCAAGGAGAAAGTCTAAGCGATAATTGATCTCCTTGATTACATCTCGAGCAATGGTGTTTTGCTTTTCGTCAAGGTTATCGGGAAGGGCTTTTACCCATTCTGACAATTCTGCTAGATCCAATTCGGCAAGTTCTCCAATATGTTTGTCTGCCAATTTGAAGTGAAGAGATTCCTGTTTCAACCTGTATCCTTCACATTCGCTGCAAACCGCAATGGTCATAAAATCCTCAGCCCAGGATCTTATCTTTTCAGAAGAGGACGAACGATACCATCTCTTCAACATTTCTACGATGCCCTCGCTTGCCAGATTGTAAGTAAAATCATGCTTGGAGTAACCAAGCCTGAAATTAAAGGAGTCGTCACCTCCATAGAGGATGACCTCAAGGGCATCTTCAGGAATATCTTTTATAGGTGTCGACAATGTGAAGTCAAATCGCGATGCTATTGAACGTAGCTGTTTAAACGTTAAATTATCCCTTGCCTCTCCGAAGGGTACAATGCCACCCCGGCTTATCGTACGTGTATCGTCCGGAATGACCTTGTCCATATCAACATCGTGAACGTATCCAAGTCCCCGGCAGGCAGGACATGAGCCATAAGGAGAATTGAAGGAAAAGGTATTGGGCGAGGGTTCTTCATACGAAATACCCGTTTCGGGATCCATAAGTTTATTGCTGTATGGAATGATTCTGTCAATGTCCACCTGGTAGACCTGGATAAAGTGATCGCTGAGCTTGAAAGCTACTTCCAGTGACGACGACAGTCGCTCCCTCTTTTCTGGAGTGACAACGAGTCTGTCCACCACGATTTCAATATCGTGTGTTTTGTAGCGGTCCACCTGTAGTCCCGGAACAAGATCCTTGATTTCCCCATCTATCCTGGCTTTGGTGTAGCCCTTCTTTCTCATTTGTTCAAAGAGTTCACGGTAATGTCCTTTCCTTGCTCGTATCAAAGGTGCCAGGATGACAATTTTCTCACCATGTAAATGTTCCAGGATGTGTTGAATGATTTTCTCTTCAGAAAACTTAACCATCTTCTTTCCAGTCCGCATGGAATAAGCCTCTCCAATGCGGGCGTAAAGCAACCGCAAAAAATCGTAGACCTCCGTGGTAGTTCCAACTGTTGACCTGGGATTCCAGCCGGTGGTCTTTTGTTCTATCGAAATGACGGGACTTAGACCTTCGATTTTTTCTACATCCGGACGTTCCATCTTACCTAAAAACTGTCGGGCATAGGAAGAAAATGTCTCGAGGTAACGGCGCTGACCTTCCGCGTAAATGGTATCAAAAGCCAGTGAGGACTTTCCGCTACCGCTGATACCTGTTATGACGACCAATTTATTTCGAGGAATATCCACGTCAATGTTTTTGAGGTTATGCTCTCTCGCCCCAATTACTTTTATGTATTCGTGTTCTGGTGTCATTATTCTGGAGATATCGGTGGGTCAGCCGGCCATCTGTCACCCGGCACCTACGGTATCAATCAAATCAAATTACTAATCAATTGTTCAGCTATTGCAGAGATCTTTTTTTCGGCTTTTCCCGCCACACGAATCACGTCATCGTGCGTAGTTTTATGAATCGCATCTATCGGAAAGCACTTATTGGTGATGGCAGTAAGAACACAAACCTTTATATCCATATGTCTTGCTACGATTACTTCTGAAACGGTTGACATACCTACAACAGTGGCCCCTATGGTATTCAGATAGCGGTATTCAGCCTTCGTTTCCAAATTTGGACCGGGAAGGCCCGCATACACCGCATTGTGAAGTACGATTCCTTGGGATCGAGCGATATCGTGGCATTGCGAAATCAGCTGCAGATCGTAGGGTTCACTCATATCAGGAAATCGGGGGCCCCATCTTTCCTCATTGGCGCCGGATAATGGATTTTCATGATTTAGGTTGATGTGATCGGTTATGACTGCTACATCCCCGGCGTAATAATCTTCGTGGATACCTCCTACTGCACTTGCAATGAGAAGGGTCTGTACCCCAAGCTCACCAAATACGCGAATAGGAAATGTCACTTGTTTCATGTCGTAACCTTCGTAAAAATGGAATCTTCCGCTCTGAGCAATGGTTGGGATGCCGAAGCAACGACCTATGAGGAGGCATCCTGCATGACCCTTTACAGTGGACGT
>JBFKOL010000412.1:0-3348 GCA_041628815.1 Saprospiraceae bacterium | reverse complement strand
CTTGGCAATGCTCTCGAGCATTATGCGATGAACCGGGCACGCAAATCGATAAGGGCCCTTTCAGATCTAACTCCCGACGAAGCTTTGCTTATCAGTGGTGATCAAGTGGTGGCCGTCCCTCTTGAAGAAATCAAGGTTGGCGATACGATAAGGGTAAAACCCAATACCAAAATACCCCTGGACGGTAGGGTCGTATCAGGAAAGAGCGCTGTAAATGAAGCGCCAATAACAGGTGAAAGCGTTCCCGTCGAAAAGTTCCCTTCAGACAGTCTAGAAAATACGTCCTTGGATAAACTATCGAAGTCCCATCGGGCCTTTGCAGGCACATTGAATGGTACAGGAACTTTGGAAATCCGGGTTCTCCGCTTGGCCAGCGACAGCACCATTGCTCGCCTGATTCAAATGGTCAAGGAAGCGGAAACGCAAAAATCGCCTACCCAGCACCTGGCCGACCGCTTTGAAAGGTATTATGTCCCGGGAGTACTCATGCTTGTGACCGTGCTTTTGTTTGCCTTTGTACTGATTGACGAAACATTCAACGAGAGTTTTTACAGGGCTATGGCAGTACTGATTGCAGCTTCTCCCTGTGCCCTGGCCATTTCTACTCCCAGTGCCGTCCTAGCAGGTGTAGCCCGTGCCGCTAAACAGGGGGTACTTATCAAGGGAGGCAGACCGTTGGAGTTATTGGGTAAGGTGCGTGTACTGGCCTTTGATAAAACGGGAACACTGACAGAGGGAAGACCAAGACTGACAGCTGTGGTGCCATACAATCAAACAACAGAGACCGAATTGCTATCCGTGGCTGTAGCAGTAGAGTCCCTAAGTGATCATCCATTGGCCGCGGCGATTGCACAGGAAGGACAAAAACGTCTGGGAAAGAAAGCATTAGCAAAGGCACGAGACCTGGAGTCTCTGACGGCCAGAGGCGTACGGGCCCGCATAGAAAACAACACTGTACATATCGGCAACCGAAGATTGCTCCTCGAATTGACAGGTCACCCTATCCCAGAGTCAATCGAACAAGCTATGAGCCACCTTGAAAGAAAGGGACATACAGCCACGATTGTACACATGGACAAAGACTACTTGGGCGTTATTGGTGTAATGGATGTGGCCCGCAAGGAGGCAGCACCGGTTCTATCCGAATTGCGGAAAATGAACATTGACAGAATGATCATGCTCAGCGGTGATCATCAAAGTGTGGCCAATGCCATAGCCGCCGACCTGCATATTACAGATCCAATGGGAAACTTACTTCCCGAAGAAAAGGTTTCCGCCATTCAACAATTGAAGAAGTCGGAAGGTATCGTAGCAATGGTTGGCGATGGTGTCAATGATGCACCCGCCATGGCGCAAAGCGATCTTGGAATCGCAATGGGAGCAGCTGGTTCGGATGTGGCATTGGAGACCGCAGACATTGCTTTGATGGGTGACAATCTCAAACTACTGCCCTTTGCTATTGCATTAAGCCGCAAAGCTCGAAGGATTATTAAGCAAAACATTTGGATAAGTCTCGGAATGGTAGCTTTCCTGGTTCCACTAACCATTACCGGAATGTTAAGTATTGGTCCAGCCGTGGTGGGACATGAAGGGTCTACCATCGTCGTTGTACTCAATGCTTTGCGCCTTCTGGGTTTTCAATACAAAACTGGGACTTAGCATGGGTCCGGTTTTCCTTCATGCAGCCTAAACCGGTCAAAGGAATGCGTTATTCTACCGTCTTTAACAATAGATCATCATAACAATTTTGGCACGCATTATGCGCTGTATGTTATAGAGGGCCGAAGCGACCGTCTGTTGATAGTGTGAATCGCTTTCCCTATTTTTGTCAACAATGTTCTGCACCATACGCTCATATAGAATCATCCCAGCCTTACTTACCATCTTTATGTTAGTAGGTACTGCCGGTATTTCTATGGATATGCATTTGTGCCAGGGTAAGATGAAAACATTCAATTTTGCAGGTAAAGCTAAAAATTGTCATGACATGGCTGCCAATGTGGGTTCAGCTCACTGTAAGAAGAAACTGACGGCATGTCATTCAACCGAAAATTCGAGCGATTCTTCCTGCGAGAAAGAATGTTGTTCACAACAATCTCTCGTAAGCCAATTGGATACCGATGCTGTAGCAGTTGTCGTAGATTATAAGGTGGATAAAACACTGTATTTTGCTGCCGCTTTCGCTTTGTCCATTCATAGTGCAGGAAACGAATACGCACTTAATTCGCTTTCAATAGTTTATATACCACCCCCTCTTTGGCGGGACATACCCATCTTGATCCAGTCTTTCTTGTTATAGTCTACAGAGTTTCCGAACTGTCTTGTTTCGGGTTTTGAAAGTGCCATTCAAAGTTGACAACAACTGACAGTGGTCTCCAGGCACCTTAGACTTTATCTATTCACCTATACTATATTCACAATGGTTAATGCCATCATCCGGTTTTTCCTCGACAACAAGCTGATTGCTTATCTCATGCTGGTTCTGTTTGTTGGATGGGGTCTGTCTACATCTCCATTCGAGATCAATCTCCCTTTCCTTCCCCGCGATCCTGTAGCAGTGGATGCCATTCCCGATATCGGAGAAAACCAACAAATTGTATTTACAAGGTGGCCCGGAAGGTCGCCCCAAGATGTAGAAGACCAGATTACCTATCCCCTGTCAACAGCACTATTGGGCATCCCGGGTGTGCGGACCATCCGTAGTAGTTCGATGTTTGGGTTTTCGAGTATATATGTGATTTTCAACGAAGACATCGAATTCTACTGGAGTCGATCCAGGATACTTGAAAAACTCAATGCGCTTCCTGCCAATGTCTTGCCGGACGGTGTTCAACCCACTCTTGGTCCCGATGCTACTGCCTTGGGACAAATTTTTTGGTATACCCTGGAGGGACGTGACCAGGAGGGAAATGCTACAGGAGGATGGGACATGCACGAACTTCGAAGTATCCAGGATTATTACGTCAGGTATGGACTGGCTTCAGCAGAAGGTGTATCTGAAGTGGCCTCCATAGGTGGTTTTGTAAAAGAATACCAGGTAGATGTCGACCCTGCCGTGCTGAAATCAAAAAGACTGGGCCTTACCGACGTAATGCAGGCCATCCGTTCTTCCAATCTCGACATAGGGGCCCAAACCATTGAAATCAACCAGGCGGAATACTTCGTTCGCGGACTTGGTTATGTGAAAAAGCTGTCCGACATAGAAGAAAGTGTGATCCGGCTTGATGGCAATGTGCCGATACGAATAAAGGATGTCGGTAAAGTATACCTGGGCCCTGCTACGAGACGTGGAATATTAGATAAATCTGGAGCCGAGGCTGTAGGTGGCGTGGTCGTGGCACGCTTTGG
>JBFKOL010000411.1:0-3370 GCA_041628815.1 Saprospiraceae bacterium | reverse complement strand
TGTTCAAACTTTGCGTGGAAAAAGGATGGACCATGACAGAACTTACGTCAAAAGAAACCAAACTAGAAGACATTTTCAGGGATCTCACATTGAACTGAACCCAATAGCTTATGAAACAATCATGGATCATTGCTCGGCGCGAATTGGCCTCCTTCTTCGATTCACTGGTGGCCTACATTTTATTAATTTCTTTCCTGGCATTTACAGGCTTTTTTACCTGGTTGAGCGGGAATGGTGACGTTTTTTTCAGGAAGCAGGCCGACTTACTGGTATTTTTCCAGACGGCTCTCTGGACCTTGTTCTTTTTCATCCCTGCCATAACCATGCGCATGTTGGCGGAGGAAAAAAGATCGGGTACCATCGAATTGCTCCTGACCAAAAATGTGACGGACAGGCAGCTGGTAACGGGTAAATTCCTGGCAGCATTCCTTCTGGTCTTGATAGCCCTCGGTATTACATCCATATACTATATCAGCGTTAGTCGGCTGGGCAATTTTGATCATGGTGCTGCGCTTTGCGGCTATCTCGGACTGGCGCTTATCAGCTTCTCGTTCATAGGAATTGGACTTTTTGCCAGCAGCCTCACAAACAACCAGATCGTCGCTTTTCTGGTGGCCCTGTTGATAGGTATACTGTTCCAATTCATTTTTGACATCCTGGGCCAGAACGCCGGGGGATGGTTGGGAGAACTATTTACATCGCTGAGCTTAAGCAACCACTTTAACTCTATCTCAAGAGGGGTTATCGATACCAAGGATGTGATTTACTTCCTGTCTATTGGTTTCATGGGCTTGCTATTTTCAGAACATATGATTGGTAAAAGAAATTGAAATGAAAAATTTCACAAGGCTTGCATTACTTACCGGTATTATACTCCTGGCAAACCTGTTGACCCACCGGTACTTCTTCAGGATAGATGCCACCAAGGACAAACAGTATACTCTGAGCCGTGCCACTAAGAATATTCTCTCTGACCTCCCCGAACCTGTGATGGTAACTGCTTATTTCACGAAAGACCTCCCTCAGCAATATTTAAAAAATTACAGCGATATAAGGGATCTTCTTACGGAATACAGCGTTCGCTCTGGCGAAATGGTCAATTATGAATTCATCGACCCGGCAGAAGATCCGGCCATAGAACAGGAAGCAGTCCAGAGCGGCATCGCACCTCTGCTGATCAATGTCCGTGAAAAGGACGAAGTGGCCCAAAAGAAAGCTTTCATGGGAGCCATAGTAACTGCCGGTGACCAAAGGGATGTGATCAGCTATATTCCCCCAGGAGGGGCATTGGAATACATATTGACCACTTCCATAAAAAAAGTGTCCAATGTTGATAAACCTGATATTGGCATTGTACAGGGCTTTGGAACGCCCAATTTCCAAGATCTCAATTTGTTGATCCAGGCATTGAGCGTCCAATACGATGTGGAGGCGATTTCACTCGATGCCGAAAATGGCATAGATCCAAGATTTGAAACTGTGGCATTGATCAGACCGGTGGACACCATTCCTCCGGCTGCATTGAACCAATTGCTTGATTTTAATAATCTTGGGGGAAACCTCGCATTGGCGATCAATACAGTAGAAGGAGATTTTCAGAGTGTATCAGGTAGAGCTGTATACACGGGTGTTGAAAGTATCATTGAGACCTTGGGTGCCCGGGTCAATAGCGATTTTGTCGTGGACGCCACCTCAGGATCGATAACCGTTCAACAGCGCCAGGGATTCTTTACCATCAATTCCAATGTCGAATTCCCATACTTTCCTATGATTACCAACTTTGAGAATCATCCCATCACGGAAGGTCTCGAACAAGTAGTACTTCAATTTGTGAGTAGTATAGAACCATTGGCCGATACCTCAACAAGCTTTACGCCGCTGGTCCGAACCTCTCAAAATAGCGGCATCCAGCGTCCTCCGGTCTACTTCGACATTGAAAAAAGATGGACCAATTCTGACTTTAATGCTGCTGCCCAGACTGTTGGGGCATTGCTGGAACGTCCCGGTCGCGGGTCGGTAGTGGTTTTCGCGGATGGAGACTTCCCCATAGGGGCTCAGGGAAGAGGACAGACTCCTGATAATGTCTCGCTATTGGTCAATGCTGTGGATTTTCTTTCTGATGATACCGGATTGATTGATTTGCGTACCAAAGGAGTCACGACAAGACCCATCAAGGAAATGGAAGAAAGTGCTCAGGCCAGGATTAAATGGGTAAGTTTCTTGTTACCGATAATACTGGTTATCGCATTTGGAATTATCAGGACACAGAGCAACAGACGCAATCGAATGAGAAGGATGATGACTTCCTATTTATGAGACAAGAATTAACATGAAAAGTAATAAGACCCTACTGATCATTTTTTTGTTATTACTCATTGCTTTTGCAGCCTCAGAGTTATTCGACAGAAGAACGACCCGAAGCTTTGATCGCGAACTCATCGCATTAGATACGTCGGAGGTTACGGAGATAAAAATATTTCCTAAAAACCAAGGACCTGCTATGGTATTATCAAAGGCATCGGATGGATGGAGGGTGCTCTCCGGTGACGTCAGTGCCACGGCCGCTCCCAATGTAGTGAAATCCCTCCTCGGAGAATTGGTATCGATCAAACCACGAAGGATCGTATCAAAAGACAGGGACAAGTTCCCGGAATATGGTGTGTCTCTTGAAGAAGGAACGCGTGTTGAGGTCCGGTCTGGCAGCAGGAAGGAAGCAGATTTTGTAATTGGTCGTTTTAATTTTAATCAGCAGACCAGGCAACCACTTTCCTATGTACGCAGATTCGACGAAGAAGACACTTATGTTGTGGAAGGCTTTTTGGGGTTAAGCTTTGACCAGTCCTTTGAGAGTTTCCGTGATAAAACGATCATAGGTTCCGGGCCTCATGACTGGATAACCATCATTTATAAAGGACCTGAACAAGAAGTACAACTCCATAAAAATGAAAACCTGTGGTCCACCGGTGAAGCTTCATTGGATTCGTTAACCACAGCCCAGTATATCAGCAAACTCCAGACCATCAACGGGACTACTTTTGACGATTCCGGGCAAAGTCTATCAGGAAGGATCACGGAATCTCTTACACTGGTCAGCAGTCAGGGTGCGAACATAGAAGTGACTGCTTATCTTCCTGGAACATCGGACCAAGACTTTGTAATCCACTCTTCTGCCAATAAAGAAGTTTATTTTACGAGTGACAGCAGTGGTGTCTATAAAACAGTGTTCCTCGATTTAAAAAATCTGATATTCTAAGCTGACCACAGATTGGCAGGATAGGTTCCTTTCGTGACCAGGTCATTCAATCTGCTGACTACAGCAGGCTTGTCCTCCTGATAGGTCACGCCAAACCAAGAAGAGGAAGAATGAAGC
>JBFKOL010000410.1:0-3393 GCA_041628815.1 Saprospiraceae bacterium | reverse complement strand
TGATATACAAGTAAAAACAGGTGCACCGATCCTCAATGGCACAGTGAACCTGTTCAATTTCAGTGCAGACTATATACAATGGAGGATCAACCTCAGTTGTCCAAAACTGTTATCTATCCCTGTACTATTCGCGCTCAAAATCGATGATCTCTTTTAAAAACCCGTGAGCCTTTTCCAAATCCTTGTCCCGAAACGATTTGAGGGTGAATACAACAGTCACACCCAATATCCCTGCCGCAATAAACTGAACCAGGAGAAAAACTGGCAACTCAAAAAGGTCGACCTTGAAGAATGCGTCGGCACATACAATTAAGAAACACACCCAGAACACGGGAACCATCCAGATTAACATCCTGCGCTCCCGGTTTTCATGGCGAAGGAAAGAACCTATTTTGCGCTGGAGAATTGCAACGGGTGTATTGTAGTTTATTGTGTAAATCGAGTATAAATGCCTGCAACTCCAGAATACATCGTAGGCAAATAGTAAAGCCAATATCAATCCGGCCGAGGCAAATTTTACGTCGTGCATATGAAGGACGATATAACGAAGCGTCAGCATTAGGAAAATCGTGGTTACTATGTGCTCCAGCCAGGTGGTAAGTGTAAACTCCGACAGAAGCCCCTTGATTTTATGGATGCTTACTTCCTTGAGCAGATCTCGTTTAATATCTAAAGGTGTCAAAGACCCGTGATCCGACTGAGTCCAGATTTGCTTAATTTCTTCTAATTGCATTTTGTTATTTTTTTTGGTTAAACTTTTTTTGAAGAAGCTTTTTCAAGCGGTTAATTTTTGTTCCTACATTACTTTTTGAGATCCCGAGAATTTCACCGATTTCCGCATGGCTGTTGTCTTCGAGGTATAAAAGCATTAATGCCCGATCCAAGGGACGCATTTCGCGGATCAAAGCATAGAGCTGGTCTATGAGTTCCTTACTATCTCCGCCTTCACGATCATTCGTGGCAAAAGTTTCTATGCTTTTCCAATCTTCCCTTTTTTTCAGTTTTCGCAATCGGCTGATGGCTACGTTGAGGGCAATTCGATAAATCCAGGTGGAGTACCTATAGCTGGGATCGTAGTTGTCGAATGAGCGCCACAGCTGTACGACGATGTCTTGGTATAAATCCTCTCTATCTTCTTTGGTGAAGGCATACGCGCGACAAACTTTGCGTATGAGTGCCGAGTGATTTTCCAGGACCTTAATGAATCCTTCGGCTTTTGTGAAATCGACCATGTCGAAGGCTTCTTTAGTAAGATTATTCGACACAAAGTCAAAAAAATCACATCAATCGCGTAAAAAGTGATTGAAATGTGTCTAAAGAAAGGTAGGTGTTTTCGGTATTTTTAATCGAAACCAAGTGCCACCACTCATTGTGAATAGTATAACAGAAACCATCATTCAAGATGCAGGGAAACTCTCTTGTCTGTTGTCTTTTTTTGAAGATGTAATGGCAATGCTCATTGGTCAGCACCTTATGTAAGTTACCGTCTGGGGATAATTTCCAGATTGGACCTCCATTGTGCATAATGTCCCTTAAGCAGATGGCCTCGTATTTCAATACCTATGATGGACGGCCCATGTGCATAATAGAAATGTAGACAACAGGTCCTCAGAGCGAGAGATAACGCGACTCGAGACATTCGTGCCATCCTGTCAAATTGATCGATTCAAACAATAACGTCAACCGATGCGAATCAACAAAATCACGGTGCTTTAACACTTCGTGTTGAGTGATCAGATCAATTTCCAGCCTTCTCGATAATTTCTCCCTACAAACTGGTTGGCACTTTCAAAATTGGTAATTTTCATATTCTTACCGTCCCACAACAGTTTCTTACGGCCATAATAGTTACGACGTCCTCTCTCATCCTGGTCAATAAGCGAGTAACTTCGAATGGCAAGATTTCCCATCAAAACTGTTTCCGTTAATGGTCCCGCATAATCGAAGGAAGATGTCAGCGCTTGATGTTCACTGCTTCCAAATCCTGCCTTACACGCTGTCGTCCATGCTTTTTGATGACCATGTTCGGGAAAACTTTCAAAAGGTCGGCCGGAAGAATAGTCTTCCGGCATTGTGCGGACTTCTTCGCCTTTCCGGTACAATCTTGGATTTAGACCATAGACGCCACAGGTCATTATACCTTTTGTACCTATCATGATGACACCGTTGTTGCTACTGGGCTCACCCAGGTAGTCATCTGCTGGAATGAGATCAGGGTGGAAAGGCCGAATGCCCCCATCGGTCCAATACAATGTTATTTCAGAGTTGTTAACATTCGTTGCAGGAAACTTAAGCTGAACGCTCGAAGAAGGAGGACATCCTTCTGGAATATGCTCTGGAACCCAATCGCGTTTAAAGACCTGACCCACGCTGCATTCCACTTCAGTCGGGTATCCCAGCTGTAATACGCGGAAAGGAGGATCCATAAGATGGCAACCCATATCACCGAGCGCTCCGGTACCAAAATTCCACCATCCACGCCACTTGAAAGGGTGGTAAAGAGGATGATAATCGACGTATTCCGCGGGACCGATAAAAAGATTCCAGTCCTCAACAGAAAGATGACCAGGCATATCCACTTTTTCGGTTGGCACCGGGATACCCTGCGGCCATACTGGCCGGTTGGTCCATACATGAACGGTATGAACGTCACCGATGAGACCTTCTTTGAACCATTCGATCATTTGGTCCTGGCCGGGATTTGAAGCGCCTTGATTTCCCATCTGCGAAACCACCTTGTAATAGCGTGCTCCCTCTGTCAGTTTACGGGCCTCATATATGTTGTGCGTCAATGGCTTCTGAACATACACGTGCATCCCTCTCTCCATGGCCGCCATCGCCGCAACTCCATGGACATGATCAGGAGTAGAAATTGTGACCGCATCGATGTCATCTCGCATCTCGTCGAACATGATTCGGAAATCCTTATAAAATTTTGCGTCCGGGAATTGATTGATTGCCGTTTCACATCGCACCCTATCCACATCACACAGGGCGACAACGTTTTCCGATCCCTCGTTCCAAGCATTTCTGATATCTGACCATCCTTTTCCACCAGCTCCGATAGAAGCAAGGTTTAGTTTATCACTTGGTGGCGTAAAACCCTTACCTCCCAACACATGTCGGGGAACGATAAAGAATCCTGCACTGGCAGCGCCGGTTTGCTTGATGAATTTCCTTCGGGAATCAGAATTATTGTTGTTTTTCATACTTTTTAACTGCTCTTAAATGAAACTGAAGCAACGAAAATAGAACCTCTGGCTCACAGTCGCAAACGATCTCATGATTCGCACATAAATCTTGATGGCCATTATCCCGATGACGCCTCTTTATGAAGTGAAAAATTAACCATGAAAACGGAATTTCGATATCATTATCTGTCATTTAGATGTC
>JBFKOL010000409.1:0-3415 GCA_041628815.1 Saprospiraceae bacterium | reverse complement strand
ATCTTCCTATCGAAATAAAATTTCGTGAGGAATCCATCGTGATGCGCTTTTCTTCTCCTCTCAATAAGAGGATTGCCATGGATCCGACACGTTACCAGATTAATACCTGGGAATTGAAACGTACACGTAGTTATGGTTCAAAGAGATATGATGAAAAAACCTTGGAAATAGGGAAAATTCAGATCCAAATCGATAATGAAGTCATCCTCGAAATTCCCGATCTCCAGCCTACCTGGATCGTCGAAATCAAATATCAACTGGAAGACAAAAAAGGGAAAACTTTTTCCGGAGCCGTTCAGGGCACCATCCACGCACTGGAAAAGGTGGAAAGTTTGTGAGTTGCGGGTTGCGGGTTGCGGGTAACAAATTGTACATGCCTAAATGTAATAGTCAGGATTTAATCTTTCAAGTTGGACAAATCGGGAAGCTTTAGTTCGGACATTCCTTGGCCGCCAAAGTAAAAACGAAGGTGGCTCAATAAAATATTGATTTTCGGTCCTTCCAATAGACGGGATTTGCAATTTTTGGATAATTCAAAGGGCTTAGTATTTTTTCTATTCTCAGTAAAGAATAACGAACCTTTTGTGTTACTCCCGAACCTTTTTCTTTTACATCTCATCCGTTTACTATCTTTAGTGGATGCTCACGTTCCTCAGAAAAGTAAGAAAGTCATTGATTAATTCTGGCAGCACTCGGAAGTATCTATTATATGCAATCGGTGAGATTTTACTTGTCATGATCGGTATTTTATTAGCATTGCAAGTCAACAACTGGAATGAGTCAAGAAAGGATAGTATTCAATACAAAAAATACCTAAATGGACTAATCAAGGATATCAATGCTGATATAGAAAACCTGGTTCGCAATGAAAGAGGGAACAACCATTATGAAAGGGCCGCTCAAAATTTGAAACATATTCATCAGTCTGATCAAAATTTTAAAGAGTTGGAATTAGAACCCCTCGGTGCGCGTATTAAAAGTGATACACTATTGTTATTACTAAGTATTCAACGAGCAAGCTTTATGGTAGCGCCTACAATAAACAAATTTACTATTGAAGACATTAAGTCATCCGGTAAGACCTCAATTATCAAAAATGAAGATTTAAAGCGCGAAATCTTTAATTATTATTCAAGACTTGGATGGTACGACGAATTGTGGCAGGGGAAATTGAGGGCAAAATATGCTCTGGATGATGTCAAACTTGCACTGTTGGATCCTACGCTTCTTAATTTATCTAATCTTGATTCGACAGAAAGAGTGGAAGTATTGTCTAACTATAAAATAAATCCGGATAATATTATCAATGGCATAAGATCTCAAAATGACCTTTTATTACCATTAAACACGATGATTTATACGATGAAGAGAATTTCTAGTGAAAATTTAGGAAGAATAAAATCAGCAAAGGAGATGCTTGCAAAGCTGGAAGAAGAGAAAGTTCGATTGAGGTAATTACTTTGGCAATTGAAAAGAAACTAAATGATTTTGAAAAGAGACAACGAAAGGCTAACAATCGATATGACGATCATGGCCTCCACAAGGTCGGCCACGCCGGATACCATCGAACCGTTGTTCAATCATGGTCGTCCTTCATAAAATAGATATTGCTTTTACTTTTTAAATTGTAACATAATACCCTCGTTTCTTTTTACACTTTGATGTGTCTTAAACCCTGATATTCTCATTTCACCAAAATCTAATGTTATGAGAATAGGATATGCAAGAGTTTCTACTAATGAACAGAATCTCGACCTACAAATGGACGCCCTTGAACGGGCTGGATGTGAACGTATATTTACCGACCACATCAGCGGCTCCAAATCCAAAAGACCGGGGCTTGATGAACTTAAATACCTGCTCAGAAAAGGAGACCAAGTAGTGGTCTGGAAATTGGACAGACTTGGCAGAAGCCTCAGGGATTTGGTTGATCTGATCAATGTTTTTGAGACCAAAGAAGTTGGCTTCAGCAGCATTGAAGATAAAATCGACACATCAACCCCCGTTGGACAGTTCACCTTTCACATCTTTGCTGCTGTAGCCCAGTTTGAAAGAGATATTATCAGGCTGAGAACTCTTGCTGGTTTGAAAGCTGCAAGAGCTCGTGGAAGGATTGGAGGTAGACCAAGAGGGCTGTCCCGGCAATCTGAAAACAAGGCTCTGGCTTCTGTGACTCTTTATAAAGAAGGGAAGCTCTCCTTAGCTCAGATTTGTAACCAATTGGGAATATCCAAACCGACGGTTTACAGATATCTCCGATTAAAAGGTGTAAAAATTACAGCTAAATGAAATAGTTTGTAAACCCTGCAACCTCAAAAAATCATTTGAATGATTTGATCAGTGCTAAAAAAGGAAGGTTAAATGTTAGTGTTGAGTGATGAACATTTTCTTTTGATATTGTTTAGAACTCACCCGTATCTCTAAATGTATATTTCACATAAGTAAGAATAACTGTATTTCTTCTGCCTATCCGATGAAGGCATCTCTTATGATTTTAATAAACCTTCACCCTTCCCAAAACAGAAACATCAGACTCCTTTAGCACAAGAGAACCTAAGATGAGAAGTGCAAGACTCAGTATGATGAGGCTCCATTCTGAGAGAGTGGGAATAATCGTTGGAGCATCAATCCTGGTTATAAAAATATCCGAATCCCCAGCACTGGTCAACGTTGTGCCTCCAAAAGTGGCAGTTTCCTGAAATCCACCTGTTACATAGCTATTGCCACTGGCATCGGAGGAAATACCAACTCCGGAATCAAAATCTGTCCCACCTGCCTGTTTTGCCCAGAGAACATTGCCATTGGTGTCATACTTCGCGATAAAAATATCAGCGGATCCAACACTTGTCAGTGTAGCGCTTCCGAAGATGGCCATGCCGTTAAATTGACCTGTTACATAGTTATTGCCACTGGCATCGGTGGAAATAGCATTTCCTAAATCTGTTTGAGTCCCACCTGCCTGTTTTGCCCAGAGAACATTACCATTGATGTCATACTTCGCTATAAAAATATCAACGGATCCAACACTGGTCAGCATAGAGCCACCAAAAGTGGCTGTTCCCTGAAATCCACCCGTTACGTAGCTATTGCCACCGGCATCAGTGGAAATACCAACTCCTCTATCTAATTGAGTTCCACCCACCTGTTTTGCCCAGATTACACTACCATCAGCGCCATATTTCGCTATAAAAATATCGAAATTTCCAACACTGGTCAGTGTAGTTCCTCCGAAGGTGGCTGATCCTTGAAATACGCCTATTACATGGCTATTACCGGTGGCATCGGTGGAAATACTAGCTACAAGATCTGATTGAGTCCCACCTGCCTGTTTTGCCCATGAAAAATCTTGTGTATGACCATTCAGGTGGAATCCTGATTGTAGTATCAATATAAGGGCATATGTCAAGTATGACTT